>DAIPYF010000129.1:4761-7737 GCA_036782855.1 Solirubrobacteraceae bacterium
GAGGCGCTGCGCGACGACGTCTCCTCGCTCGCCGCGACCCTCGGGACGCTGTCGGAGCTGATCCCCGAGGAGCTGCGCGCGCAGCTCGCCGAGGTCCTGCGGCAGGTGCTGCTGCTCGTCCGCGCACTGATCGACTGGCTCGTGGAACGGCTCCCGCAGACGCGGGGGGCCGAGCCGGTGGTGCAGGACATTCCAGTCGTCTGACCCGGCCCTACACTGCGAAACATGCCCGCGGCGGCCCCGACCACCTGGATCCTCACCGGCTCGCCGGAGAACTTCGAGGCCACGCGCGAGCACGCCTTCACCGTGATCGGCATGAAGGAGCGCCGCCGCAAGCAGGCGCTCGACATGGAGCCCGGCGACCGGATCGTCTTCTACCTCACGAAGGTCGGGCAGTTCGCCGGCGCGGTGCGGATCACCTCCGAGCTGTTCGAGGATCGCGAGCCGCTCTGGCCCGGCAAGCCGGGCAACCCCGACCCCTACCCGTGGCGCTTCCAGACGGAGCCCGAGCTGATCCTCGACGACGAGGATCGCCTGCCCGCCGAGGACGTCAAGGACGACCTCGAGCACATCCGCAAGTGGCCGGCGGAGCACTGGAAGCTCGCCTTCCAGGGCCAGCTGCGCAGCGTCTCGGCAGCGGACGCGGACGTCCTTCTGGATCGCATGCGCGCGGCGGCCGGCACCAGGGCATGAGCACGGCGCCCGGCGAGGGCGACACCGTCCGGATCCCGCGTCCCGCCCCGCCGCCGCGCGGGGTCGTCGGTCGGCTGCGCGCCGCCTGGCGCGAGCTGTTCGGGGAGCAGCGCCTCGCGGCGATCGCCGCGCTGGGGCTGATCGGCACGATGTTCCTTCCCTGGTACACGCAGACCGGGTTCGTCCTCTCCCCCGGCGGGACGCAGAAGGTCGAGGACTCGCTCATCGCCTTCCAGTCGTGGGGCTTCATCGAAGCGTCGATCCTGCTCGTCGCGCTCGCCGTCCTGCTGCTGCTGTTCCTGCGCGGGGAGCGCCGCGCGTTCCACCTGCCGTTCGGCGACGGCATCGTCATCGCGGCCGGCGGGCTGTGGGTGATGTTCCTCGTCTTCTATCGCCAGGTCGACAAGCCCGACGGGAGCGAGAGCGGCGTGCTCAAGACGACGGTGGGCGTCAGCTGGGGCATCTTCGTGGCGTTCCTGTTCGGCGCGCTGCTGGCGTACGCCGGCTGGCGGATCCGCGCCCATCGCCGGCCCGAGCCGCTGCTCGACGGGGACGATCCGCGCACGCCGGGGGTCGAGGGGGACCCGACGTCGGTCGCGGGCGGCGAGGCGATCACGACGGTCGCGTCGCGGGTGCCCGCCGAGGAGCGCCCGACGCAGGCGATCCCCCCGGACGAGCGGCCGACGCGGGTCGTGCGACGTGGCGGCGGGCCGCGGCGTGGTGACGGGCAGTTCGAGGGACAGCTGAGCTTTGACGACCCCGACAATCAGGAGCGGCTGACGTAGCCACGGCCCCCTGGCGGGTCAGACAGGCGCAGCCGGTCTGATGAGTCTCGCCCGGGACGTTCGACGGGTGGCCGGGCGAGGGTGCCCGGCTCTGGCGACCTTCCCGAACGCTCGCCCGGGCGGGCGTCGGCTTGCGCGTGAGGGGCCGGCGAGCTAGCGAGTGGCGGGGTCCAGCACGTTCACCTGGCGCACCACGCGCCCGGAACGCAGTTCGGTGGTCTGCGCGATCACGTAGTCGAGTGTCTCGCTCGGGTCGTATCGACGATGCTGCAGGCGCGCTCGGCGGACGACGTGCCCGCGTGCCGCTTCCTCGAGCGAGAGGTTCTCAATTGTGTTGTCGTCGTAGCGGGCGAACACGCCGCTCCAGAAGTCCATGACGGCAGCGCGACCTCGGAGTGTGTCGCAGTCCGTGAGGGGTGGCGGCGGCGCGTATTCGACATCGTCGGCGAACAGCGCGAACACCACTTCGAGATCGCCGCGATTGAAGGCATCGCGGGCGCGGTCGAATGCGGTCTGCAAGATGCGGCGACGAAGGCGCTCAGGCAGCGCGCCGACGGCTTGTGCGCCGAGCGTCGCGAACCAGGGGGCACCGACTTCGAGTCGGTCAGCGAGTGGACGATCGTGGACGGCCATGCGGGCGCGATCGTAACCACGGGCGCCGAGGAGCCGTCAGTTGCGGCACGGCCAGCTGCTACGGCCTTCGGACCGACGTCACGAGCCGGCGCTCGGTCGTCTGCCAGGCGAACACGGCGAAGTCACCGGCCGCCGCGAGGCTCCGGACAGCCGGCGCCGGACGGCCGGCCGGCGGGGTGATCGCAGCGAAGCCGGTGCCCGAGCGGTAGAGCGCCGCAGCGAATCGCCCCGCGGTCCAGACGACGAGCGCGCGGCCATCGCCCGTCGAGGCGAGCTGCGGGTCGGTGACCGCGGACCTCGTCAGCGTTCGCCGGGAGCCGAACGCGCGGCCGGGCCGCCGCGTGGCCCAGTAGATCGGCCCCGGCGAAAGGAGGGTGCTGCGCGACTTTTCCTGCCACAGGGTCACGAACTCCTCCCGCGAGCCGGCTGCGAGCATCGGGCTGAATGCGCGCCGGGCATTGACGAAGGGGGCGTCGACGGGTGTCTCGAACGCGCCTCCCGCGATCTGTGCGGACGTCTGGATCGCACCGTACGGGTCGGACTCGGGGCCGTTCGCACGCTCCCAGGCCGCGGCGACGGTGCCTCTTGGGGAGATCGCCGGGGTGGTCGCGTACGTCGGCGTGCCCGAGACGGTCGCCGGTGCGCCGAAGCGTCGGCCGGCGCGACGGACGGCGACCTGGGCGACCAATGTTCGCAAGTAGGGCCCCGGGAACTCGCCGGTCTCGACGTCTTGTGTCCAGCTCACAACTGCGTCGCCACGCGCGTTCAGCGCGATGCGGACGCCGAGTCCTGTCCCGAGGGACGACCGCGGGCCGAAACGACCGCGGGCCGGCCGGGAGACGACCTCGACCTGGCTCGGGCGCCC
>DAIPYF010000130.1:0-1131 GCA_036782855.1 Solirubrobacteraceae bacterium
ATCATCGAGGCACGCGGCGCGTCCTCGGCGGCGTCCGCGGCCAACGCGGCGATCGGCCACATGCGCGACTGGGTCCTCGGCACGCCCGAGGGCGACTGGGTCTCGATGTCGATCCCGTCCGACGGCTCGTACGGCGTGCCCGAGGGCATCATCTCGTCGTTCCCGTGCACGTGCTCCGGCGGCGACTTCCAGATCGTGCAGGGGCTGGAGATCGACGACTTCTCGCGCGCGAGGATCGACGCGAGCGCGGCGGAGCTGGTGGAGGAGCGCCAGGCCGTTTCGGAGCTGGGGCTGATCTAGGAGCGGCCCCAGGTGGGACCGGCGCCCGCGGCGGATAGGGTCGCGGGCGTGACTGGTGACGGGGCTTCGCCGCCTCTCCCGCAGGACCAGGTGCTCGCTGCGTTCGCGCGCGCGTTGGATGACCACGGGTTCGCCGGTGAGGTGTGGGATGCCAGGTGGCGGCTGGCGTACCTGTCGAACGAGTACCGGGCGCTGGTCAACGCGGGCCGTCCTCTGGCGGAGACGTCCGGGCTGGGGGAGCATTTCGTCTCGCGGGAGATGTCGGCCGTGCGCGAGGCCTGGCCGGCCGGGCCGACGTTCGAGAGCTTCAGGACGGCTCTGCGGGGATTTGGCGCCTTCATCCTTCACGACACGCCGGGCGGCCTTGCGGCGCTGCGCGAGACGGCCGACCCGCGCCTCCTGGAGGTGCTCGAGACGCTCACGCCGGAGCCGCCTCCGGCCGCGTGGGGCACGCGGGTGGACGTCCGGTTCGGAAACAGGACGCTCGGCAACGACGCGCTGATGGTCCCGCTCACCGGCGCCGAGAGCGCCCCCGGGGGGTTCGGCGTGGTCGTCAAGCCGGAGATGCGGGCGGCGGTCCTGGGGATGCTCGCGCTCGGTGATGCGCGGCTGTTCGAGCGGATGAGCGGGCTGCTCGAGCCCGCGCGCCGGCCCGCCGCGGTCCTGTTCGCGGACCTCGAGAACTCCACGCCGCTCGCCAGGCGACTCGCGACGCCAGCGTACTTCGCGCTCATCCGCCGGATCGCGTCGGGCAGCGACCGGGCGGTCGTGGACGCGGGCGGGATCGTCGGCAAGCATGTCGGCGACGGCGTCACCGCGTTCTTTCTCGCC
>DAIPYF010000130.1:1141-7734 GCA_036782855.1 Solirubrobacteraceae bacterium
AGTCGGCCGCCGCGCGTGGGTGCATCGAGGCGATGCGCGGGATCCGCGCGGCCGCGCTGCGGGCGGCCGAGCGCAGCGACCTGGACCCCGCCGAGGTGAGGATCCGCTTCGGCCTGCACTGGGGCGCGACGCTCTACGTCGGCCGGTTGATGACGAGCGGGCGCGCGGAGGTCACCGCGCTGGGCGACGAGGTCAACGAGGGGGCGCGTCTGGAGGCCTGCGCGACCGGCGGCCGTGCGCTCGCGTCGAAGGCGCTGATGGAACGCCTGGACCCCGGCGACGCCGCAGCACTCGACCTCGACCCGGCACAGCTCTCCTACACCTCGCTCGCCGACCTGCCGACGGCGACCGACAAGGCCCGCCGCGACGCGCCGGCGATCGCCGTCTGCGCGATCTGAGGCGCCCGCCGCCCTATCTCCGCATCTCAGGCCCGCTCAGCGGGCTCGAGATGCGGAGATCTTTGATCGGCGCCGGCCCGGGGGCCGCGCCTAGGCGGCGTCCTTCGCGTACCAGCCCTTGCCCTTCTTGGCGACGAGGCCGTCCTGCTGGAGGCCGGGCATGACGCGATAGAGGTAGTTCTGCTTGATGCCCATGGCGTCGGCGATCTCCGGGATCGTGATCCCGGGCTTGGCGCGGACGATCTCCAGCGCCTGCTTGCCGCGCTGGCCGCTGCCCTTCGGCCGGCCGCGCTTGCCGGAGCCCGAGGGCTTGCGCGCGGCGCGCTTGCGGGGCCGGACGGCCGACGCCGGCTTCGCGGCGCGGCGGACGGCGGTCGCGCCGACGCCGGCGAGCGCCGAGACGGCGGCCTCGAGCCGGTGGTACTCGTCCACGAGCGGGCGGAGTTCCTTCAGGCGGGACTCCATCTCGCGGAGCTTCTCATCAACGAAATCAGCCATGAGGGCGATACGTCCTTGCGTGTCGGGGTGGCGGGTGACTGGACCGGCGCATGACGTTAACAGCGCGAATTCAGCATCTGCTCAAGGTGCGACTTACCGTCACATCTGGCCGGAAATGCAGTCCACTGAGGCGTGGTTGCAGGAACGCCACCTATTCGGCGGATCGCTCACAGATCGCCTTCAGGCGGTCGAGCGACCTGAGGGCCTCGATCCGCGGGATGTCACCGGCGACCGCGCGCTGCGCAACCCGTCCGAGCGCACCGAGCGGTGCGTGAAATTCGTTGTGGTAGGTGAAACGGGTGCCCCCCTCGTGGTCGTCGAGGCGGTAAGAGGTCTCGGCGCGCGAGCCGGCCGGCCCGTCTCCGTGCCAATCGGCGAGGTGCGGTTCCTCGCACGTCGCAAGTCGCCACTTCACCTTGAACGGCGCACCGCGCAGCGTCAGCGTCTGCGTCATCTGGAACCCCTCCCGCGCCGCACCCGCACTGTGGGCGCCGAGGCTGCGGTGGATCGTCACCCAGTCGGCGAGCCGCTCGGGGTCCAGCGCGATCGCCCACACCTCCTCGGGCGAGGCGGCGATGTCGATGCTCACGTCGACCTGGCCCATCGGGTGCCGACGCTACCGCGCCGCGAGCTCCTCGCTCGTCTCCCAGTCGCGCAGCGCGCGCTCGACCGCCGCGTCGAACCGGTGCAGGCGCACGCCGAACAGCTCATGCGCGCGGTCGTCGCGCGGGAGCAGGTCGCCGCTCAGGCCCTCCATGAGCGGCCCGACGAGCTCAAGGTCCTCGCCGGCGATCGCGGCCGCGACGACGCTCGCGACCGGGGTCAGCGCGAACGGCAGCTCGACCGGCGGGCGGTCGAGCAGCAGCGCGTCGCGGATCCGGCGGATGAGCTCGCCGTAGGTCAGGACGTCCGGTCCGGCGATGTCGAGCGAGACCGGCCCGTCGATCACCGGGGACGTCCCCGCCGCGACGAGGTACGCGATCACGTCGCGACCGTCGATCGGCTGTGTGCGATGGTCGCGCCAGGTCGGCAGCGGGAGGACGGGCGTGCGCTCCACGAGCCGGACGAGGAAGCGGAACGACCGGGACGCCGCGCTGATGACGATCGACGCGCGCAGCGCGACCGCCTCGGGCGCGGATCCGAGCAGCGCGTCCTCGACCGCCAGCCGGCTCGCGAGGTGCTCGGACGGCGCCTGGCCGGCCGGCACCAGCCCCCCCAGGTAGATGACGCGACGCACGCCCGCGCGCTCGCATGCGGCGACGACGTTCGCGGCGGATCGGCGCTCGCGCTCGGGGAACGACCCGCCCGCCGCCCCCGCGGGCTCCATGGAGTGGATCAGGTAGTAGACGACGTCAGCGTCCGCGACGGCGGCATCGAGGCCGGCGCCGGTCAGCGCGTCGCCGGTCACGACCTCGTCGACGCCGCCGCACGTGACGCGTGCGCGGTCGCGAGCGAACGCGCGGACCGCGTGGCCCGCGCGGGCAAGCTCGGGCGCGAGGGCCGCGCCGATGGCGCCGCTGGCGCCGGTGACCAGGATCCGCATCGTCGCCGAGGGTACGGCCGCCGCGCCCCCGCGGCGCTCTACAGCCCCGCGCGGTCGGCCAGTTCGGTCGCGATCGCGAGCGCCGCCGTGGCGGCGGGGGACGGCGCGTTGCGCACGTGCAGCACGCCGCCGGATCCGGACAGCGCGAAGTCGTCGAGCAGCGTCCCGTCGCGGCCGACGGCCTGTGCGCGCACGCCGGTGAAGCCCGGCTCGAGGTCGTCGTCGCTCACCGCGGGCACGAGTGTGCGGACCTCGCGCGCGTAGGCGGCGCGCGACGCCGCATAGCCGAGCTCGCGCAGCGCGTGGCGCCGCCAGCGCCACGCCATGCGCCACGTTCCCGGCCAGCTCAGGCTCTCGCGCAGGCGGGTCGCGTCGGGCAGCGCCGTCGGCCCCGCGACGACGTCGCCCTGCACGCGCCGCGTGAGGTGAACGCCGAGGAACGGGAGTGCCGGGTCCGGGACCGGATAGATCAGCGCGCGCACGAGCTCAGGCCGGCGCAGCCGGAAGTACGCGCCGCGGAACGGGACGATCCGCGGGTCGTCCGGCTCGCCGCTGCGGCGCGCCAGGCGCGAGGCGTCCATGCCCGCACATGCGACGATCGCGGGTGCCCGCGTGGAGCCGCGTTCGTGGCGCACGGTGCCGCCGGCGATGGTCTCGACGGGGCAGGAGGTCACGACCGTGCCCCCGCGCGCCTCGACGTCCCGTCGCAGCGCCCGCGCGACGCGCGCGAAGTCGACGATCCCCGTGTCCGGAACGTGCAGCGCGGCCACGCCGCGCGCGTGCGGCTCGACGTCGGCGATCTGTGCGCCGGTGAGGCGGCGCGCCGTCACCCCGTTCGCGTGCGCGCGCCGCTCGAGCTCGTCGAGCCGGGGCAGCTCGCCGGCCGAGCCGGCGACGATGAGCTTGCCGCAGCGCTCCGCGGGGATCCCGAGCTCGTCGCACAGCGCGTACAACCGCCGCGCCCCCTCGGTGCACAGCCGCGCCTTCAGCGACCCCGGTGCATAGGAGACGCCGGCATGGATGACCCCGCTGTTGCGCGCGGTCTGCCCACCGGCGACATCGGCGCTCCGCTCGAGGACGACGACGGCCGAGCCGGGGCGCCGCAGGAGCGCCTCCCGCGCGGTCGCGAGCCCGACGATCCCGGCGCCGACGACGACGGTGTCACAGGCTGTCGGAGGGGCTGGGGCCATGAGGTTTCCCGCACAGTGCGGGAACACCGCCTGAACCGGTGGGGGAATCTTCACATGCCGCCCGGCTCGGCCCCGTAGACGTCGAAACCCGGCGTTTGCGAGATCGCGTCCGCGACCCCCCGGACGAAAAACCTGCGCTGTGCGGAGAGTGGCGTTGCGGGCGCCGGCGACGCTGTGCTTTGGTGCCGACGGCTGGAACGGCAAACGAGCGCAGGGGGCACGTGGCGGGCATGGCGAGGGGACGGACGACGGCGGCGAAGGTGTCCTGCGAGGACTGCTTCTTCCAGCGCAACATGCTGTGCGCGCTGAACCTCGACGAGGCGTGCGCCACGTTCCGGCCCGACCATCCCGATGGCCTGCGGCCGCCGCAGCAGTTGCGGTTCGTCTTCCGCCAGGAGCGGCGGGCCCGCACGACCTGGGCGTTCCCGACGGCCGAGGAACAGGCCGCGCTGCACGCTGCGTGACGAACGCCACAGCGCGGCGACCGCGCCGCGGGTAGAGTCCCGCCCCGTTCACGGGAGGGATGGACGAGCGTGCAGATCACAGTTCTGGGCAAGTCGCCGGCCTGGCAGGACGCGGGCGGTGCATGCAGTGGATACCTCGTGGAGCACGAGGGCACGACGGTGCTGCTCGACTGCGGCAACGGCGTCTTCGCAAAGCTGCGCTCGTTCGTCGACTACGTCGAGGTCAGCGGCGTGGTGATCAGCCACATGCACGCCGACCACTGCCTCGACCTGATCCCGTACGCGTACGCGCTGACCTACGCACCGCGCCAGCAGCCGGTGCCGGTCGGCGGGCATCCGGGGACGAACGCGCCGGCGCGCCCGACGCTGCACCTGCCGCCCGCGGGCACGCAGACGCTGCGCGTCCTCGGCGGCCTCTGGGGCTCCGAGCGGCTCGTCGAGGACGCGTTCCGCTCCGAGGAGTACAACCCGGACGGCAGCGTCCAGGTCGGCTCGCTGTGCTTCCACTTCCGGGAGGTCCCGCACTACGTCCCGACGTTCGCGATCAGCGTGACCCCGGTCGACGGCGACGGCCCGCGCCTGGTCTTCAGCGCCGACTGCTCGCCGAACGACGAGCTCGTCGACTTCGCGCGCGACGCCGACCTGCTCCTCATCGAGTCGACGCTTCCGCGTCCCGAGCGCAGCGGCGTGCGCGGTCATCTCACGTGCGAGGAGGCGGGCGATCACGGCCGCCGAGCCGGCGCGAAGCGCCTCGTGCTGACGCACATCTCGGACGAGCTGGACGTCGACGACGCCGCTGCCGGCGCTGCCGACACGTTCGGAGCGCCGGTCGAGGTCGCCTCGGACGGCGCCGTCTTCGAGATCTGACCTGCGCGCCGCGGCCTTGCGCCGGGGGTAGACTCGCGGCTTCGCAGTCACCAGCGATGGGAGAAGACGGAAATGGCAGCATCAGGCGGGGCGGGAAAGGCCGCCCAGACCGTGCAGGATCTGCTGGCGAGCCCGTACGTCCGGCGTGCCATCGAGGACCCGGCGGTCCGCGACAACGCCAAGGTCGCCTACCAGTCCGCGCGTGAGGCACTCGACCGGGTCAAGGGCTCGGACAATCTCGTCAACGCGCTGTTCGACGACAAGAAGCTTCAGGAGCAGCTGGCGTCGACCGGCCGCGGGATCGCGGGGGCGCGCGAGCACCTCATCGTGGTCCCCGCGAAGAAGAAGCGCCACATCGGCCGCGCGATCCTCGTGGTCGTCGTCGGCGCCGCGCTGGCGCTCGCACTCAGCGAGGGCCTGCGCAACAAGGTCCTCGACGTGCTGTTCGGGGCCGAGGAGGAGTTCGACTACGTCTCCACCACCGCTCCGCCGGAGCCCGCGCCGAGCCCCGTGACGGAGGCTCCGGCCGCCGCGGAGGACGTCGTCGCGGAGGCCGAGGAGGCAGCCGAGGAGGTCGCCGCCGACGCCGATGAGCTCGAGGCGGACGCCGGCAAGGCGTCCTGACGAGGCTCCCGGATCAGGTTGTGCGGAGGGCGCCTGCGGGCGCCCTCCGTCGTTGCGCGAGGCCCGGCCACACCTGCCCGGGGGGCTAGCATCGGCGCGATGGAGGCATCGGCCACGTCACGCCCCATCGAGGGCGAGAAGGCCCAGCGGATCGTGGACGCGATGCGCTCGTCCGTCGCTCGCCGCGGGGCCGCCGCCTCGACGTTCGACCACGTCGCGCGCGAGGCCGGCGTCTCGCGCGGACTGCTCCACTACTACTTCGGCACCAAGGAGCGGCTGCTCGCAGAGGTCGTGCGCCGCGACGCGGCGATCCGCCTGCCCGCGCTGCGCGAGCGGCTGGAGCGCGCCGACAGCGCGGACGAGATCGTCGACGTGCTCGTCGCGTCACTGCAGCGGACGGTGGGCGACGACCCCGAGTTCGTGACGGTCCTGCTGGAGCTGTTCACCCTCGCCCGTCGCCATCCCGAGGTGGCCACCGAGGTGGAGGCGCTGCTCGAGCGGATGCGCGGCGAGGTCGGCGACGTGCTCGCCGAGAAGGAGCGCGCCGGCATCGTCCGGCTCGCAGCGCCGCCCGAGGTGCTGGCGGATCTGCTGTTCGCGGTGGGCGACGGCGCGGCGATGCGCATGCTCGCCGAGCCGGGGCGCGACCCCGCGCCGCTGCTGGCCGCGTGCGGCGACGCCGTGCGCCCGCTGCTCGGCGCGTGACGTCCGTCAGCCCAGCTGCGCCACGACCGCCGGGATGCCGAGCGGCTCCGGATCCCTCCGGGCGAGGTCGAGCCAGGTCCGATGGAGCTCGTGCTCGGGCAGGTCCTCCCGGTGGGCGTAGACGAGGACGTCGACGTCAACGCAGCGCATCGAGCCCGTCGCCGCGATCCATCTCGTCGAGCAGGGCGGCGGCGTTCGACAGGTCGACGCCGGGGAGCACGCCGCTCCCCCCGAACACGGGCAGGTCGCTCACCACAGCGGACTCGGCCTGCTTGGGCCGCAGCGCCTCGCGGTAGAGCTGCTC
>DAIPYF010000131.1:0-2350 GCA_036782855.1 Solirubrobacteraceae bacterium
ATCTGCGCGTTCAACGAGATCACCGCCTTCTACGGGCTCGCCTACTGGTACACGTGGCAGGTCTCGATCCTCGGCCTCGGGCCGATCTGGCTGAGCGACAACGCGGCCGCGCGCGAGCGCGCCGCGCGGCTGCTCGACGACGGCGCGATCTTCGCCTTCGGCCTGTCCGAGAAGGCCCACGGGGCGGACATCTACTCGACCGACATGATCCTCACGCCGGACGGCGAGGGCGGCTTCACCGCGAACGGCGGCAAGTACTACATCGGCAACGGCAACCTCGCCGGGATGGTCTCCGTCTTCGGCCGGCGCGCCGACGTCGAGGGCCCGGAGGGCTACGTCTTCTTCGCGGCCGACAGCCAGGCCCCGACCTACGAGCTGGTGAAGAACGTCGTCAGCTCGCAGATGTACGTCAGCGAGTTCCGCCTGCACGACCACCCGGTCGCCGCGGACGATGTGCTGCACACCGGCCCGGCCGCGTT
Source organism: Solirubrobacteraceae bacterium (assembly GCA_036782855.1). GTDB lineage: Bacteria > Actinomycetota > Thermoleophilia > Solirubrobacterales > Solirubrobacteraceae > F1-60-MAGs163. The sequence goes on from DAIPYF010000131.1 coordinate 480, forward strand.
CGACGCCGCGCTGAACACCGTGAACGTCGGCAAGTTCAACCTCGGCTTCGCGTCGATCGGCATCTGCGAGCACGCGTTCTACGAGGCGATCACCCACGCCCACAATCGCGTCCTCTACGGCCGCACGGTCACCGACTTCCCGCACGTCGGCCAGATGCTGACCGACGCGTACGCGCGCCTGCTGGGGATGAAGCTCTTCGGCGAGCGCTCGATCGACTACTTCCGCGCGGCGACCGCCGAGGACCGGCGCTACCTGCTCTACAACCCGATCACGAAGATGAAGGTGACGACCGAGGGCGAGCGGGTCATCGACCTGCTGTGGGACGTCATCGCCGCGCGCGGCTTCGAGCAGGACACGTACTTCGAGATGGCGGCGAGCGACATCCGCGCGCTGCCGAAGCTCGAGGGCACCGTGCACGTGAACATGGCGCTCGTCCTGAAGTTCATGGCCGCCTACTTCTTCATGGCGGAGGACCAGGCGCCCGTCCCGACGCGCCGTGAGCCGGCCGACGACCCGTTCCTGTTCGAGCAGGGCCCGGCGCGCGGGCTCTCGAAGATCCGCTTCCACGACTGGCGGCCGGTCTACGACCGCTTCGCGGGCCTGCCGAACGTCGCGCGGTTCATCGAGCAGGCACAGGGCATCCCGGCGCTGCTGCAGACGGCGCCTCCGGGCGAGGACCAGCAGAAGGACCTGGGCTTCATGCTCACGCTCGGCGAGCTGTTCACGCTGGTCGTCTACGGGCAGCTGATCCTCGAGCAGGCGGAGCTGACCGGGCAGGACCACGACGTGATCGACCAGCTGTTCGACGTCCTGGTGCGCGACTTCTCCGCGTTCGCGATCGACCTGCACGGGAAGCCGTCGACGACGGAGGCCCAGCGGGCGTGGGCGCTGGAGCACGTGCGCGCGCCGGTCGTCGACCCCGAGCGCTTCGCCCGCGTGTTCGCGCAGGTGACCGCGCTCTCCGGGGCCTACGAGATGCGCGCGTGACCGCCGAGCGGTCGCGCGCCGTACCCCAGTCATCGTCACCTCACTGATCGACACCCTTCTCGACCGGACCATCGCCCCGGGATACACCCGGATCGGGTACGCCGTGCGCAGCCACGGCTGGGACGCGCTGCCGCGCATGGACGGGAAGGTCGTGCTCGTCACGGGCGCGACGGCCGGTCTCGGACGCGCCGCGGCCGAGGGCTTCGCGGCGCTCGGCGCGTCCGTTCGCCTGCTCGCCCGCGACGCCGGACGTGGCGAGGACGCGCGCGCCGCGATCTCCGAGGCGACGGGCAACGACGACGTGCGCGTCGGCATCGGCGACATGAGCGACATGGCGAGCGTGCGGCACTTCGCGGAGGAGTTCCTCGCCACCGAGGAGCGCCTCGACGTCCTGGTGAACAACGCCGGAGTGCTGCCGCAGGAGCGGACGGTGTCGGCCGACGGGTACGAGCTCGCGTTCGCGACGAACGTCCTGGGCCCGTTCCTGCTCACCGAGCTGCTGCTGCCGCTGCTGCGCGAGAGCGCGCCCGCGCGGATCGTCAACGTCTCGTCCGGCGGCATGTACACCGAGCGCATCCGCGTGGACGACCTGCAGACCGAGCGCCTGGAGTTCGACGGCCCGGCCGTCTACGCGCGCACCAAACGCGCCCAGGTGATCCTCACCGAGCTGCTCGGCGAGCGCCTCGCGGGCACGGGCGTCGTCGTCCACGCGATGCACCCGGGCTGGGCGGACACACCGGGCGTGCAGACCGGCCTCCCGCGCTTCCACGCCGTCACGAAGCCGCTCCTGCGCAGCGCCGAACAGGGTGCCGACACGATCGTGTGGCTCGGCGCCGCCGATGAGCCTGCGCACAGCACCGGCGGGTTCTGGCACGACCGGCGG
>DAIPYF010000131.1:2360-5614 GCA_036782855.1 Solirubrobacteraceae bacterium
CCACCCACCGCATGTCCTCCACCCGCGAGACCCCCGCCGATCGCACGGCGCTCTGGGACGCGTGCGAGCGCCTCAGCGGCCTCACCGCGACCGACCACGAACGAGGAGCCGTCTGACATGGCCCGCTACGTCACCACTATCCAGAGCCCACGCCCGCAGCAGGACGTGTTCGCGTACCTGAGCGACTTCTCGATGACGCGGGAGTGGGATCCCGGCGTCGTCGAGGCCGAGCGCCTGGACGAGGGCGAGATCGTCGTCGGCAGCCGCGTGCGCCTCGTCGCGGACTTCATGGGCCGCAAGACCCCGCTCGTCTACGAGGTCACGGCGATCGACCCGCCGAACTCGATCACGCTGCGCGGGGAGAACGCGAGCGTCGTGTCGCTCGACACGATGACGTTCACGCCCGCGGCCGGCGGCGGAACGCAGATCGTCTACGACGCGGACCTCGCCCTGAAGGGCCCGCTGCGCCTCGCCGACCCGCTGCTGAAACTCATCTTCAACCGCATCGGCGACAAGGCGGCCGGCGGGCTGCGCAGCGCGGTCGGCGCCGGGGCGAACGTCCCGCGCTGAGTGCTCCAGCCGGCATTGCGGGACGTTCGCCGCGATCGCCGATCGGCGGAACCGGGCTTGCAGCGCGGCCCCGCTTCCGGGAGGGTCGCCCGAGGCGACCTGCGACGGGGAGGGAACGATGGATCACGCGGAGACGGTGCGGCGCTTCTACAGCCTGCTGAGTGACGGCGACATCGACGGGTTCGGGGCCCTGCTGGCCGACGACTTCGTCGAGCATGAGGAGACGCCGGGCCTGGCGCCGACGAAGGACGGCGTCCTGGGGTTCTTCCGGATCCAGCGGGCGGCGTTCCCCAACCTGCGGATGGACCCCGAGGACGTGCTGGTCGACGGCGACAAGGTCGTCGCGCGGGTGAGGATGACCGGGACGCACGAGCGCGAGCTCATGGGCATGTCCCCGACCGGGAGGAACGTCGACGTGCAACTCATCGACATCATTCGGTTCGGCGACGACGGCCTGGCACACGAGCACTGGGGCGTGTTCGACCTGATGGCGATGATGCAACAGCTCGGTGCGGTCCCCGCCGGCCCGCCGGTGTGAGCTGACCGCCACCCCCGCGGACGACGGCCGCAGTTGCGCTCCGACAAGATACGCCGCGTGACCAGCACCGAGACCCGCCGCCGCGCCCGCACGCCGATCTACGTCGGCCGCGCGCTCCTCACGCTCGCCGCCACGATCCTCTCGCTGTTCCTCGCGGCGTGGATCGTCCCGAGCGTCTCGATGACGGACGGCGCCGTGGGCGTCGTCAGCACCGCCATCGTCGTCGCGCTGCTGAACGCGCTCCTGTGGCCGCTGGTGATCCGGTTCGCGCTGCCCTTCACGGTCCTGACGTTCGGGCTCGGCGCGCTGCTGCTCAACGGCCTGATCGTGCTGCTCGCCTCGACGCTCGACCAGGGGCTCAGCATCGAGGGGTTCTGGGGGGCGTTCTTCACGGCGCTCATCCTCAGCGTCGTGACCACGGGTCTGACGGCGCTCCTGTCGATCGACGACGACGGGCCGTGGGAGCGCAACGTCCTCGCGCGGCAGGCCCGGCGCTCCGCGGGGGTCGAGCCGACCGACGTGCCGGGACTGTTCTTCCTGGAGATCGACGGGCTCGCGCACGCGGTGGTCCAGCGCGCGCTCCGCGACGGCGACATGCCGACCCTCTCGCGCTGGCTGCGCGAGGGCACCCACCGCCTCACGTGGTGGGAGACGGACTGGTCCTCGCAGACCGGCGCCTGCCAGGCCGGGCTGCTGCACGGCTACAACCACGACATGCCCGCCTTCCGCTGGTGGGAGAAGGACACCCAGAAGGCGATCGTCACGAACAAGGTGCACGACGCGGTCGAGATCGAGCGCCGGATCTCCAACGGCCACGGCCTCCTGCACGAGGACGGCGCGAGCCGCGCGAACATCGTCTCCGGCGACGCCCCGCATTCGCTGCTGACGATGAGCACCGTGCTCGACCGCAAGCGCACGGGGAGGATCGGCCAGGACTACTACGGCTACTTCGCGCGGCCCTACGCGACGCTGCACACGCTCTTCATGTCGATCGCCGAGATCGCGATCGAGCGCCGCTACGCGACCCAGCAGGTGCGCCGCGGCGTCGAGCCGCGGATCCACCGCAGCTGGTTCTACGCGATCGCGCGCGCGTGGGCGACGGTGATCCAGCTCGACCTCCAGGTCGCCGCGGTCATCGCCGACCTCTACGCCGGGCGCCCGGTCGCGTACACGACGTTCCTCGCGTACGACGAGGTCGCCCATCACTCGGGTGTCGAGCGGCGTGACACGCTCGCGGTCCTGCGCAAGGTCGACCGGCAGCTCGGCCGGATCGAGAAGGCCGCCGCCGGCGCGCCGCGCCCGTACCGGTTCGTCGTGCTCTCCGACCACGGCCAGTCCCAGGGCGCGACGTTCCTGCAGCGCTACGACGAGTCGCTCGAGCAGCTCGTGACACGCCTGTGCGAGCCGGGCTCCACGCTCGCCCTGACCGAGGCGGCGGACACCGGCTCGGACTTCCTCGACGCCGAGCTGACCGGCCTGGCCCGGACCGACAGCGCCGCCGGCCGAACCGCGGCGCGGCTGACGCGCTCGCGCCGCGCCGACGGCGACGTCGCGCTCGCCGAGGGCCGCCGTGACGAGGCGGCGGAGGAGCTGGAGGCGGAGTCCGACGTTCCCGAGATCGTCGTCATGGCCTCCGGCAACCTCGGGCACGTCACCTTCCCGCGCGAGCCGGGGCGTGTGACGCTCGAGCGCATCGAGGAGCTGCACCCCGCCCTCCTGCGCGGCCTGCGCACCCACCCGGGGATCGCCTTCGCGCTCGTGCGCTCGGCGGCGCGCGGCGCGGTCGCGCTGGGCCCCGACGGCGCGAACTGGCTCGACGAGGGCGTCGTCGAGGGCACCGACCCGCTCGCCCCGTTCGGCCCGCGCGCGGCCGACCACGTGCGCCGCACCGACCGCTTCAGCACCTGCCCGGACATCGTCGTGAACTCGACGTACTGGGAGGAGACCGACGAGGTCGCCGCGTTCGAGGAGCTCGTCGGGTCGCACGGCGGGATGGGCGGCGAGCAGCCGCCCCCGTTTCTCTGTGCGCCGGTCGCCCTGCCGCTGCCCGACGAGCCGCTGATCGGCGCCGAGCACGTGCACCGCGTCTTCCGCGGCTGGCTCACCCAGCTCGGGCACCCGGGGTACGCCGACGACGGCGGCCCGC
>DAIPYF010000131.1:5624-7665 GCA_036782855.1 Solirubrobacteraceae bacterium
ATCGAGGCCTGCTCCGGGACCGACGAGGAGTTCGCCGTGCTCTGCGTCGACCTCCTCGCGGGCCTCCCGCGCGGCCTCCCGCGCGGCTGACCGCTCGCCGCAGCGCCCGGCGGCGGGCTCCGCAAGCCGACCGGTGGGGTGCCGAAACGCCAGTGTTCATCGGCCATCGCGGCGATCCTCCGAAAGTCGGCAGATGACCGATGCGCGGTCTCGCGGCGCTGCAGCGAATCGCGTCGCGAACGTGAACAAACCCCCGCGCCCGGCCGCCGTCCGGCCGGCGGGGTCCCAGGGTGCGCGGCGCCGGACGGACGGCCCTGGCGCAGGACCGTCCATCACCACCGCCCAGCGCTGTGCGGCGGGTCCGGCACCCGTCCATCACACGACCTGCCAGGTGACCATGACCCCGGACGTCCTCACCGCAGTTCCCGCATCCGCCACGGCCCCCGCGGCCGCGGCCCCCGCCCGCACTCCGCTGCCCGCCCGCCGGGCCGCGCCCGTCTCCGCCGATCCGCGCCTGGCCGTCATCGGCCTGGGCTACGTCGGCCTGCCGACGGGCCTGGCGGCGACAGCAGCCGGCCTGCCCGTCATCGGGATCGACACGAGCCGCGTCCGGCTGCGCCGGATCCGCGCCGGCACCGTCGACCTGCTGGAGCGCGACCACGAGCGCCTGCGCGAGGCCCTCGACGCCGGCTCACTGCGCATGACCGACAACGCCCGCGCGCTGCGGCTCGCGGACGTCGTGCTGATCTGCGTCCCGACGCCCGTGCACGAGGACCACTCACCGGACCTGCGAGCGCTGCGCGAGGCCTGCGCGACGGCGGTCGCCCACGCGCGCGCCGGCCAGACGCTGATCCTCACCTCCACGAGCTACGTCGGGACGACGGCGGACCTGCTGACCGGCCCGCTCGCCGCGCGCGGGCTCACGGTCGGCGAGGACATCCACGTCGCCTTCAGCCCCGAGCGCATCGACCCGGGCAACGTCACGACGATGCAGGAGGAGACCCCGCGCGTCGTCGGCGGGGCGACGGTCGCGTGCACCGAGCGCGCCGCCGCGTTCCTCGAGCGGCTCACGACCCGCGTGCACCGCGTGACGAGCATGGAGGCCGCGGAGCTCACGAAGCTCTACGAGAACACGTTCCGCGCCGTGAACATCGCGTTCGCCTACGAGATGGCGGACGCCGCCGCGCACTACGGGCTGGACCCGATCGAGGTCACCGAGGCCGCCGCCACCAAGCCCTACGGGTTCATGGCGTTCTATCCGGGACCGGGCGTCGGCGGGCACTGCATCCCGTGCGACCCGCACTACCTGCTGGATCCGCTGCAGACCGCCGGCCGGGCGGCACCGATCGTGCGCCAGGCGATGGGGGCGATCGCGGACCGCCCGCGCCGCGTGGTGCGGCGCGCGACCGAGCTGCTCGGCGAGCCGCGCGGCAAGCGCGTGCTGATGGTCGGCGTCGCCTACAAGCCGGGGGTGCAGGACGTGCGCGAGTCGCCGTCGCTGGACATCCTCGCGGCGCTGGAGGATGCCGGGTGCACGGTCGCCTATCACGACCCGCTGATCCCGACGCTGACGCTCGGCGCTCGCGCCCTCCACAGCGAGCCGGCGCCGCGCGGGCGTGACTGGGACCTCGCGGTCGTGGGCACCGTGCACGCGGGGAGCGACTACACGTTCCTCGACGACTGCCCGCTCCTGCTGGACGGCACCTATCGCGTCGGCGCGGGCGACCGCCGCCACACCCTCTGACGCCGATGAGCGCCACGCAGACCGAACGGCCGCCGCGGCTGGTGGACCAGCTCGCGCGCGTCGGCGCGGGGGTCTACCTCGTGCTGCTGCTCGTCGCGGTCGTCGGCTTCAAGGCGATCTTCGCGGACATCGTCCTCGTGGACCCGATCTTCGGGCTCTACGGCCTCGTCGTCTGCGCGTACATCGTCTCGCGGTTCGTGTTCTCGATGCTGTACCGGCCGAGCGCGGACCACGGCCTGCGTCCGCGCGTGGCGATCGTCATGCCGGCGTTCAACGAGGAGGAGGCGATCGCCGCGT
>DAIPYF010000132.1:0-2383 GCA_036782855.1 Solirubrobacteraceae bacterium
CTGGCGGTCGCGCTCCTTCCTGGCGCGCCTCGCGGCCTCGCGGCGACGGCGCTCCTCCGCGGCGCGGTCGCCGCGGACGTAGACGTCCACCGAGACGGCGCCGCCCGGCGACACGGTGATGCCCTCGCTCGCGGCCGCGTCGCTGACGGGGTCGCCCTCGAGCCGTGCCGCGGCGACCTCCAGCACGTGGCTGTCGAGCTTGTCGAGGTAGGAGTAGCGGGCGCTGCGGGACCGCTGCGCCTCGCCGCCGAGTGCCCGCACCACGCGCGCCTTGGCCGACAGTCCTGACCTGGGCGACGTCGCCGGAAGGTCTCCCGCGACCGCGTCGGCCGTGCTCGTCGCGGCGATCAGCATGGTCAGCGCCGCAGCCGTCCTCCACCCAGCGACCATCAGGCGCTCCCCCTGCTCGACAACCAGTACGCGAGCTTATCGGGCGGGCGGGTGGTCACAGGGCTGCGCGCCGCGCCTCCAGCTCCTCCAGTTCGACCGCGTTGCCCGTCAGCGCGATCGCGCGCTCGTAGGCGCTCGCGGCGCCGGCGCCGTCCCCGGCGCGGCGCAGCAGCTCGGCGTGCGCCGCGTGGAGCGGCTGGTAGCCGGCGAGCCCGTCGTCGGCGAGCAGCGGCGCGAGCACGTCCAGACCGGCCTGCGGCGTCTGCGCGAAGGCGACGGCCACGGCGCGGTTCACCTCGACGACCGGCGAGGGCGCGAGCTGCGCGAGCCGCCCGTAGAGGGCCGCGATCTGCGGCCAGTCCGTCGCGTCCGCGTGCGGCGCCTGCGCGTGCAGCGCGGAGATCGCCGCCTGCAGCTGGTAGGGGCCGGGACGCCGCAGGCGCAGCGCGCGGTCGAGCAGCGCGGTGCCCTCGTCGATCCGCGCGCGGTCCCAGCCGGCGCGGTCCTGGCGGTCCAGCGGGACGTACCCGCCGTCCGGCCCGGTGCGCGCCGCGCGCCGCGCGTCATGGAGCAGCATCAGCGCGAGCAGCCCGAGCGTCTCCGCGTCGTCGGGCATCAGCGCGGTGAGCAGCCGGGCGAGGCGGATCGCCTCGGCGCACAGGTCTTCGCGAACGAGCGCGTCGCCCGCCGACGCGCGGTGGCCCTCGTTGAACACGAGGTAGACGAGGGCGAGGACGCGGGCGAGGGGCTCCGGCAGGTCAGTGTGGGCCGGACCGCGGTAGGGGATGTGCGCCGCGGCGATCTTGCGCTTGGCGCGGACGAGCCGCTGGGCCATCGTCGGCTCCGGCACGAGGAACGCGCGGGCGACCTCCGCCGTCGTCAGGCCGCCGAGCATGCGCAGCGTCAGCGCGACGCGCGCGTCCATCATCAGCGCCGGGTGGCAGCAGGTGAAGACCAGGCGCAGGCGATCGTCGCCGACCGCGCTGTCCGGCTCCTCCTCGGGATGGTCGCGCTCCAGTCGCATGAGGTGGTCCAGGGCCGCCGTCCGCTCGGCCAGGCCGCGCTCGCGGCGCAGGCGGTCGATCGCCTTGCGCCGCGCCGTCGTCGTGATCCAGGCGGCCGGGACGCGGGGGATCCCGTCGTGCGGCCACGTGATCAGGGCGACGGCGAGCGCGTCCTGGAGCGCGTCCTCGGCGAGGCCGACGTCACCGCCGGCCTGCCGGGCGAGCGTCGCGAGGATGGCCGGGCCCTCCTCGCGAAAGGCCCGCCCGACGGCCTGCGCGGCGGCGTTCCCGCTCACCCGAAGTCGACGACCGGGCGCACCTCGACGCTGCCGCGGACGACGTTCGGCGCCTGCTCGGCCCAGGCCAGGGCGGCGTCGAGGTCTGGCAGATCGAGGACGTAGTAGCCGCCCAGGATCTCCTTCGTCTCGGCGAACGGCCCATCGGTGACGACGCGTTCGCCGTTCGGCAGGCGAACGGTGCTCGCGGTCTCGGCGGGGGGGGGCGCGTCGCCGGGGACGAACACCCCGGCATCGCGCATCGCCTGCGTGTAGCCCATCCAGCGCCCGAACTCGGCCTGGCCCTCAGGGCTGTCCTGCGCCGGGGCGAGGCTCGGGTCTCCGTAGAGGAGCAGCATGTACTGCGGCATGGTGGTTCTCCTGGTCGCGGTGGGCGGGCGCTCGTCGCCCTGCCCATTCAACCGGACGACGGCTGGGCCCGCCCGATTTCGACAGCCTGCGCGATGTGGCGCGTTGCCGCTCTACCAGGGGTTCGGGTCGCGCCACGCCGTGGGCTCGTCCGGCTCGCGGCCGACGCCCTCCAGCAGGGCCGCGCGCTGCCACGGGTTCATCCGCGGCTCCTCGGCGACGAGCACCGGCGTGGTCTCGCGCATGAAGCGCTCGAGCGCGGCCACGACCGCGGCCGCCTCGTGCGGGGAGGCGGCCGGCGCGACGATGCGCAGCTCGGGACGACGGTTCGGCACGGCGGGGGGG
>DAIPYF010000132.1:2393-7610 GCA_036782855.1 Solirubrobacteraceae bacterium
TCCTGGACTACGACGCGGTGATCGGCGCGGTGTCCGCCGAGGACGCCATCACCCACACCCGAGAGGCGTTCCTGCGGCACCGGGCGGGCGACTGGCTCATGCCGGCGAAGGTCTACCTGCCGTCGCCGCCCTACGGCGACTTCCGCGCCATGCCGGCGCTCGGCGACGGCTTCGCGATGCTGAAGTGGATCAGCTCGTTCCCGGGCAACCCGGCGCGCGGGCTGCCGACCGTCATGGGCGTGATCGTGCTCTCCGACGCGCAGACGAGCGAGCCGGTCGCGCTGCTCGACGCCCGCTCGGTGACGGCGCTGCGCACCGGCGCCGTCGCGGCCGTCGCGGCGCGCGCGCTCGCCCCGGCGGGGGCGCGATCGTGCGGGATCATCGGGAGCGGCCTGCACGGGGCGTGGGCGGCCAAGTGCCTCGCGGCCGACGGCTTCGACACCGGCGTCTGCCACGCCCCGCGCGCCGAGCTCGCTCGCGCGCTCGCCGCGGACCTCGGGGACGGCTGGCGCGCCGGCTCGCTCGCCGACGCGCTCGCCTGCGACGTCGTGACGTGCGTGACCCCCGGGTCGGCGCCGGTCGTGACGGTGGAGGATCTGCGTCCCGGGATGCACCTCAACATGCTCGGCGCGGACGGGCCGGGGAAGGCCGAGGCGACGGTCGAGGCCGTCGCCGCGTGCGAGCTCTACTGCGACGAGTGGGCGCAGGCCGCGCATGGCGGCGAGCTCACGGGCGCGGTCGAGGCCGGGCTCGTGACGCGCGCCGACGTCACCGACCTGGGCGCCGTGCTCGCCGGCGAGGTCCCGGCGCCGTCCGGCGGCGAGCGCGCGACGCTGTTCGACTCGACCGGCCTCGCGATCCAGGACCTGGGGGTGGCGATCGCGGCGCTGGAGGCGGTGCGGTAAGAGCTACAGCGGAATGTTCCCGTGCTTGCGCTTCGGCTGCGCGACCCGCTTGGTCTGCAGCGTCTCGAGCGCGGTGATGAGGGTGGGACGCGTCGTGTGCGGCGCGATGACGTCGTCGATGTACCCGCGCTCGGCCGCGGTGTACGGGTTGGCGAAGCGCGCCTTGTAGTCGGCGATCAGCTTCGCGCGCCGCTCGTCCGGCGTCGGCGAGGACGCGAGGTCCTTGCGGTAGATGATGTTGACGGCGCCCTCGGGGCCCATCACCGCGACCTCCGCCTGCGGCCAGGCGAAGTTGAAGTCGGCGAGCATGTGCTTGGAGGCCATGACGTCGTAGGCGCCGCCGTACGCCTTGCGGGTGACGACCGTGATCTTCGGCACCGTCGCCTCGGTGAACGCGTAGAGGAGCTTCGCGCCGTGGCGGATGATGCCGCCCCACTCCTGGCTCGTGCCCGGCAGGAAGCCCGGCACGTCGCAGAAGGTGATGATCGGGATGTTGTAGGCGTCGCAGGTGCGCACGAACCGCGCGCCCTTGCACGAGGCGTCGATGTCGAGCACGCCCGCGAGCGCGGCCGGCTGGTTGCCGACGACGCCGACCGCGCGGCCGTTCAGGCGCGCGAAGCCGACGATGATGTTCTTCGCCCAGTGCTCGTGGACCTCGAAGAACTCGCCGTCGTCCATGACGAGCTTCACGACCTCGCGCATGTCGTACGGCTTGTTCGGGTTGTCCGGGACGACGGAGTCGAGCTCCTCGTCCTCGCGGTCCGGATCGTCGTCCGGGGCGACGCGCGGCGGCGTCTCGAGGTTGTTCTGGGGGAGGAAGCCGAAGAAGTAGCGGGTGTCCTCGAGCAGCGCGTCCTCGTCCTCGGCGGCCAGGTGGGCGACGCCGGACTTCGAGTTGTGCGTCATCGCGCCGCCGAGCGCCTCGAACTCGACCTCCTCGCCGGTGACCGTCTTGATCACGTCGGGGCCGGTGATGAACATGTGCGAGGTCTCCTTCACCATGAAGATGAAGTCGGTCATCGCGGGCGAGTAGACGGCGCCGCCGGCGCACGGGCCCATGATCAGGCTGATCTGCGGGATGACGCCCGAGCACTGGACGTTGCGCACGAAGACGTCCCCGTAGGCGCCGAGCGAGACGACGCCCTCCTGGATCCGCGCGCCGCCCGAGTCGTTGATGCCGATCACGGGGCAGCCGATCTTCGCGGCCAGGTCCATGATCTTCACCATCTTCTCGGCCATCACCTCGCCGAGCGAGCCGCCGAAGATCGTGAAGTCCTGGCTGAAGACGCACACGCGGCGTCCGTCGATCGTGCCGTGGCCGGTGACGACGGCGTCGCCCCAGGGACGGTTCTTCTCGAGACCGAACTCGTACGTGCGGTGCCGGACGAAGGTGTCGAGCTCCTGGAAGGAACCGGGGTCGAGCAGCTTCTCGATCCGCTCACGGGCGGTGAACTTGCCCTTCGCGTGCTGCTTCGCCTCCGCCTCCGGCGAGGAGTGCGCCGCGAGCATGCGGAGCTCCTCCAGGTGGACGAGCTTGTCCTCGAGGGTTTCGGGATGCGTGAGACGTGCCATTGGGCGCCGGAGTGTACGACCCCGGCGCGGGTCAGGCGGCGTCGGTCAGGCGCGCGAGAACGGGCGGTGGTGCGCGGAGCCGAGGTCGTCCAGGACCGCCACGAGCAGGCCTTCGAGCTCCGCGGGGTCGGGCTCGGGGGTCGCGGGCTCGGGGGTCGCGGGCTCGGCGCGCACCGTGGGCTCGACCTCCGGCGCCTCGATCGCGATCGGTGGCTCCGGAGCCCGCTCGGCGGGCTCGATCGCGACCGGTTCGGGCTCGGGCGCCGGTTCGGGACGCTGGGCCTCCCAGCGCCCGGTGTTCCACCAGCCCGCGAACCGCGCGAAGAACCCTTCGCGCGGCGCGGGGCGGAGGTCCTGCGGCGGGATGTCGGTCCCGGTCGCCTCAGGATCGGCGGAAGGTGATGCGGCTTCGACGGGGGCCGGCTCAGGCGCAGGCGCCGGTTCCGGTTCCGGGGGTGCTTCGACCGTCGCCGCGAGCGGCTCGGCCGTGATCGTGACCTTCGTGCCCCACCCGGAGGCCGCGAGCTCCACCGTGCCGCGTACAAGCGCGCCCTCCCAGGCGACGGCGGTCTCGGGCTCCATCCGGGTGATGCGCACCTCACCGAACGCGGACAGCCGTCGGGCGAGGGTCTGCGCGTCGCTGATCTCCGACCAGAGTTCGGGCGGGGACTTCACGAGGGTGCGCTGCGCACAGGTCTCGGGCATGACAGACGACGGTTTCAACGCCCGGCCCGGCGGCTCCTGCCCCGACGCCGATCCTGCAACGTCGCTCCCGCGCCAAGGAGTCGTGGCAACCACGGCGCCCACACGTCACACGGAGCCCGGCAGGATCGGGCGCTGTGGAGCGATCGGCTGCAGATGACGCCAGGGGGTGGCGCGATCTACAGCCGATTGCGGGCGCGGGGCGCGAACTGGCGCTCGCCGAGCGGGCCGACGCGCGGTGGGGCGTGATCGACGACGCCGGGCTTCTGGCGCTCGGCTTCAGCCGGACGACGATCCGCAGGCGTGTCGCCGCGGGCCGGCTGCGGCGCCTTCATCCCGGCGTCTACGCCGTTGGGCATACCGCCCTGCGCCGGGAGGGACGCTGGCTCGCGGCGGTTCTCGCCGCGGGCTCGGGCGCCGCGCTCTCGCACCGCTCCGCAGCGGCGTTGTGGGACCTCAGGACGTCGAACCGCGCGGGGACCGACGTGACGACGACCCGCAGAGGCGTCCGCCCGCCGCAGGGAGTCCACATCCACGAGACGGTTCGGCTTCGCGTCGACGAGGTCACCGAGCGGGCGGGCGTTCCCGTCACAACGATGTCCCGCACGCTCGCCGACCTCGCCGCGGTGCTCGGCCGCCGCGACCTCGAGCGGACGCTCGAGCGCGCGGAGGCGCTGCAGGTGCTCAATGTCCGTTCGGTGCTGGCGAGCGTGCGATACCGGGCGGGCGCGAACGCGGTCCGCGACATCTTCGCCGCCTGGGAGCCCGCCGCCACACGCAGCGAGCTCGAGGTCGCACTCCTGCGCCTCGTGACACGCGCAGGCCTCCCGCGCCCTCAGGTCAACGCCCGCGTCGGCGAGTTCGAGGTCGATCTCCTGTGGAGCGACGCCCGCCTCGTAGCCGAGGCGGACAGCATCGGTTTCCACCTCACGCGAGCAGCGATGGAGCGCGACCGCCGGCGCGACGCCGTGCTCGCCCGCGATGGCTACCGCGTCCTGCGCTTCACGGCCCGCCAGGTCCGCCGGCGCCCCATCGAAGTCACCACCGCAATCCGTGCCGCACTCCGGTGATCGGCTGTAGAAAGCGCCAGGGGGTGGCGCGAAATGCAGCCGATCGCCCGCGCTCCGGGCCCTAGCTCGCGAACGGCTTGGCGACCATGCAGAAGATCGCGAACAGGATCAGCAGGCTGGACAGGGCGCCGACGAGGGCCACCGGCTTGGCTCGCCCGTGGTACTCGTCGCTCAACGTGCCGCCGGCGTCGATGTCGCGCCGTGCCAGCGCCGCGAGCTGCTTCTCGCGCGGCGTGAAGAACGCGCCGCCGAGCCCGAGCAGGATGATGATGATCACGAACGGGATCGTGACCCAGGTCTGGTCGAAAAGATCGCGATCCGCGGCGAGGTAGATGCCGGTGAGGAGCGCGAGCGTCGCGAACGGCGTGATCACGAAGCGCCCGATGCGGACCTGCATCTCGTGGATCGTCGGCATCGCCTCGGGGTGCTTGTTCGTTAGCCACGGGATGATCGCCGGGTAGACGAAGGTCACGCCGAACGCGATCACGATCGTCATGACGTGGATCGCGACGACGACGTCGTAGAAGAGGATGGCGGGTGTGGTGGTCATCGCGCGGGCACGCTAGCGACCACCGCTGACGCCATGCGTCACACGATCGGCTGGTACTTGCCGAACACGTCCTGCATCGCGCCGCAGACCTCGCCCATCGAGCAGCGATCCTTCAGCGCCGCGCGGATGTGCGGGATCAGGTTCTCGGTGCCGCGGGCCGCCTCGCGGAGCGCCTCGAGCCGCTGCTCGACGAGCGCGCCGTCACGGTCGGCCTTGAACGCCGTCAGACGCCCGACCTGCTCGGCCTCGGACTCGGGGTCGACGCGCAGGAGGTCCGGGACCTCGAGCTGATCCTCGACGTACTCGTTCACGCCGATCACCACGTCCTGGCCGATCCGGTAGCGCTCCTGGTAACCCCAGGCGGACTCGTCGATCTCGCCGGTGATGAACTCGATCGCGTTGACCGAACCGCCGAGCT
>DAIPYF010000133.1:0-7606 GCA_036782855.1 Solirubrobacteraceae bacterium
GGCGGGTGGAGCAGCCCCGTCTCGCCGTCGATCCCTGCGCTCACCGGCGCGGCGGAGCGGACGTCGAACGCCGGCGTCGACCAGTCGCGCCAGGGCCGCCGCAGCAGCCCGCGCGGGGCGGTGCGCCCCGCGACGACGGCGACGCCGAGCAGGCCGTCGTCGATGCGCGGCCGCGTGCCGGACCCGATCAGCCGCCCCAGGCGGTAGCGGTTGTTGGAGACGAGGATGACCGCCGCCGTCCGGTGCACGGTGCCGCTCGGGCTCGTCCACTCGAGGTCGAGCGCCTCGCCGTCGGGCCCGACGACGTCGGGGACCGTGTCGAGGATCGTGCGCAGTTTGCGGGCGCGGTAGCCCTCGCGCTGGACCGCCTCCGCGTACACGCCGAGCGACACGTTGTTGACGAACGTCCGCCCGTTGACCTCGGCGAGGTCGACGACGTGCTCGCCCGCGCCGGGGCCGAACGCGTCGAGCGCGCCGAGGTCGTCGTCACGGTCGACGCCGAGGTCGAGCGCGAAGTGGTTGCGGGTGCCGGACGGGATGCACGCGTACGCCAGGCCGTGCGCGGACGCGATCCGCGCGACGATCGCCTGCGACCCGTCGCCCCCCGCCATCGCGAGGCCGTCGGCTCCGCGCGCGACGGCGGCCTCGACGAGGTCGACCAGATCGTCGCCGCGCTGGAGGACGACCACCTCGAGCCCGCGCTCACGCGCCGCGGGCACGAGCCCGGTGCGCTCGGCGCGCCCGTCGCCGGACCACGGGTTCACGAACAGCACCGGCGCGGCGGGCGGCGGCACCCGCGGCAGCGGGACGCGGATCGTGAACGCGTGCCGGGCCAGCAGGACGGCGACCAGCGCCCCCGCGATCGTGACCGCGTCCTCCAGCACCACCGCGTTCTGCACGAGCTCGAGCAGCGAGACGAGCACCAGCGCGACCGCGGCCGCGAGCCCCAGCGCGCGGCGCGTCCCCCTCCGGCGCACCGCCCACCACGCGACCGGCACGGCCAGCAGCAGCAGGAACGGGCCCAGGACGTCGATCGGCCAGCGCCGCACGAGGAGGAAGACCGCCCAGGCGACCGTCGCCGCGCCCACCGCCAGCGCCCCGGCGGCCGCCGCCCGCCGGCCGGTCATGGGATGCTCCGCCGGTGACGAACGCCGGAACCGAGGACGCCGCGCCCCCCACCCGGCCCGCGACCGTGGTCGAGGAGGTCGAGCGCCTGGACGTCGGCGCGTACGCCGCCGTGGCGCGCACGCCGACCCCGACGCTCGACCGCGCGATGGCGCGCCTGTCCCGGGCCGCGGACTACTCCAAGCTCTCGCTCGCCGCCGCGGGGGCCCTGGCCCTGACCGGCCCGCGCGGCCGACGCGCGGCCGCGTTCGGCCTCGCGTCGCTCGGCGTCACGGCGACGGTCGTCAACGTCGCGGTCAAGCCGCTCGGGCGCCGCCACCGCCCGGACCGTCACGCCCAGGACGTGCCGATCGCCCGGCATGTGCCGATGCCGATCTCCACCTCGTTCCCGTCCGGTCACTCCGCGGCCGCCTTCGCCTTCGCCACCGGCGTCGGGCACGTGTCGCCCGCCGCGGGGTTCCCGCTGCGCGCGCTCGCCGCCCTCGTTGCGTACTCCCGGGTGCACACCGGAGTCCATTATCCCGGGGACGTCGTCGCGGGGTCGCTTCTCGGCGGCGCGTTCGCCCAGGCGACGTCCGTCGCGCTGGACCGCCGGGCCGCCCGCCGCGGCTGACCCGCCCGCCGATACGATCGCGGTCATGCGCCGTCCGATCCTGCTGCTCCTGCTGCTCGCCGCCCTCGTCCCCGCCGCGTTGCTCGCGAGCGGCTGCGGGAAGGACACGAAGACCGTCACCGCGACGAACGCCTCCGGGCAGACCACGACGCGCACCGTCCCCGACGTGAAGTTCGCCAAGACGAAGTTCGTCCTGCACACGGGTCTGGCGATCGGCGCGTTCCGCCGCTACATCTACAAGCCCTGGAAGGCCGGGACGTTCAAGCAGGGCGCGGACGGCCGCACCGCGGCGCTCGTGAAGGCCGCCGCCGCCGGGGCGTTCACCGCGAACGAGCTGCGCCTCGCCCGCAACGCCGCCCTCTCGGACGACAGGCTGCGCGGCGTGGGGGACAAGCTCGGCGCGCTGACGGACAAGGCGCAGGCCCTCGTCCCGGGCTTCAAGGACGGGAACTTCAGCACCGGCGACATCGGCGTCCTGGCAGCCGAGCTCGGGGGCGTCACGGCGCTCGCGAAGACGCTCGGCGTGAACGTCAAGGAGCTGCCGGTCCCGAGCCTGGGGAACTGAGCCGCGGCTCAGTCCGTCAGGTCGGCCGCGGTCCCGTCGAACCAGGCTGCGCCGCGACCGTCCGGGTCGTTCCACGGTGGGCGCAGCGGATCCTCGAGCGCCTCGACGTCCTCGGCGTAGGCGCGCATGCCGCGCAGCGCCGCGGGCGCGGAGGCGATCGCCAGGAACTCCGCCCGCTCCACGTGCAGGCCGGCCGCGAGCGAGCGTGAGCCGCCGTCGTACACCGCGCGCTTGAGCGCCCCGACGGTCGCCGGTGCGCGGCGCGCGAGCCGCTCGGCGGTCGCCCGCGCGGCCGCGAGCAGCTCGCCGGGCGCCAGCACCGCATGGACGAGGCCGGCGTCGAGCGCCGCCCGCGGGTCGAGCGGACGCGCCTCGAGCATGAGCTCCAGCGCCCGTGCCGGGCCCAGGGCGCGCACCAGGCGCTGCGTGCCGCCCGCCCCCGGGATGATGCCGACGCTGATCTCCGGCAGGCCGATGGCGTAGGGCCCGTCCGCCATGTAGCGCAGGTCGCACGCGAGCGCGAGCTCGCAGCCACCGCCGGTGGCCGTGCCGTTCAGCGCGGCGATGAACACCTGCTCCATCCGCCCCATGCGGGCGAACACGTCGTGGACCTGATGGAGCTCGACGATGCCCGACGCCGGGCTGCGCCCGAGCGCCGCGCCCGCACCCGGCAGCCTGCGCAGCGCCCCGACGGCGTGGACCGCGCCCCCGGCGACGCCGCGGCCGACGCTCGCCCCGACCGCCTCGGCGCCGTCGACGATCTCGGCGATGTCGTAGTGCATGACGAAGACCCCGTCGATCGCTCCCGTGAGGACGACGGCGCCGATCGAGCGGTCGTCCTCGAGCTCGCGGGTCAGCGCGTCGAGCTCGTCGACCATCGCGCCGGTCATGAAGCCGGACGGCGGGTTGTCGAGCGTGACCGTGAGGACGCGGCCGTCGCGGGCCGTGCGCAGCGTGGACAAGGTGGGCTCCTGGATCGGGGCGCCCGATCGTATGCCCCGCGACGCCGGCGCCTCAGCGCGGGAGCCAGGAGCTGTCGGCCTCGAGCGCCCGCACCGTCGCCCGGCGCCCGGCGAGCCGCGCGCGGTCCAGCTGGTGGAACTCGAGCATCCCGACACCGTCGTCGGGCGGCACGATCACGAGCTCGGCGTGCGTACGCGCGAGCGCGTCAACGTCGGCGCTGCCGAGCAGCAGCGCACGCGTGAGCGTCTCGCCGAAGCCGGTGAGCGACCCCTCCTCCGCACCGTTGCGGAAGCGCTGGTGCGTGACGTCGACGGCGATGACCGGGCCCTCGGACCGCTCGGCCATGACGTCCACCGGCAGGTTGTTCAGGACGCCGCCGTCCACGAGCAGGCGCCCGTCGAGAGCCACGGGCGCGACGAGGCCCGGAAGCGACATGCTCGCCCCGACGGCGGCGTACAGCTCGCCGCGGCGATGGACGACGAGGTCGCCGCTGACGAGGTCGCCGCTGACGCAGAAGAAGTCCCGCTCGAGGTCCTCGATGAGTCCCGGGAGGTTGCGGTGCAGCATCGCCCTGATGCGCTCGCCCTTGATGAGCGAGTGACGCGGGATCCGGTAGTCGGTGAGCGGGCGGCGCCGCACCCACTCCTCGTAGCAGCGGGCGTCGATCTCGTCGGGCTCCATCCCGAGTGCCGACATCGCGGCGATCAGCGCCCCCATGCTGCAGCCGCCGACGCGGTCCACCTCGATGCCCGCGGCCGCGAACTCGTCGAGCACGCCGATGTGGGCGAACGCGCGCGCGCCGCCGCCCGAGAAGACGATGCCGACCGACCGGCCGGCGATCCGCCGCGCCGCGCGGGCGCGGTCGCGGTCCGCCGTGGCCGGCCGGACGAGGTGCAGCGCGCGCGGGCTCAGCGCGTCGAGCCATGGCGTCGCGGCGCCGAGGCGCGGAGAGACGACGACGAGGTCCGCCCCGCGGAGCTCCGCCCGGTCCGCCGCGCCGGACGGCGGGTCGGCGTCTCCGGCGACCACCACGATCCGGTCGGCCTGGCGGGCCGCGAACGCCGCCCAGGGATCGCCATCGCGGCCCGCCAGGACGACGTGGTCGTGGTCGCGTTCCAGGCGCTCCAGCAGCTCGGCCCGCGCCGCGTCGTCGTCGCGATCGGCCGGGCCCATGACCGTGGCGGGCCCGCCGGCCGCGAGCTCGTCCAGCAGCGAGGCCACGACGTCGTCGAGCGGCGCGCGCGCGTCGAGCGCGATGACGGCGATCGTGCCGCCTGGATCGGGGTCCGGCGCCGCGAGCGCGCGGCTCGCCTGGAGCTGCGCGCCGGTCTCGCGCAGGAGCGCGCGGGCGAAGTCGGGTTCCTCGGCGAGGAGGGCGTTGAAGTCCTTGCGCCGGATCTCCAGGACCCGGCTGTCGCGCCGGCCGCGCACCGAGGCCGAGCGCGGGGACTCCGCGAGCAACGCGAGCTCCCCGACGACGTCGCCGGGACCGAGGACGCGCAGGACCTCGTCGCCCGCGACGACCTCGAGGCGCCCGGCGGCCACGATGTACACGCTGCCGACCGGGTCGCCCTCGTGGAACAGGTACTCACCCGCGGGCAGATCGGTTGAGCGGACGCGCTCCGCGAGCGCATCGGCGGCGCCGGCCGGGAGCCCGGCGAACAGCGGGACGGCGGCGAGGATCTCCGGGACGGTGCGCCGCGGGGCCGGAGCCGCGGCCGCCTCCCCTGCCCCGGCGGCGAGCCGTCGCGGGACGACGATCGGCGCGGTCAGGATCGCGGGCTCCGGGGCCTCGTCGTCGTCCTGGGCCGGGACGATCCGGCCCGCGAACGGCGCGATCAGCGCGACCAGGGCGAAGCAGCCCAGCGCGAACGTCCAGCCCCGGTCGAACGCGCCGGCGACCTCCGAGGGCTCCGGGCGCCCGACGATCGCCACGAGCAGCGCGATGCCCAGCACGGCGCCCAGCTGGCGCGCGACCGAGTTGAGGCCCGTGCCGGTCGCGAACCGCCCGCCGGGGATCTCGGCGACGGCCGCCCCGCCGACGACCGGGAAGCAGATGCCGGCGCCGACGCCGAGGATGAACATGACGGGCAGCCATTCGCCGACGAAGTCCGGCGTCAGGCCGATCCGCGTGATCAGCCAGTACACGCCGGCCGCCCAGATGACCGCGCCCACGGCGATGACCCAGCGGGCGCCGACGCGCGCGGCCACCGCGGACGCCGGGCGCGCGACGGCCGCCGCGATGAACGGCCCGGGCGTGATCGCCAGGCCCGCCTCCAGGACGGAGTAGCCCCAGACGCTCGTCAGGAAGAGCACGTTGCACAGGACGTACGAGTAGAACCCCGCGGCGCCGATCAGCGTCAGCAGGTTCATGACGGACACCGAGCGGATCCGCAGCAGCGCGAGGTCGACCATCGGCGCGCGGTGCCAGCGGCAGCGAGCGAGAAACACCGCTCCCAGGGCGATGCCCGCGGCCATACAGCCCCAGGTCGCCGGGCTGTCCCAGCCCCACGTGTCGCCCTGCACGACGCCGAGCGTGAACAGCGCGGTCGCGACCGCCAGCTCCGTCGCGCCGATCAGGTCGGGCACGGTCCGCTTCCCCGGGGCGCGGCTCTCGACGAGCGTGCGCCGCGCGAGCAGCAGCGCGAGCGCCCCGAGCGGCACGTTCACGAGGAAGACGAGCCGCCAGCCCTCCAACTCGACGAGGATGCCGCCGAGCCCCGGGCCGAGGCCGGCCGCGAGCGCCGCCATGGCACTCCACATCGCGACCCCGTGCGTGCGGCGCGGACCGGGAAACGCCTGCAGCACCAGCGCGAGCGACGCGGGGACGAGCACGGCCGCCCCGAGCGCCTGCACCGCGCGCGCGGCGATCAGCAGCTCGACGGTCGGAGCCGCCGCGCAGAGCACCGACGCGACCACGAACAGCCAGATCCCCCACTCGAACAGGCGCTTGCGCCCGAGCAGGTCGGCGATGCGGCCGGCCGGGAGCAGGAAGGCGGCGAAGACGATGTTGTAGGCGTTGAGCACCCACGAGATGCCGCTGAGCGACGCGTCGGGGAACGAGGCGCGGATGTCGGGGAATGCGACGTTGACGATCGTCGCGTCGAGGAACGCGAGCGCCGCGCCGAAGCACGCGACACGCAGCACGGCGCCCGGCTCGATCGTCCGCCGGCGCATGACCTCGCGCGCCGGGGGTGTGTCGGCGTGCCGGGCGCTCATGTGATGACGGCGATCAGGACGGCGAGCAGGAACAGCATCACGATGTGCAGCGTCTGGTCCACGACGACCGTGACCCCGGGCTGCGCCGAGGGCTCGGTGTGCTTGACGTCGCGCATCCACCACGTGACGACGCGCCCGTCGTCCTGGACCAGATGCGGCAGGAAGACGAGCGCGAGGAGCCCGAGCCCGACGAGGGCCGACAGGTCTCCGGTCAGCATGATCCAGGCGATCGCGGGGACGAAGGCGAGCGTGTACACGGCGACGTGCGAGAGCAGCGCGCGCCGCGAGACCGGGTCGTGGCCGAGGCCGCCGTGCTTGTGCCGGGCCTGCCAGTCGGTCTGCAGCAGGAAGTCCCCGACCAGGTGACAGACGATGAACACCAGGATGACCTCGACCCAGAGCACCGGCTACCGCTTCCCGGTGCGGGCGGTGGGGCGCCGGTCGGCGCGGCTTGTGACGTCCGTGTGCATCGCGACGGTCGAGCGTATCCGCCGGCGGTGGCCCCCGCCGAAGGACCCGAGTTCAGCGATCCCCCCAAGCCTGACGGCGCCGCCTGCCGTGGCGTCGCACCGGCCCTCCGAATGCTGTTCTCTCCCCCTGGGTCCTTCGGCGGCGGGCTCTGGGACCGCCGGCAGGACCCATCTTCCGCGAGCGTGGGGAGCGGTTGTGTGCGGGCCGTCACCCGTGTGCGCGCTGTCACGGGAGGGCGACCGGCGACCGGATCAGGCGACGACGGGCGCGGGCTCGCGGATCAGGTCCGCGGCCTTCTCGCCGACCATGATCGCCGGGGCGTTCGTGTTGCCGCCGGGGATCACCGGCATCACCGACGCGTCGGCGACGCGCAGGCCCTCGACGCCGCGCACGCGCAGCTGCGGATCCACGACGGCCAGCTCGTCGGACCCGATGCGGCAGGTGCCGACGGGGTGGTAGAGCAGCTCCATGCGGCGCCGCAGGTCGGCCTCGATGTCGTCGTCGGTGACGGCCCCGGAGCCGGGGAAGATCTCGCGTCCTGCGACGGGGCCGAACTGGGCGACGATCTCGCGGCCGAGCTTCATGCCCGCGACCATCGACGCGACGTCCTCGGGCTCGGTCAGCGAGTTCGTGAGGATGCGCGGCTTGGC
>DAIPYF010000134.1:0-6126 GCA_036782855.1 Solirubrobacteraceae bacterium
CCTCAACCCCCGGACGCTCCCCGAGGGAATGGTTCCGCGCCCGGCCGCGCTGGCACCCGCCCTGGCGCTGCTGCCCGCGGACGGGCGCCGCGACCTCACGACGCTCGCCGCGTGCTGCGCCGCGATGGACGCGGACCTGCTGGCGCGGTGGCTCGACCATCTCCAGTTCCCGGCGCCGGACCGCGATGTCGTCACCGCCGCCTCGCGCTGGGTGACCGGCGCGCCGCTGCGTGCGGCCCGGACGCCGAGCGAGATCGCCCGCGCCGCGCGCGGGGCGCCCGTGGAGGCCGTTGCGCTTGCGGGCGGCGACAACGCGCGGCGCTGGATCCAGGAGCTGCGCCACGTGCGAGCCGCGATCACCGGCGACGACCTGCTCGCGGCCGGCGTGCCGCACGGGCCGGAGATCGGCGTGCGACTGCAGCGCGCGCTCGACGCGCGACTGGACGGCACGGCCGTCGGGCACGAGGCGGAGCCCGCCGCGGCGCTCGCCGATCCGGCCACGTAGATTCTCCCGTGATGCACGCCCTGAACGAGCTGCGCTGGACCGGCGGTCCGGGTCACTACGAGGTCTGGTTCGTGACCTTCACCGATCGCGCGAGCGGCGTGGGGATGTGGATCCGCTTCGCGATGCACGCGCCGCTCGACGGCCCGGCCGACTGCTCGCTGTGGTTCGCCGCGATGGAGCGGTCCGGCATGCGGTTCGGTGCGCGTGAGCTGCTGGCCGCGGACGCGCTGCGCTGCGAGTCGGAGCCGTTCCGCCTGTTCATCGGCGATGCGGAGCTGTCGGACCGTGGGACGGCCGGCGCCTTCGGCGACGTGCGCTGGGAGCTGCGCTGGGCGCCGTGTGCGGCGCCGGGCCTGCCGGTGCACCCGCTCGTGGAGCGCGCGCGCCTGGCTCGCACGATGTACGTCATCCCGCAGCCCCGCATCGCCATCGAGGGGACCGTGAGCTTCGGCGGGCGCACCGTCGAGCTGTCGGGTGCCCACGGATCCCAGGCGCACCTGTGGGGTGCACGGCACGCCAACAGCTGGGGCTGGGCGCACGCGGCGGACCTCCAGACCCTTGCCGGCGCGCCCGCTCCGGGCGACTGGCTCGACAGCATCTCGATCATCGCGCCGCGGTTCGGCCGGGACGTGGGCCCGAACACGGCGGTGGTCGGCCGGCTGCTCGGCGAGGACTTCGCGTCGACGAGCCCCGCCCAGGTGCTGCGCGCCAAGGCCAGCTCGCGTCCGACGAGCTACCGCGTCAGCGCGCGGGAGCGCACCCGGCGCGTGGAGATCGAGGTCGACGCGTCGCGCGAGACCTTGATCGGCGTGGTCTACGAGGATCCCGACGGCGCCCTCCTGCGCTGCTGGAACAGCGAGGTGGCCGACCTGCGCTGCCATGTCCGGGACAGGGCGCGCGGGGCGGCCGGCGGCTGGCGGCTGCGCGAGACGCTCGTCGCGCCCGGCCGCGCCTGCTTCGAGTACGCCCAGCGCGCGCCGATCGCCGGGCTCCCCACGCACATCGGCGGATGACGGCGCCCGCGCCGGCGCTCCCGTCGCCGTTCGCGTGGCGGAGCGGGCGGATCGCGGCGGATCTGCCGGGCGGGCACGTGCGGTTCACGACGCGCTCGCCGGGGCCGGACGACGCGCCCGGGCTCGTCGCGCGGGGCCGGCAGGTCCACGGAGCCCGTGTGCGGCTCGTCGCGGACGTCGCTCAGATCGCGTGCCCGGAGCCGGAGGCCGACGGGCAGGCGACGGCGCTGCGGGGCGTCGCCTGCGCTGTACGCGTCGCCGACTGCCTGCCGGTCGCGCTCGTCGCCCCCGAGGCCGTCGCCGCCCTGCACGCGGGCTGGCGCGGGCTCGCCGCCGGGGTGCTGCAGGAGGGCGTCCGCGCGCTGCGCGGGCTCGGGGCGAGCGAGATCCGGGCCGCGATCGGCCCGGGGGCACGCGTCTGCTGTTACGAGACGGGGGAGGAGGTCCACGCGGCGTTCGCGCACCTGGGCCCGCGGGTCCGCGCGGGGACGCACGCCGACCTCGCCGCCGTCGCACGCGCCATCCTGGAGGCCGACGACGTGCTCGAGATCCACGACACCGGCCTCTGCACCATGTGCGCCCCGGCGGGCCTGCTCTGGTCGCATCGCCGGCAGGGCGAGCGTGCGGGGCGCCAGGAGGGCGTCACATGGCGGAGCTGATCCACGGCCTCGACGCCGAGCGCGTGCGGGCCAACCTCGACGCCGTACGCGAGGAGATCGCGGCGGCGTGTGCGCGGGCGGGCCGCGATGCGGCCGCCGTCGAGGTCCTGGCGGCGGTGAAGTACGTCCCGCTCGAGGAGGTCGGCGTGCTGGCCGACGCCGGCATCACGCTCGCGGGCGAGAACCGCGCCCAGGACCTCGTCGCCAAGCACGACCGCTGGGGGGACCGGCTCACGTTCGACTTCATCGGCCACCTGCAGAGCCGCAAGGTCCGCCAGGTCCTCCCGCACGTGCGCTGGATCCACTCCGTCGCGAGCGACTCCGTGCTCGCGCAGCTGGAGCGCCACGCCACGCCGGAGACCGAGATCCTGATCGAGGTGAACACCGCCGGGGACGAGGCCAAGAGCGGCGTCGCCCCCGCCGATCTCGACGCGTTCCTCGCACGCTGCCCGTGCCGCGTGGTCGGGCTCATGACGATGCCGCCGCTCGCCGCGGACCCCGAGGCGAGCCGCCCGTGGTTCGCCGCGCTGCGCGACCTGGCCGCCGATCGCGGGCTTCCGCAGCTGTCGATGGGGACCACGCAGGACTTCGCGATCGCGGTCGAGGAGGGAGCCACGATCGTGCGGATCGGGAACCGCCTGTTCCGCTGATCGGCGGCGGACGCGGGCAGACTTGCAGGAGAAGACCCGCAAAGGGCTAAATTCCATTCGATATGGCCTTCCGGGACTCCTGGCACCGCGCTCTCGTCTACTTCGGGCTCGCCGAAGATCGCGACCCCTACGAGGCGGACGAGCCCTACGAGCCCGAGGCCGAGCTCGAGGATCGCTACCGCGAGCGGCCCAACGTCAAGCGCCTGGCGGCACGCCGGCGCCGCGACGAGATCGACGACATCTTCGCCGACGACGAGCCCGCCGGGCGGCCCACGACGGCGCTGCGGTCCGTCGCCCCGGCGCGCGGCGGGAACGGGGCGCGCACCGGCGCCGGCCGCGTGCACCTCGTCATCCCCAAGAGCTTCAACGACGCCCAGCAGGTGGCGGACAAGTTCAAGGACGGCATCCCCGTCGTGCTGAACCTCCAGGGCACCGACACCGAACTGAGCAAGCGCCTCATCGACTTCGCCAGCGGGCTCACCTACGCGCTCGACGGCGGCATGCAGCGCATCGCCGACAAGGTGTTCATGCTCACGCCGCGTGACGTGGAGATCTCCGCCGAAGAGCGCGCCCAACTGATCGAGAAGGGCTTCTTCAACCAGTCCTGATGGCCTGGGCGGATCTCGCGGCGCCTGACGCCACGTGGCGGCGGCCGGATGGCCAGGAGGCCTATCCGGCCGCACCCCGCGTCGCCAGGCATCCGCGATCTCTCGCCCAGATCCACCAGGACCGACGGTCTCCAGGCCCGGCTTGTAGCGTGGTGGTCCTATGAAGGTCGGTCTGATCGGCAGCGGGAACATGGCGTCGGCGCTTGCGCGGGGGCTCGGTGGACCGGTCGTGTGCTCGGACGTCGATCCGGCGCGGGCGCGCGCGCTCGTCGCGGAGGTCGGCGGAGAGGCCGTGGCGACGAACGCCGAGGTCCTCGCCGCGAGCGACCTGGTGGTGCTGTGTCACAAGCCGGCGCAGCTGAGCCTCGTCGCCGGCGACCTGGACCCCGGCGACACGATCATCGTCTCGCTGCTGGGCGCCGTCCCGGTTGCGCAGGTCCGCGCCGCATACCCCGGTGCCCGCGTCTACCGCATCATGCCCAACACGGCGGTGGAGATCCGCAGCGGCGTCGTCGGGATCGTGGACGATGACGCGGGAGACCCGGCGGCATTCGCCGGCGTGCAGGAGCTGCTCTCACCCGTCGGCGAGGTCGTGGTTCTCCCGGAGTCGCTGCTGGACCCGCTGACCGGCGTCTCGGGCGTCGGGCCGGCGTACGCCGCACTCGTCGCGGAGGCCCAGATCGACGCCGCCGTCCGCGCCGGCATCCCCGAGCCCGTCGCCAAGCGCCTGGTGGGCGCGGCGATGGCGGGCGGGGCCGCCATGCTGCGCAGCCGCGACATGGACACGCTCGCCGTCCGGCGCGCCGTCACCTCGCCCGGCGGCATGACCGCCCGCGGCCTGGCGGCGCTGGAGGCCGGCGGCATCCGCGCGGCCTTCGACGACGCGATGCGCGCCGTCCTCGAGGACGGCCGATGAGCGACGCCACCATCCTCGTCCTCGCCACGGCGCGCGCGCAGATCGCCGACTACGTGCAGACGCTCATCAGCGTCTACGTGATCCTCATCCTGCTGTACATCCTGTCGACGCTCTTCTTCTCGTTCGGCGGCCGGGTGCCGTACAACCGGGTCCTCACCGGGATCCTCGAGTTCCTGCGCCAGACCTGCGAGCCCTACCTGGGCTTCTTCCGCCGGTTCATCCCGCCGCTGGGGCCGCTCGACCTCAGCCCGATGGTCGCGATCATCGCCCTGTACGTCGTCGGCGGCCTCGTCGTCGGCCTGATCCGCGGGTAGCGCGGTGACGCGCGGGCGCGCCCTGGCGCTGACGGCGGCGACGACGGTCGCGGTCCTCGTCGTCGACCAGGTCGTGAAGGCGCTCGTGCGCGGCTCGCTGGAGGTCGGCGAGCGGCGCGACGTGCTGGGCGACGCGTTGCGACTCGTGCACGTCGAGAACGACGGGGTCGCCTTCGGCCGCCTGTCCGGCAGCCCGGTCCTCGTCGCGCTGATCGTCTCCGTCGCGCTCGTCGCGCTGCTCGTCTTCGTCGGGACGCACCTCGACGTGCCGGGCATCTGGCTGCCGACGGGCATGCTGCTCGGAGGCGCGATCGGCAACGTCGTCGACCGCGTCGCGCGCGGATCGGTCACGGACTACATCAAGGCCAGTCACTGGCCCGCGTTCAACGCGGCCGACGTGTCGATCACGCTCGGCGTCGTCCTCCTGCTCGTCGTCGTCGAGCGCGACGCGCGCCGCCGTGACCGTGCGGGAGCGGTGGCGGAGGCCGGTGATGGAGCTCCTGGTCCCGCCTGAAGCCGCCGGCGAGCGGCTCGACGCCGTCCTCGCCGCGCCGCTCGGGTCGCGCAGCCGCGCCCAGCGCCTGATCGAGGCCGGCCAGGTGACGGTGGACGGGCGCGTCGTGCCCAAGCGCCACCGCGTCGCCGGCGGGGAGGCGGTCGTCATCGACGAGGCCGACCGCCGGCCGGGGCCAGCGCCCGACGACACGCCCGCGGATTTCCGCGTCGCCTACGAGGACGCGCACCTGCTCGTGGTGGACAAGCCTCCCGGCGTCGTCGTGCACCCGGCGCGCGGACACGCGACCGGCACGCTCGTCCAGGCGCTCGCCGGTCGTGCGGCTGGGGGAGACGACGCCGAGCGGCCGGGAATCGTCCACCGGCTCGACCGCGACACGTCCGGGCTGCTCGTCGTCGCCCGGGACGAGGCGACGCACCGTGCGCTGAAGGCGGCGCTGCAGCGCCGGGCGATCACGCGGGAGTACCTCGCGCTCGTCGAGGGCCGCCCGCCGTCGCGCTCCGGCACGATCGACGCCCCGCTCGGCCGCGATCGACGGCATCGCACCGTCATCTCCACCGACACCGAGGACCCGCGACAGGCGGTCACGCACTTCGAGATCGAGGAGGCGTTCCCCGAGACGACGCTCCTGCGCGTGCGGCTGGAGACCGGGCGCACGCATCAGATCCGGGCGCACCTGAAGGCGATCGGGCTGCCGGTCGTCGGGGACCCGGTGTACGGGACGCCCGGGCGCTACGGGCTGGACCGGCAGTTCCTCCATGCCGCGCATCTCGCGTTCGACCACCCCGTCAGCGGGGAGCGCGTGGACGTCGTGTCTCCGCTGCCCGCGGACCTCGTCACGGCGCTCGAGGTCGCGGAGGGCGTCAGCCGCGCCGCCGGGTGATCCACACCTCCGCGACGTGGGACACGCGCAGCTCGCCGTGAGGCAGGAGGGCGCGGACGTCGCC
>DAIPYF010000134.1:6136-7606 GCA_036782855.1 Solirubrobacteraceae bacterium
CGTGCGCGGCGATCGTCGTCCAGCAGCGCGACGAACGACGCGGACGCGACGTAGGCGACGACGCCCTCGGCGTCCGTCACGCGCTCGAACGGCAGCTCGTGGCGCTCGGGGTCGGTGAAGCCGCCGTGCTCGGTGAACGCGGCGATGCCGCGGTTGTGCTCGTCGTAGCCGACGTGCGGCGGGCGCACCTCCTCCATGAGGCGGGCGACATCGCCGAGCCACGGCGGCCCCGCGCCCGGAGGCGGGACGCGCCAGACGACCGCCATGCCGCCGCCCGGAGCGATCACGCGGTGCAGCTCGGCGGGCGCGCGCTCGCGGTCGAACCAGGGGAAGGCGTCGCCGCAGACGGCCGCCGCGACCGCGGCGTCGGCCAGGGGGAGTGCCTCTGCGGTGCCGGCCAGGACCCGCTCGGGCCCGACCGCGTCGGCGAGCGCCTGCCGCAGCTCCGGCAGCGGCTCGACCGCGACGAGGTCGAATCCGGCGGTCAGGAACGGGGCGGAGAGCATGCCCGTGCCGGCACCGACATCGAGGATCCGCGCGCCGGCGGGCAGCGCCAGCGCGGTCGTCACGAGGTCGACGACCGCCGCCGGGTACGCCGTCCGCCCGCGCTCGTAGCGCACCGGGTCGCGGAAGCCCTCGACGAGGTCGTTGAGATCAGCGCACATCCGCCCAGCCTACGCCGCGCGCAGCGCTTCGATCCCGCTACCCTGGAAGGCTCAATCGTTCCTCTACCCCGTGGGTGTTCCGGCATCGCGGCCCTGCCCGACGCGTCCCGATGACGCCGAAGGTCCCGCCGATCGCCTCCCGCGGGCAGCACCATCCAACTGAATCAAGGGAGAAGCACCGTGGCTACGACTTCGAGTGAGGTCGGGATCCGCGAGCTGCTGGAGGCCGGCGTCCACTTCGGCCATCAGACACGCCGCTGGAATCCGAAGATGCGCCGCTACATCTACGGCGAGCGCGACGGCATCTACATCATCGACCTGCTCCGGACCGAGGCGCTGCTGCGCCAGGCCCAGGACTTCGCCGCACAGCTCGCGGCGCGCGGCGGCATCGTGCTGTTCGTCGGCACGAAGAAGCAGGCGCGCGACGCCGTCAAGGAGGCCGCGGAGGCCGCCGGCATGCCGTACGTCAACCATCGCTGGCTTGGCGGTCTGCTCACGAACTTCCAGACGATCAACCAGCGCATCCGCCGCCTGCACGACCTCGAGCGCTACCAGACCGAGGGTCAGCTCGATCTGCTGCCCACGCGCGAGCGCCTCACGGCCCTCGCCGACCTGGCGAAGCTGCAGGCGAACCTCGGCGGCGTGAAGCACATGCAGCGCCCGCCGGACGCCGTGTTCGTCGTCGACCTGAACGTCGAGGCGATCGGCGTGCGCGAGGCCCAGCGTCTGCGCATCCCCGTGATCGGGCTCGTCGACACGAACTGCGACCCGGACGGCATCGACTTCGTCATCCCCGGCAACGACG
>DAIPYF010000135.1:0-7545 GCA_036782855.1 Solirubrobacteraceae bacterium
TGAGGACGAGGAAGCGCTCCCCGAGGCCGCCGTCGAGCTGCTCGTCGGCGAAGCGCACCGCGCCGCCGGTGCCGCGCGGCTCGGGCTCCTCCACGTACGTGAGGTGCAGGCCGTAACGCGAGCCGTCGCCGAGCGCGTCGCGGAGCTTCGTCGGCAGGAAGCCGCAGGCGAGGACGACCTCGTCGACGCCGTGGCGCGCGAGCCACTCGAGCATGTACGCCAGGAACGGCCGGTCCACGAGCGTGACGACCGGCTTGGGAACGGTGGAGGTCAGCGGCCGCAGCCGCGTGCCCTCCCCACCGACGAGAACGACGGCGCGCACGCGGCCTCAGGCGCCGGCGCGGCCGATGCCCTCGTACCGCAGGCCGGCCGCGCGGGCCGCTTCGGGGTCGAGCGCGTTGCGCCCGTCGATGAGCACGTCGCCGCGCATGCCGCCGGCGACCGCGGCGAGGTCGAGCTCGCGGAACTCGTCCCACTCGGTCACGAGCACGACCGCGTCGGCGCCGGCGATCGCCGCG
Source organism: Solirubrobacteraceae bacterium (assembly GCA_036782855.1). GTDB lineage: Bacteria > Actinomycetota > Thermoleophilia > Solirubrobacterales > Solirubrobacteraceae > F1-60-MAGs163. Next base: position 519 of record DAIPYF010000135.1, read on the forward strand.
AGCGCGTCGTTGGCGAAGTCGACGCCGTGCATGAGGTGGCGCGCCTCGTCCTCGGAGATCGGGTCGTACGCGACGACCTCGGACCCGGCGGCCTGCAGCCGGGCCGCGAGCACCAGCGAGCTGGCCTCGCGCATGTCGTCGGTGTTCGGCTTGAAGGCGAGGCCGAGCAGCGCGATGCGCTTGCCGACGAGCGTGCCGAGGTGCTTCTCGAGCTTGCCGATGACGCGGCGCTTCTGCAGCTCGTTGACCTCGATGACCGCGTTGAGCAGCTGGAAGTGGTACCCGCTGTTGCCGGCGAGCTGCTTGAGGGCCGAGACGTCCTTCGGGAAGCACGACCCGCCGAAGCCGATGCCCGCCTGGAGGAACTTCGGGCCGATGCGGTTGTCGAGGCCCATCCCGCGAGCGACCTCGATCACGTCGGCGCCCGTCTCCTCGCAGACGTTGGCGATCTCGTTGATGAAGCTGATCTTCGTGGCGAGGAACGCGTTGGCCGCGAGCTTCACCATCTCGGCGCTCGCGATGTCGGTGCGCACGAGCTCGCCGCCGCCCTGCCCGCCGTTCGCCGCCGTCAGCAGCGGCCGGTAGAGATCGGCGACCGCGTCCCCCGCCCAGTCGCCCTCGTCGCCGATGACGACGCGGTCGGGGTCCAGGAAGTCGGCGAGCGCGGTGCCCTCCTTGAGGAACTCCGGGCACGAGACGTAGCGGAACCCCTCCTTGCCCTGTTCGGCGAAGACCCGCTTGATCGCGGCGCCGGTGCCGACCGGCACGGTGGACTTCATGACGAGCGCATGCGTGTCGGAGGGCGGCATCGCGCCGACGACGGCGTGCACCGCACTGAGGTCCGCGTCGCCCGAGTAGGTGGGCGGCGTGCCGACGGCGACGAACAGCACGCGGGCGTGCTCGAGCGCGTCCGCGAGGTCCGTGGAGAAGTGCAGCCGCTCGCGGTTGCGCTCCAGGCACTCGGCGAGGCCGGGCTCGTAGATCGGGACCTCGCCGCGGTTCAGCCGCTCGATCTTGTTCGCGTCGATGTCGATGCACCAGACCTCGCTGCCGAGGTCGGCGAAGCCGGCGGCCGTGACAAGGCCGACGTAGCCGGTACCGATGACGCCGATGGGTTCACGCTCAGACACGGCGAGGGAGGGTAGCCGCGCGGGGGGCGCGATCAGGTCCCGACCCGCGTGAGCGACCGTGCGATCGCGAGCATCTGGCGGTTCGTGAGGGTCTTCGAGAGGGTGTTCGAGACCCAGTAGACGCCGCGCGGCGTCGTCCAGGAGACCAGGCGCAGGCGCGTGCCGTCGTAGAACAGCTCGTACTTGCGGCCGCGCATCCGCATCGTGTCGCTCGGGCTGTCGAGGATCGGCGGCGCCTTCCAGCTCGTCCCCTGGACGCCGTAGTACTGCCCGGCCACGCCCGCGTACAGCACCATGCGGTAGGCCTCGTACTTGTTCTTCGCGCGGTCGCGCAGCGTGTAGGCGCGGACGGCGGGGTAGTCCCGCTCGCCGGAGGCGAAGCCCCCTCCGGCCAGGCGGACCGCGGGGAAGTACACCGGCAGCCGCAGCTTCGCGGCGGCCGGGACGGCCGCGGCCTGCGCGGCCTCCTTGTCGGGGATGATCCCCGGCGGCAGGCCGGGCGCCTGCCTGCGGCGCTGGGTCTTGCGCGCCTTCTTGGCCGCCTTGCTCTTGTCGCCCGTCTGCCGCGCCCCGCCGGAGGCCTTGGCGTTGATGAACTCGTCGACGGTCTCCTCGAGCGTCGCCGGGCTGATGTCGACGAACGTGCCGCCCGCGACGTCCGTGGCCGGGAACTTCACCTCGCGAATCGGGTTCTTGGAGGCCGAGAAGGCGAGCTTGAGGAACTTCAGGATCGGGCCGCGCGACCGCAGGTCGGTCCGCGTGTAGCGCGAGAAGATCCCCAGCAGCTCCTTGCGGTCGCCGAGGATCGACGAGAGCGAGAACTGGCCCTTGGCCTGACGCAGGAAGTCCTGCTGGCGCGCGGCCCGGACGAAGTCCGAGTCCCCGTGGCGGTAGCGCACGTAGTCGAGCGACTGGCCGCCGCAGAGCTTCTGGTACCCCGGCTCCAGGTCGATCTCGGCGTAGTGCAGCGACTGCGGGAGGCCGACGTTCGAGTGGTAGTAGCGGTGGTCGACGTCCACGTAGACGCACTTGAGCCGGTTGACCGCCCGCTGAAACCCGTTGAAGTTCACCTCGACGATGTGGTTGATCGGGATGCCGAGGAGGTTGCGGACCGTGCGCAGCGTGAGGTTCGGGCCGCCGAGCGAGTACGCGGCGTTGATCTTGTCCGTCGTCACGCCGCCGCCGGGGAGCGGGATCTGCGCCTTGAGGTCACGCGGGATCGACATCACGGCGGTCACGCCGCGATCGGGGTCGAGCCGGACGAGGATCAGCGTGTCCGAGCGTGCCGCGCCCTTGACCTTGCGGTCCTGGTAGCGGCGGTCGGAGCCGATCACGAGCACGGTCTGCGGCCCGCCCTCGGGGACGTCGTCCAGGACGTTCTTGACGCCCGGGATCGCCTGCCCCTCGCTGCGCACGATGTCGACGAGCTGGTCGACCTCCAGCAGTGCCGCCGAGGAGACCGCGGCGGCGGTAAGCAGCACGATGAGGACGCCCGCCAGAGCGGCCTTCTTGACGACGCCCAGGCCCGGGCGCGGCGGCTTGTCGAAGTCGGGGGTCACGTCGGGGAAACGGACGCGGCCGCGTGAAGTCGCGGGTTTCGCGGGAGTCGGAGCGGCAGGCGGACCACTCCCAGGGTAACGGGGAGCCCCGCCGGATTCGCCGGGTCCCCGGGGGCGCGGCCCCGCTCAGCCGGAGGCGGAGGCGCCGCCGTCCACGGCGCGCAGCGCGGGCGCGGCGGTGCCAGCGCCGCCCAGATGCGCGGGCAGGCCGAGCACGAAGTCGCGCAGCGCGCGGCGGTAGCGCGCCAGCGAGGCGATCGAGACCCACTCCTCCGGGCCGTGGTGACCGCCGCCGACGGGCCCGAACTCGACGGCCGGGATGCCGGCCTCCAGGAAGGAGATCGCGTCGGATGCGCCGTCACGGCCGATCGAGAGCGCCTCGCCCTCGACGGAGCGGCTCACGGCGTCGCGCAGCGCGAGCACGAAGACGTTCTCGCGGGAGACGATCGCGGGCCGGCGCGAGAAGGAGCGCAGGATCTCGACGTCCGGCAGGTCGGCGACCTGCCGCAGGATCTCGTCGGGGTCCTGCCCCGGCAGGTAGCGGATGTCGACGTCCATCCCGCAGCGGTCCGGGACCTTGTTGAACGCGTCACCGCCCATGATCCGGGCGAGGTTGATCGACGGCCGGTCGAACAGGTCGGAGGACTCCCGGCTGAACGGCAGCGTCTCGATGCGGCGGAAGACGTCGTGGGACTTCAGGATCGCGTTGTCGCCCAGCCACGGCGTGGACCCGTGCGCCGCGAGGCCGCTGACCTCGACGCGGATCGCCAGCACGCCCTTGGCCTGCACGCCGATGTGGAGGTCCGTGGGCTCGCCGGTGATCGCGAAGTCGGCGTGGAGCGTGCCGTCGCGCACGAGCGCGTCGGTCGACCGGTCGTCGACGTCCTCGGACTCCTCGTCGGGGACGCAGACGAAGCGCAGCCGCACCGCGTCCTGCGCTGCCGCATCGTGGACGGCGCACATCATCGCCGCCAGGCCGCCCTTCATGTCGTACGCGCCGCGGCCGACGAGGCGGTCGCCGTCGATCTCCGGGGTGAACTGGTGCTCGAACGCCGGGACGACGTCGATGTGGCCGTGGAGGATCACGACGGGGCCGTCGGCCGGGCCGCTCTCCGCGATCAGGACCGGCAGGCCGTGATGGTCGATGTGGCGCACGTCGACCTCGCGCGCCTCGAACCACGCCTTGACGAACTCCGCGCCGGCCCGGATGCCCTCCGGCGTCGAGGTGTCGTAGGCCATCAGGCGCTCGGTCAGGACGGCTTCATCCACAGAGCGAAGGATAGGCTGCCGTCAATGGCGCGAATCGTCGTGTTCGGCGCGACCGGCTATACGGGGGACCTGACGGCGCGCGAGCTGGTGCGGCGTGGGCTCTCCCCGGTGCTCGCGGCCCGCAACGCCGAGCGCCTCGATGCGCTCGCCGACGAGCTCGGCGGGCTCGAGACGCGGACGGCCGACGTCGGCGACCCCCGAAGCGTTCGCGCGCTCGTCGAGGCCGGGGACGTCCTCGTCAGCACCGTCGGGCCGTTCCTGCGCTGGGGCGAGCCTGCGGTCGAGGCGGCGATCGGCGCGGGCGCCCACTACCTGGATTCGACCGGCGAGGGCGCGTTCATCCGCAGGGTCTTCGAGGAGTTCGGTCCGCGCGCGGAACGGGCAGGCGTCGGCCTGCTGACGGCCATGGGCTACGACTGGGTCCCGGGCAACCTGGCGGGGGCGCTGGCGCTGCGCGGCGCCGGGCCGGAGGCGCGCCGCGTCGAGGTCGGCTACTTCCTCGGCGGCGGCGCGGCGGGCGGGATGAGCGGCGGGACGCGCGCGAGCGCCGCCGGCATGGCCGTCGAGCCGGGGTACACGTTCGCGGGCGGCCGCGTGGTCACCGAGCGGGGCGCCCGGCGCGTGACGTCGTTCGAGCTCGCCCCCGGGCGCACCGCGCCCGCGGTGTCGGTCGGCTCCACCGAGCAGTTCACGCTCCCGCGGCTGCGCCCGGAGCTGCTGGAGGTCGACACGTACCTCGGCTGGTTCGGGCCCGCCTCGCGCCCGCTGCAGGTGTTCTCGGCTGCGAGCGCGGTCGTGACGAAGGTGCCGGGCGTCAAGGCCGGCATCCAGGCCGTCGCCGGGCGGCTGGTCAAGGGCTCGACGGGCGGGCCGGACGCGCAGACGCGCGCCGGGAGCCGCTCCCTGGTCCTCGCCCGTGTGTACGACGCGGGCGGCCGCGAGCTCGCGTCGGTGCGCCTGGAGGGGCCCAACGGCTACGACCTGACGGCCGGGTTCCTCGCTTGGGGCGCGGAGACCGCGCTCACGGGCGGCCTGCAGGGCACCGGCGCGCTCGGCCCCGTCGACGGCTTCGGGCTCGACGCCCTGGAGGCCGCCGCGGCCTCGTACGGCCTGACGCGCGGCTGAGCGCGTCGCATCACCCCCGGTTCGTCACGGACCGGCGCGGAATCGCGCATGCCCACGCCGATCCGAGCACCCGCGCGGTCACCGTGGGGAGATGCCCAACCACTCCGCCGCGCACCGCCCCCGCGCGGGGCGCCGAGATCCAGCTCGTGTCATGCCCGGGGTGTCCTACTCCGCCGACGCGACGCGCAGCTGCCGGCGTCCAGGTTCAGTCATGCCGGCGGTGGCGTCCAGGGAGGCCGGGAGACCGTGACGAGCAGCGCCGACGCGCACCGCGCGCTCGCCGACCTCGCAAGCGCCCAGCACGGCGTCGTCGCGCGGCGGCAACTCGTCGCGCTGGGTCTGGGCCGGCGGGCGATCGAGGGTCTCCTCGCGCGCGGTCGCCTGCACGCCGTGCATCTCGGGGTCTACCTCGTCGGGCACCGCGCGGCGCCTCCGGCCGCTCGCGAGATGGCGGCGCTGCTCTCCGTCGGTGCGGGAGCGGCACTGAGCCACGGTTCGGCCGCGGCGCGCCTCGGGCTGCGCACCCGGGCGCCGAGGATCATCGACGTCACGGTGGAGCGGCGAACACCGACCGTCGGCGATGGCTTCCGCGTCCATCGAACCGTCCTGCTCGAGCCCCGCGACGTCGTGCACCGCGACGGGCTGCGGATGACGTCACCGGCACGGACCGTGCTCGACCTCGCCGCGCGCCTGGACGACCGCGCCCTCAGCTGGGCCGTCGAGGACGGCATCGCCGCGACGCTCCTCGACGCAGGCGACCTGCGCGAGGTCCTGGCCCGCCACCGGGGACGGCGCGGAGCGGCGCGCCTCAGGCGCTCCCTCGACGAGCTCACGGGCCCGCCGGCCCTCACGCGCTCGGAGGCGGAGCGCCGGCTCCACGACCTGATCCGGAACGCCGCGCTCCCTCGGCCGCGGGCGAACATCACCGTCCGTGGCTGGAGCGTCGACCTCTACTGGCCTGCTTCCGGGCTCGTCGTCGAGGTGGACGGGTTCGCCTACCACGGCGGGCGCACAGCGTTCGAGCGCGACCGGCGGAAGGACGCGGCCCTGCAGGCCGCCGGCCTGCGGGTCGCGCGACTCTCCTGGCGGCAGATCACCGGCGAGCCGCTCGCCGTCGTCGCGCTTCTCGCCCGGCTCCTCGCCACCGACTGACACACCCGGTCATGCCGGTGGTGATCAACCTGGATCTCGTCACGGACCGGGGCCGAGATCCGGCTCCGGTCATGCCGGTGGTGCGGATCCCGGCGTTCGCCTGACGCGCGGGTGACCGCTCAGCCCGACTCGGCGCCGGCGACCTCGAGGAAGGCCTCCCAGCGGCGCTTGTCGCGCTGGGCGCGGCGCTTGGCCTCGGAGCCGTCATCGGCCGCCTCGGCCTCTGCGGTCGAGGCCTTCAGCTTGTCGCGCAGCTCGGCGACGTCGAGGTCCTCGGGACGGATCGCGTCCTCGACGAGGATCAGGGCGAAGTGCTTGCGGACCTGCAGATACCCCTCGCCCTGCGCGAACCGCACGATGTCGTCCTCGCTGCGGTACAGCCGCAGCTCGGTCGGCTCGAGCAGGCCCAGCAGCGGCGTGTGGTTCGCGAGCACGCCGATGGACCCCACCTCGGTGCGGGTGGAGACCATCTCGACGTCGTCGTTGAAGACCTCCCCCTCGGGGGTCAGGACCTCGACGCGGAACTTCGTGCGGGCCACGGGGTCGCCTAGCCCTTGACGCTCTCGACGACCTGGTCGATCGAGCCCTTCAGGAGGAAGGCCGACTCCGGGATGTCGTCGTGCGCGCCGTCGATGAGTTCGCGGAACGAGCGGACGGTCTCGCCGATCGGCACGTACTGGCCGGCCGTGCCCGTGAACTGCTCGGCCACGTGGAACGGCTGCGAGAGGAAGCGCTCCACCTTGCGCGCGCGCTGCACGGTGACCTTGTCCTCCTCGGAGAGCTCGTCGATGC
>DAIPYF010000136.1:0-7487 GCA_036782855.1 Solirubrobacteraceae bacterium
CCTCCAGCTCGTCCTCGGTCAGCGCGACGCGGAAGCCCTTGCCGCCGCCGCCGCCGGCCGCCTTCACGGCGACCGGGAAGCCGATCTCGTCCTTGGCGATCTTCATCGCGTCCGCGACGGTCTCGACCGTCTCGGTGGTGCCGGGGACGATCGGCACGCCGGCGGCCTTCATGAGGTCGCGCGCGGCGGTCTTGGAGCCCATCGCGTCGATCGCGCTCGCGGGCGGGCCGATGAAGGTGATGCCCGCGTCCTCGAGCGCCTTGGCGAACGGTGCGTTCTCGGCGAGGAAGCCGTAGCCGGGGTGGACGGCGTCGGCGCCGCACTCGGCGATGACCTCGAGGATCTTCGGGACGTTCAGGTAGCTCTCGGCGGCGGGCCCGGGCCCGAGCAGGTACGCCTCGTCGGCGGCCTTCACGTGCAGGGCGTCGCGGTCGATCTCCGAGTACACGGCGACCGAGGGGATGCCGAGCTCCTTGCAGGCGCGGATCACGCGAATGGCGATCTCGCCGCGGTTGGCGATGAGGATCTTCTTGAACATGCGGCGGCGAAGGGTACTTGCGTGTGGCGGTGCAAGACTCCCCGCCCGATGCGCGTCCCGCCCAACCGGATCCTGCGCGAGCTGTTCTTCTGGCTGCGGCCGGACTTCCTCCTGCGCTGCCTGCGCCGATTCCAGGCGCTGGAGGGGTTCGATCGGGCGATCGCGCTCGCGTCCAGCGCGTTCACGGCGACGATCCCGCTGACGATCCTCGTCGGCGCGATCCTGCCCTCGACCGACGCGGCGGACGCGATCATCAGCCGCTACGACCTCAGTGCCGAGGGTGCCCAGGCGGTGAAGGACGCGTTCGCGCCCGCGCAGGGCACGGAGGCCGGCCTCGGCGTCTTCAGCGCGGTCCTGCTGCTGTTCGCGGTGCTGGCCTTCGCCCGGGCGGTCCAGCGGCTGATCGAGCGGGCGTTCGAGCTCAAGCCGCTGAGCCTGCGCAACACGCGCAACGCGGCGGTCTGGATCGCCGGGCTCGTCGCGTTCGGGCTCGCGGAGGGCGCGCTCGCGCTCGTCTTCGACGGCGGGATCCTGAACGTCCTGGGCCTGGCGGCGAACGGCGTGCTCGCCGTCGCGTTCCTCGTCTGGACGGGCCGGCTGCTGAGCGCCGGCCGCGTCTCCGACCGCGACCTGCTGCCGTTCGCGATCCTCGTCTCGCTCGGTCTCATCGCGTACGGCGTGGTCTCGGACATCTACGTCCCGCGGATGTTCGACAGCTACGTCTCGCGGTACGGGGTGATCGGCGCCACGTTCGCGATCATCTCCGCGCTCTTCGGGGCGATGTTCGTCGTCGTCGTGATGACGGCGATCGGCCGCGAGGTCACCGATGAGTGGGAGCGCGTGCGCCGCGGGGAGCGTCCGCCGGAGGACGCGGTGCGCCAGGAGTGGGAGGCGCTGATGAGCGACCTGCGCGCGCGGCGGGACATCTGGCTGGAGACGCGGCGCGCGCGCAAGGAGCACGTCGCGCAGGAGAACGCGGCGGCGGAGGACGAGGCGGCGCCGTAGACCTAGCGCGCGAGCGCAGCGGTGCGCCGTTCGCGCAGTTCCGCGCGCTCCGCCGCGTTGCCGGTCAGCTCGATCGCGCGGTCGTACGCGGCGAGCGCCTCGGCCGGCCGCCCGGCGCGCTGCAGCAGTTCCGCGTGGGCGGCGTGGAGCGGCTGGTAGGAGGCGAGCCGCACGTCGTCGAGCAGCGGCGCGAGGATCGCCAGCCCGGCCTGCGGGCCGTCGGCGTACGTGACCGCGACCGCGCGATTGACCTCGACGACCGGTGAGGGCGCCAGCGCGGCGAGCCGTCCGTAGAGCGCGGTGATCTGCGGCCAGTCGGTGGCCTCGGCGTCCGGCGCGCCGGCGTGCAGCGCCGAGATCGCGGCCTGGAGCTGGTAGGGCCCCGGGCTGCGCAGGCGCACGGCGCGGCCCAGCAGCGCCTCGCCCTCGTCGATCTCCTCGCGGTCCCACGCGTCGCGGTCCTGACGGTCGAGCGGGACGAACGCCCCCGCAGCGTCCGTGCGCGCTGCGCGGCGCGCGTCGTGGAGCAGCATCAACGCGAGCAGCCCGAGCGACTCCGCGTCGTCGGGCATCAGCACGGCGAGCAGGCGCGAGAGCCGGATCGCCTCGGCCGAGAGGTCCGCACGCGTGAGCGCCGGGCCGCCGGAGGCGCGGTAGCCCTCGTTGAAGATCAGGTAGAGGACCGCCAGCACGCCCGCCAGCCGATCCGGCAGGTCGTGCGGCTCGGGGACGCGGTAGGGGATGCGCGCCGCCGCGATCTTGCGCTTGGCGCGCACGAGCCGCTGGGCCATCGTCGGCTCGGGGACGAGGAACGCGCGGGCGACCTCGGAGGTCGTGAGGCCGCCGAGCAGCCGCAGCGTCAGCGCGACGCGCGCGTCCATGTCCAGCGCCGGATGGCAGCAGGTGAAGACGAGGCGCAGGCGGTCGTCGCCGAACGCGTCGGGCTCGGCGTCGGCGGGGTGGTCCTGGTCGAGGCGCATGAGGTGCTCCAGGGCGGCGGTGCGCTCGGCCAGCCCGCGCTCACGGCGCAGGCGGTCGATCGCGCGGCGCCGCGCGGTCGTCGTGATCCAGGCGGCCGGGACGCCCGGCACGCCGTCGCGCGGCCAGGTGGCCAGCGCGACGGCGAGCGCGTCCTGCAGCGCGTCCTCGGCGAGGCCGACGTCGCCGCCGGCCTGCCGCGCGAGCGTCGCCAGCACCGCCGGGCCCTCCTCGCGGAAGGCGCGGGCGGCGGCGTCGCGGGCGGCGTCGTCGTGGGTCACCCCCGGTCGAACACCTGCACCGGGCGCACCTCGACCGAGCCGCGCTCGATGTTCGGAGCCTTCGCGGCCCAGTCCAGCGCGGTGTCGAGGTCGGGGACGTCGATGAGGTAGTAGCCGCCGAGCAGCTCCTTCGTCTCGGCGAACGGCCCGTCGCTGACGACGCGCTCGCCGCCCCGCACGCGGACGGTGGTGGCGGTGTCCGCGGGGTGCAGCGCGTCGCCGGCCTTCATGGCGCCCGACTGCGCCATCTCCGCCGAGTAGCTCATCCACTGCGCGAACTCGGCCTGGCCCTCGGGCGTGTCCGACATCGGCGCGAGCGCCGGGTCGCCGTAGATGAGGAGCATGTACTGCGGCATGGGGTGCCTCCTGGTGGTCGCGGGCCGGCGCGGATCGCCGGGTGCCCATTCAACCGGACGACGAACGGCCGGCGGCGAAATCGACACGGCGCCGTCGTCGGAGGGCGAGTTGGCGCGCGGGCGCTACCAGGGGTTGGGGTCGCCCCAGGGCGACGGCTCGTCCGGCTCGCGGCCCACGCCCTCCAGCAGGGCGGCGCGCTGCCACGGGCTCATCCGCGGCGGCTCGGCGGCGATCACGGGCGTCGTCTCGCGCAGGAAGCGCTCGAGCGCGGCGACGACGGCGGCGGCCTCCTCGGGCGAGGCGGAGGGTGCGACGATCTGCAGCCTGGGCGCGGGATCCGGCACGGCCCGAGAGGCTACAGACCGGCTCGCCCACGGCGCCGTAGGGTGCGGCGCATGCACGAGATACCGGTCTTCGACGACGCGGCCGTGTTCGCCGCCGTGCCCGCGGCCGAGGCGATCGCCCGCACGCGCGAGGCGTTCCTGCGGCACCGCGCCGGCGACTGGGTGATGCCGTCGAAGGTGTACCTGCCGTCCCCGCCGTACGGCGACTTCCGCGCGATGCCCGCGCGCGGCGACGGGCTCGCGATGCTCAAGTGGATCAGCTCGTTCCCGGGCAACCCCGCGCGCGGGCTGCCGACGGTCATGGGCGTCGTGGTGCTGTCGGACGCGGAGACGAGCGAGCCGCTGGCGCTGCTCGACGCGCGGGCGGTGACGGCGCTGCGGACCGGCGCGGTGGCGGCGGTGGCGGCGCGGGCGCTGGCGGTCGAGGATGCCTCGAGCTGCGGCATCGTCGGCTGCGGCCTGCACGGCGCGTGGGCGGCGCGCTGCCTGGTGGCCGAGGGCTACGGATCCGGCGTGTGCCACGACCCGCGCGTGGAGGTGGCCGAGGCGCTCGCCGCGGAGCTGGGGGACGGATGGCGCGCCGGGACGCACGCCGAGGCGCTCGCGTGCGACGTGGTGACGTGCGTGACGCCGGGGGCGTCGCCCGTGGTGGACGTCGGCGACCTGCGGCCCGGACTGCACCTCAACATGCTCGGCGCCGACGGACCGGGGAAGGCGGAGGCGACGGTCGAGGCGGTCGCCGCGTGCGAGCTGTACTGCGACGAGTGGGCGCAGGCCTCCCACGGCGGCGAGCTGACCGGCGCGGTCGAGGCCGGGCTCGTCACGCGCGAGGACGTCGTGGACCTCGGCGCCGTGCTCGCCCGCGAGGCGCCGCGCCCCTCCGGCGCGCGGGCCACCCTGTTCGACTCGACCGGGCTGGCGATCCAGGACCTGGCGATCGCGGCGGCGGTGGCCGGGGCTGCGAGCGGTGCCCGGTGACGATCGGTGGTACTCATTGCGAGATGCGACCTCTTCGGTACTCCATCAACGTCACGTTGGACGGATGCTGCGACCACCGTGCGATGTCCGCGGACGAAGAGACCCATCGCCACGCGACGACGGCGCTCGACCGGGCGGACGCTCTCCTCTTCGGCAGGGTGACGTACGAGATGATGGAGTCCGCCTGGCGGCCGCCGGGGCAGACGGAGGCGATGCCTGACTGGACGGCGCCCTTCGGCCGGACGATCGACGCGGCGAAGAAGTACGTCGTGTCGAGCACCCTGGACCGGGTCGACTGGAACGCGGAGCTCGTGCGCGGGGATCTCGGAGACGCCGTTCGCGAGCTGAAGCGGGAGCCGGGCAAGGGCCTGCTCGTGGGAGGCGTGACGCTGCCGCTCGCACTGGCGGAGCTGGGGTTGATCGACGAGTACGAGCTCGTCGTGCACCCCAGGCTGGTGGGCCACGGGCCGACGCTGTTCGCGGGGCTTTCGAAGCACGTCGACCTGCGGCTCGTCGACCGGGTGGAACTCGGCTCAGGCGCGGTGGCGATGCGGTACGAGCCCGAGCGGTAGCCGACGGGCCTGTTCGCGCATGCGCGGTCGCCCCCGCGCTACTTCAGCCTGATGGTGAGGGTGCTGCTCACGGTCTTGCCGCCGGCGGTGGCGGTGATCGTCAGCTTGTACGTCCCCTTGCCGGCCTTCCTGCCCTTGAGCTTGCGGTTCCAGCTGACCTGGTTGATGCCCGCACGGCCCTTGGCCTTGGCCACGGTCGCCGCGGCACCCTTCGGCGGCTTGACCTTCAGCGTGACGTCGGCCGGCCCGGTCAGCGCGTAGCGCACCGTCGCCTTCGCCCTGCTCGCGGTCGCCTGGTAGGCGACGAGCACGAGCTGGCCGTCCTTGCCCGACGGCGCCGGGAGGCCCTGCGGCGCGGTGGTGGTCCCCGCCGCACCGGTGGGCGCCTGCGGCACCTCGCCGCCGACGCCGCTCAGGTCGATCGTGCGGTCGCCGATGCTCGTCTTGACCGTGAGCGTGGCGGCGCGCGCCCCGCTCGCCTGCGGCGCGAACCGCAGACCGAGCGTGCACGTCGTGTCCCCCGCCACCTGGGAGACGCAATCGGTGGAGCCGAGCAGGAAGTCCTGCGGGTTCGCGCCCTCGAACAGCAGGCCGGTCACGACCAGCGGCACGTCGCCCGCGTTCGTGATGCTCACCGTCTGCGGAGCGCTGACGGTCCCCAGCACCTGCACGCCGCCGAACGTCGCGCCGCCTGCCGAGAGGTCGGCCGTCGGAACGTCGTAGGTGAGCGAGACGCGCGGCGCATCGCCCGGCGCCCCACCCGCCGTGCCCTGTGCGACGACCTGCGACGCGAAGAAGCTCGACCCGCCGCCACCGCCACCGCTCCCGCCGATCGCAGAGCCGTTGCCGGTACCCCCTCCGCCACCGTAATAGCCGCCGCCACCACCGCCGCCACCGTCGAAGAACTCCGGCAGGCCGGGACCGCCGACGCCGAACACGCCGCCCGGCAGGCCGCCGGCCGTCAGCGAGCCCGCCCCGCCACCGGCCCTCCCATTGGATGACGCGGCGCCGGGCGCGTCAGCGGCACCGCCGGCACCGCCGTCGAAGAAGGCGCCGCCACCTCCGCCACCTGCGGCGACGATCAGGCGCGACTCGAGCGACCCGCCCGCCAGCCGCGGCACCGACCGCACGTCCGAGGCCCCGCCGCCCCCGCCGCCGATGGTGGAACCGGCGCCTCCGCCGCCCCCGCCGTTGAAGCCCCCTGCCCCCGGCGAACCACCGTCGCAGCCGACCTCGACCCACAAGCGCTGGCCCGGCACCACCGGCACCGTGCCCGACCGCACCGCACCGGCCCCGCCCGGCTTGCCGCTGCCACCCGTGCCTCCGCGTGCGCCGATCGTCACCACATCGACCGTCGTCACGCCGACCGGCGCATCCCAGGACTGCTCAGACCCGGTGCACGCGAAGTCCTGTGTCGCCACGGGCGGCGCCGCCACCACTGCCGACGGTGCCACCGATCCCACCACCAGAACACCGACGACACCGAGCACACGCCGAACCACGAGACCACCCCTCCACGGACGATGCCCCGTACGCCGGGGCGACGACCGCGGACCCTAACCGAGCCGCCAGACCCTCAACCGCCGATCCCGCCGGAGCCGTGCCTACAGCGGGATGTTCCCGTGCTTGCGCCGCGGCTGCGCGACCCGCTTGGTCTGCAGCGTCTCGAGCGCGGTCACGAGCTTCGGGCGCGTCTCGTGCGGGATGATCACGTCGTCGATGTAGCCGCGCTCGGCCGCGGTGTACGGGTTCGCGAAGCGCGCCTTGTAGTCGGCGATGAGCTTCGCGCGGCGCTCGTCCGGCGTCGGCGAGGACGCGAGGTCCTTGCGGTAGATGATGTTGACGGCGCCCTCGGGGCCCATCACCGCGACCTCCGCCTGCGGCCAGGCGAAGTTGAAGTCCGCGAGCATGTGCTTGGAGGCCATGACGTCGTAGGCGCCGCCGTACGCCTTGCGCGTGACGACGGTGATCTTCGGGACGGTCGCCTCGGTGTAGGCGTAGAGGAGCTTCGCGCCGTGGCGGATGATCCCGCCCCACTCCTGGCTCGTGCCCGGGAGGAAGCCCGGGACGTCGCAGAACGTGATCAGCGGGATGTTGTAGGCGTCGCACGTGCGCACGAACCGCGCGCCCTTGCACGAGGCGTCGATGTCGAGGACGCCCGCCATCGACGACGGCTGGTTGCCGACGACGCCGACGACGTGGCCGTTGAGGCGCGAGAAGCCGACGATGATGTTCTTGGCCCAGTGCTCGTGGACCTCGAAGAACTCGCCGTCGTCCATCACGAGCTTCACGACGGCGCGCATGTCGTACGGCTTGTTCGGGTTGTCCGGGACGACCGAGTCGAGCTCCGCGTCCTCGCGGTCCGGGTCGTCCGTCGGAGCGACGCGCGGCGGCGTCTCGAGGTTGTTCTGGGGGAGGAAGCCGAAGAAGTAGC
>DAIPYF010000137.1:0-7394 GCA_036782855.1 Solirubrobacteraceae bacterium
TCGGCGGCGAGCACCCCCGCACGCTGGACGAGGTCGGCAAGACCTTCAACGTCACACGCGAGCGGATCCGCCAGATCGAGAACCAGTCGCTGAAGAAGCTGCAGTCGCTCGCGGAGGCGCAGAAGCTCCGCGACGTCGCCTGACAACGGCCCCCGTCGGGCATCGGCGCTGGACGCCGCTCCGGCGGATGGTGGATGATGCGCGGCATGAATCTCCGCGCCATCGCTCTCACGCCGGTCCTCGTTCTCGTCCTGGCCCTCGGGGCGTGCGGGGATTCCGGCGGCGACTCGACGACGACGACCGGGTCCGCCGGTTCGACGTCGACCGGGCAGACCTCATCGGCCGAGGCCAAGCAGAAGTGCCTCGACGCGGCGAGCGGCATCTCGGACGCCTCCGCGAAGTCCGTCGCAGAGAAGGGCTGCAACGCGCTCGCCGACAACCCGGAGATCTCCGAGGCGCTCGTGCAGGCCAAGGAGAAGTGCCTCGAGGCCGCGGGCAAGCTGCCGGTCGCGAGCCTGCAGACGACGGCCGTCGAGGCCTGCAACAAGATCTCGAAGTAGCGGTCAGTACAGGTCGGGCACGAAGGTCTGGTCGGACATCGGCGGCCGTACGTATGCGATGTCGTCCTGACGCGCGGGGAGCGTGATCGGCTCCGGCGTGGTGTCCTCGTAGGGGATCAGCGACAGCAGGTGGCTGATGCAGTTGAGCCGCGCGCGGCGCTTGTCGTCGGCGTCGACGACGTACCAGGGCGCCTGCTTGATGTCCGTGTAGCGGAACATCTCGTCCTTCGCCCGCGAGTACTCCACCCAGCGCTCACGCGACTTGAGGTCCATCGGGCTCAGCTTCCACCGGCGCATCGGGTCGGCGACGCGCGCCTGGAAGCGGCGCTCCTGCTCCTCGTCGCTGACCGAGAACCAGTACTTCACGAGGATGATCCCCGAGCGCACGAGCATGCGCTCGAATTCGGGGCACGAGCGCATGAACTCCTGGTACTGCGCGTCGGTGCAGAACCCCATGACCCGCTCCACGCCGGCGCGGTTGTACCAGCTGCGATCGAACATCACCATCTCCCCCGCGGCGGGCAGATGCGGGACGTAGCGCTGGAAGTACCACTGGGTCTTCTCGACCTCGGTCGGCGTGCCGAGCGCGACGGTGCGGCACCAGCGCGGGTTCAGGCGCTCGTTGATGCGCTTGATCACGCCGCCCTTCCCGGCGGCGTCGCGGCCCTCGAAGATCACGACCACGCGCTGGCCCTGCTCGCGGATGGACTGCTGCTGGATCACGAGCTCGCGCTGCAGGCGCTCCAGCTCGTGGTCGAAGGTCTTGCGATCGAGACGGGACATCGGCTGCTCCGCGGTGTCGAGGGTCGGACGTGCGAGGCGCGGACGATACGGACTCGATCATTCGTCCACCTGCCCCTGCCCGTTCCGCGGGGATCGGCCGATGCAGCACTCAATGCCCCTGGATCTCGATGCCGCCCTCCGGTACCTCGTCCACAACGACGGGTCCGACCTCCATCTCAAGGCGGGAGCCCCGCCGATGACCCGGATCGACGGCGCGCTGCGCCCGATCGAGGGCCTGCCGGAACTCTCCCCGGAGGAGACCGAGGCCGCGGTCCACCAGATGCTCCACGACCCGAACAAGCTGCGCGAGTTCGCGGACGACAACGAGGTCGACTTCAGCTACGCGATCGAGGACGTCGCCCGCTTCCGCGTGAACGCCTTCCGCCAGCGCGGCGACGTGTCGATCGTCGCCCGCGCGATCCCGGTGAACATCCGCTCGATCGAGGACCTCGCGCTGCCCGAGGTCGTCGGGACGCTCGCCGAGGAGGAGCGCGGCATCGTGCTCCTGACCGGCACCACCGGCTCGGGCAAGTCGACGACGCTGGCGGCGATGATCGACCACATCAACTCGACCCGCGCCCGCCACGTCGTGACGATCGAGGACCCGATCGAGTTCCTGCACGTCGACAAGCGCTCGCTCATCAACCAGCGCGAGGTCGGGCAGGACACGGCCTCCTTCAAGCGCGCGCTGCGCCGCGTCCTGCGCCAGGACCCGGACGTCATCCTGATCGGCGAGATGCGCGACGAGGAGACCGTCCACACCGCGCTGTCGGCCGCCGAGACCGGGCACCTCGTGTTCTCGACCGTCCACACCGTGGACGCCTCCGAGACGGTCAACCGCCTGATCGACTTCTTCCCGCCCCACATGCATCAGCAGGTCCGCGCGATGCTCGCCGGCACGCTCAAGGGGATCATCTCCCAGCGGCTCGTCCCGTCCGCCGACGGCGGCCGCGTCGCCGCCTGCGAGATCCTGCGGATGACCGGTCGCGTGCGCGACATGATCATGGATCACGAGCAGACGGGCCGGCTGCCCGAGGTGATCGCCGACGGCGGCTACTACGGGATGCAGACCTTCGACCAGGCGCTCTTCGGCCACCTGAAGGCCGGCCGCGTGACCATGGAGGAGGCCATGCTGGCCGCCTCGAGCCCGCACGACTTCAAGCTCCTCGTCGCCGCCGACGGCAAGCGCGGCACGACGATGGACGACGTCGCCGACGCCGAGGCGCGCCGCGCTCCGGCGCCTCCAGCCCCGGCGCCTCCCGCCGCCCCCCCGCTGGCCGCCTGAACGCCCCGGCCTTGACGCCGTCCGGTGCGCCGGACAGTCTGCCGGTGTCACCGCGGTCCAGCGCACGCCGACCATCCGATCGCCGAGGAGCCCCTGCCGTGAGCATCAAGACCGACCTGCAGCAGTACACCGAGACGACGAGCACCGACGCGTTCTCGCTCCAGAACTCCAAGCTGCTGAAGGTTCTCCTCAGCGACGGCGAGATCCAGGCCAAGCGCGGCTCGATGGTCGCCTATCAGGGCGACGTGAAGTTCGAGCACGCCGGCTCCGGCGGCATGGGCCGGATGCTGAAGAAGGCCGTCAGCGGCGAGGGCACGACGCTCATGAAGATGTCCGGGAGCGGCGAGGTGTTCCTCGCCGACACCGCGCAGGACATCCACCTGCTCTTCCTCGACAACGACTCGGTGACGATCAACGGGCCGAACCTGCTCGCGTTCGACGCCGACATCGACTGGGACATCCACCGCATGAGCGGCGGCGCCGCATCGGCGATGGCCGGGGGCCTGTTCAACATGGAGCTCAAGGGCTCGGGCTGGGTCGCGCTGCTGTCCGACGGCCCGCCCGTCCTGCTCGACGTCGCGTCGGCGCCGACGTTCGCCGACGCGCAGGCTGCGATCACGTGGTCGTCCGGTGTCAGCGCGGCGCTCAAGACCGACATGAGCGCCAAGGCCCTGATCGGCCGCAGCTCCGGCGAGTCGCTGCAGATGGCTTTCAGCGGCCAGGGCTGGGTGCTCGTGCAGCCGTCCGAGGGCCGCGTCGTGCTCGGCGGGAGCGGCGGCGGCGGCGGGCTGGGCGGCCTGCTCAGCGGCGGCTGACGCCCTGGGTACGGCGGGTCCCGGGCTGCACCACGCGACACTTCAGTTGGTAAAGTGTGGGGGTGGCCATGGATCCGTCCTGCCCCGTCTGCCGCACCGCGGACATCGTCTGCGCGAAGTGGACCCTCCTGATCGTCCGCGACCTCTCGGAGGGCCGCTCGCGCTTCTGCGAGCTCGAGCGCTCGCTGAGCGGCATCAGCCCGCGCACGCTCTCGCTGCGCCTGCGCGACCTCGAGCAGCTCGGTGTCGTCGAGCGCCAGACGTTCCCCGAGGTCCCGCCGCGCGTGGAGTACGCCCTGACGGACAAGGGGCGCGCGCTGCTGCCGCTCATCGAGGACATGCGCTCGTTCGGCGAGCAGTGGCTCGACGGCGCGTGCGCCGGGCGGCCGGCAGGCGAGCCTGCCGCGGCGCTCGCCTGACGCGCCCGGTTGCACGTCGGCCTGCATGCCGACCGCAACGTCCGCCGTCCTGATGCGTTCGTGCCACCATGGGAGGCCCCCGACCCGTTCCCTCGAACGGTGCCCCGATGGATGACGCTCGACGCTCCGGACTGACTCGTCGCGACGCGCTCGCGCTCGGCGCCCTGACGGGCGCCGCCGGACTCGTGCGGGGCGGCGTGGGGCCCGCGACCGCGCTCGCCGCGCCCCGCTCCTTCGGGGTCACCGTCCCCGCCGACGCGTTCCTGCGCGACGGCACGACTGCGCCGTTGCGGGCGCCCGGGCGGTTCGTCCTGCTCGGCGTCCGCGACCCCTCGGCCCTCGGGGCGGCCCTCCAGGTGCGCGCGCGGCGCGCGGGCGGTGCGTGGACCGCCTGGGCCCCGCTGCACGCCCACGTCGCGCACGGGCCCGACCGCCCGGGCCGCGGTGCCGGCGCGACAGACCCGCTGTGGACCGGCTCGGCCGACGAGCTGCAGCTGCGCGCCTCCCGCCGTCCGCGCGCCGCGGTCCGCGTCGCGCTCGTCGGCGTGCCGCGCGCGGCCCTTGCGCTCGCCTCCGCGCGCGGTGCCGCGCCGCAGGCGGATGCCGCGCAGCTCGCCGGCCGTCCGCCGATCGTCCCCCGTGCCTCCTGGGGTGGCGACCTGGTCCCGCCGCGTTCGCTGCCGGCGTACGGCGAGGTGAAGTTCGCGGCCGTCCACCACACGGAGAGCGCCAACGAGTACACGCAGGCGCAGGCGCCCGGCGTCGTGCTCGCGATCACGAAGTTCCACCGCGACACCCGCGGCTGGAACGACGTGGGCTACAACTTTCTCGTCGACCGGTTCGGCACGATCTACGAGGGCCGCGCCGGCGGCACCGACCTGGCGGTGATCGGCGCGCACGCGCAGGGCTTCAACGGCGTCTCGACCGGGATCTCGGTCATCGGGTCGTTCACCGCGCTGGAGCCCCCGGCGGCCGCGCTCGACGCCGTCGCGCGGCTGATCGCCTGGCGGCTCCCGCTCGCCGGCGTCCCGGTCACCGGCACGGTCACGGTCACCTCCGGGGGCGGGTCGCTCGCGAAGTTCCGCGCAGGCGCCGCCGTGACGCTGCCGCGGATCTGCGGCCACCGGGACGTCGGCAGCACCGACTGCCCGGGCGACCGGCTCTATGCCGACCTGCCGGACATCCGGACGCGGGTGGGTGCCCGCTCCGTGACGCCTGTCGTGCGCCCCGAGGTCACGCTCGGCGCCGCCGGGCGCGTGCGGTACGGCCGCGAGGCGCGATTCGAGGGCTCGGTCCTCGCGCCCGACAAGAGCCCACAGGCGGGCGTGCCCGTGCGGATCGAGAAGCGCGGGGCGTCCGGGACCTGGGTGCGGATCGCCGAGACGACGACCGACGCGGACGGGGCGTTCCTCGCGAGCACTCCGTGGAAGCGCGGGGGCCTGGCGCGCGCGACCGCCCAGGGCGTCTCCTCGCTGCCGGTGAGCGTCGCGGTCCTGCCGGCGCTCGAGGTCGCGGCGGACGCCGCGACGATCCCGGCCGGGGGCGTCGTGACGCTGAAGGGGCGCATGCGCCCACCGGGCACCGTGAAGGTCGTCGTCCAGCGGCGCAGCCGCGGGCGCTGGCGCCGGACCGCCGTCGTCTCGCGCAAGGCGCGCGACGCGTTCGCGGTGCCGGTCCGGCTGCGCCGGACGGGGACCTACCGGCTGATCGTGACGGCCGGCTCGACCGGTGAGGTATCCCGGGCGAGCCCGATCACCGTGCGGGTCGGCGCGGCGATCGGTGGGTCGCCGGCCGCCTGACGGTCAGGCGCTGCCGGACAGGAGACTCGCGCTGAGCAGCAGCGCGGTGCCGAGCAGGGTGACGGTCACCGCGCGCAGACGCTGTGGGGTCATCCAGCGCGGAGCGTGAGCGGCGATCCACGCGCGAGCACCGGTCGCGGCCGCCCCCGCGGTCAGCGCTCCGGCCATGCACTGCACGCACATGAGTCGAGTATGGCAGTGCGCGCTCAGTGCGCGTGCGCGTGCGCGTCGGGCAGCGCCGCGACCGGGACGCGCACGGCGAGCAGCGCCGCGAGCAGCGTCGTCAGGGGCACGGACGCCATGAGCGCCATCGAGCCGACGAGGGTCGCGACGGCGGGTTCGGCGAGGAACTGCCCGTTGAGCGCGTCCGTGACCCCGACGTCCGCGGCCTCGAGCACGAGGAGCAGCGGCAGGAGCGTTCCGACGTAGGCCATCACGAGCGTGTGCATCGTCGCGGCGAGGTGGTCGCGCCCGACGGCGAACGCGCCCCGGTAGAGGTCGCGCACGCCCATGGCGGTGTTCGCGCGGCGCAGCGCCATGACCGCCGAGGCCTGTGTGACGGCTGTATCGGTGAGCACGCCGAGCGCACCGATGACCATGCCCGCGAGCACGATGCCGCTCAGCGAGAGGTCGCCGGCACCGGCTTGCTGGAGCAGGGGGTAGAGCTCGCCGCCGCGACCGTCGAGATGGGACGCGCCGAGCGCGACCTGGCCCAGGAGGGTCGCGAAGAGCAGGCACGCCCCGATGCCGGCCGCGGCGGACAGGCTCTGGGCGCTGACGCCGTACGTGAGCCCGAGCGTCACGAACATGACGGCGAGCGCGGCCACGAACGACACGAGCACGGGCGACGTGCCCTCGAGCATCGCCGGGACGAGGAAGGTCGTCACGAGGGCGAGACTCGCGATGAGGCCGAGGAGCGCGAGGGCTCCCTGACGCCGTGCGATCACGACGCCCATCGCGGCGAATGCGATGAAGAGCCAGACGAGCGGCAGGCGCCGGTCGACGTCGCCGAAGCCGTAACGGGGCGTTCCGGGGGGCGCTCCGGTGATGCGCGTCAGGCGGATCGCCTGGCCGGCGTCGACCGACTGGGTCGCCTCGACCGGTCCGAGCTCGAGCGTGACGCGGTCGCCACGGTCAGGGCCCTCGTCGACGACCGCGACGACCCGACGGCAGTCCTGCCCGAGGGGCCCGCAGGGCGCGACCTCCACCCGCTGCGCCGTTCCGGCGATCGTCCGACCGCCGAACGCGCCGCCCGGGTCGACGGGGTCCTTCGTGGGCCACAGCGCGATGAGCGCGGCGATCGTCGCGAGCAGGAGCACCCCGGTCACGGCGGCGAGCGTACGGCCCGCCGGGTCGCGCAGCAGCTCGCGTAGCGGGCTGCGTTCGGGTTCGCGGCGCCGCCGCCGCGGGGCGGGCTCGTCGGCGGCGTCGGGGGCGCGGGCCATCAGGCCGACGTTCGGTGTGCCGCGGGGCGCTCCTGCCCCGGGGGAGGATGCGCTAGTCTGAGATAAGAATGAGAACGAGTCTTATATTTGGCCCTCGAGCGGTAGCTCCGCCACAGTTCCCCGTCTCCGGCACCGCGGGCGCCGTCTTCGACCGGCGCCCCGGTTCTGCGGCCGCGATCCTGCGGCCCGGCGTCGACCTCTGGGCCTGGCGTCGCGGGCTTCCGGAGGTGCTCGCCCACCACGCCGAAGCGCTCGCGGCAGACCGGCCGCGGACGGTGCGGGCGGCAC
>DAIPYF010000138.1:0-7302 GCA_036782855.1 Solirubrobacteraceae bacterium
TCGCGTTCGGCAGGGCCTCGACGACCTCGCCCTCGAATTCGACCTTTTCTTCCTTCGCCATACGCCGCTGACGGTAGCAGCCGGGGCGCTCCGCGACGGGAGTCAGCCGATGCCGACGCCGCCCGTCGGGGCGACCGGCGCGGACTGCTGGTCGTCGCCTCCGCCGCCCTGGGGAGCGGGCGTCGGGGCGGGCTGCGGCGGGGACTCGTACTGGCTCGGCGGGTACTTCTTGTCCGCCTTGTCCTTCTTCTCGTCCTTCTCCGTCGTCGTGTCCGTCGCGCCGTCGTCCTCCGCCGCGAGTGGGTCCTTGCCGCCGCCGGGCGCGCCCGTGGTGGCGTACTCCCCGAAGAACGGCTTGGCCTCGAACGGCTCCTTGGGCTCCGGGAACTCGTCGCACGGGCGGCCCTGCATCGCCGTCTGCATGAAGTCGTGCCAGATCATGGCCGGCGCCGTGCCGCCGAACATCGCTCCGTAGCCGGGGACGGAGCTCATCGACTGCGTCGAGCCCGGGTAGCCGACCCAGACGGCCGTGTTCAGCGACGTCGTGAAGCCGTCGAACCAGGCGTCGGTGAAGTTGTTCGTCGTGCCCGTCTTGCCGGCGACGGGACACCCGAGCTGTGCGGCGGTGCCGGTGCCGCGCTGGACGTTGGCCTCCATCGCGGCCGTGGCCTCCGCCGTCTGCCCGTCGGTGAAGATCTTCGTGCGGCGGGTGCGCCCGAGCGACGTGTCCTCGTGGCCGTCCGGGAACAGGACCTTCGTGATCGCGACCGGACGCACGCGCCAGCCGCCGTTGTTGATCGTGACGTATGCGCGCGTCATCTCGAGCGGGGAGACGCCGATCCGCAGGCCGCCGAGGCCCTCGGCCGGGTACGCGTCGAGCTTGCTCGTGATGCCCATGTCGTAGGCGGTCTGGCGGACCTGCTCCGGTCCGACGTCGAGGTCGAGCTGCTGGAAGACCGTGTTGTCGGAGGCGACGAGCGCGTTGAAGATCGGGACGCTGCCGCCGTACCGGTGGTCGTCCGTGTTCACCTCGATCTTCCCGTACTTCGGGTCGGTGAAATTCAGCGGCTTGGAGTCGTAGGTCGTCTTGCGGATGTCGATGCCCTGGCGCAGCGCCGCCATGAGCACCATGACCTTGAACGTCGAGCCGGGCTGGCGGCGGCCCTGCGCGGCCAGGTTGAACTTCGACGCCTCGTAGTCCCCGGAGGAGGCCATCGCCTTGATGTGCCCCGTCTTCGGGTCCATGCTCACCATCGCGGCCGACGGGTCGCCCGGGTTCGGCAGCCGCCCGGCGATCGCCCGGCGCGCGGCCTGCTGCATCTTCAGGTTGATCGTCGTGTAGACCTTCAGCCCGCCCTGGCGGACGCGGTCGGTGCCGTACTTCTTGATCAGCTCGGTGCGGACGTAGTCGAAGAAGTAGCTCTCCCGGCGCTTGGCGTAGTAGGCCGAGCGCGCCACCCCGAGCGGGGCGCGGCGCGCCTCGGCGGCCTGCTCGGCGGTGATGTAGCCCGAGCGGCGCATCTGGTCCAGGACCTCGGCGCGGCGCGCGCGGGCGCCCGCCGGGTTCAGGAACGGGTTGTAGTCCGAGGGGGCCTGCGGCAGCCCGGCCAGCAGCGCGGCCTCCGGCAGCGTGAGGCGGCTCGCGGGCTTGCCGAAGAAGACGCGCGAGGCCGACTGGATGCCGACCGCCGTCTGTCCCCCGACGGTGCCGTACGGCACGTTGTTCAGGTACTGCGTGAGGACCCAGCGCTTGCCGCGGCGCCCGGGGTGGCGGTCCTCGAGCTCGGATGCGAGCTTCGCCTCGCGGATCTTGCGCTTGTACCCGGCGATGCCGCTGCGCGCGCGGTTCCCGCTGTACAGGTTGCGGACGAGCTGCATCGTGAGGGTCGAGCCGCCCTGGACGGTCTCGCCGCTGGACGCGTTCTTGATCGCCGCGCGGACGATGCCCTCGAAGTCCACGCCGTTGTGCTTGAAGAAGCGGCGGTCCTCGATCGCCACGGTCGCGTCGCGGACGGACTGGGGCATCGCGGCGGCGGGGACGGGCGTGCGCAGCGTGTCGCCCTGGATGAAGCCCAGGCGCGTCTTCCCGTCCGCGGCGTAGACGACCGACGTGGCGCCCTGGTCCACCGGCTTGAGCTCCGCGATGTCGGGGGCCGACCCGGCGACGCTGACGATGTAGCCGATGCCACCGGCGACGGAGATGATCGCGGTCGCCACGGCGACTCCGAGCAGCACGACGACCGCCCGGGCGGGACCGGTCTGGGAGCGGCGGCGGCGGAGCTGTCTGGCGCGACGTGACATCTCGTCGGAGGGCTTCTCGCTGGGCGGCGCCGGTCCTTCCGGGACACGGGGAGGCGCCTCCCGCCTGCGGCATTCTAGAGCCCCCGATGCCGCCGGGAGCCGGTCTCAGTTGGTCCCGGCGCGTTCGACCCCGGCGGCCTGCAGTGCGGCGAGCGCGTCGGCGCGCAGCGCCGCCTCCGCTGCGACCCGCTCGGCTCCGTCCACGGGGGCCCGGGTCGCCGACACGCGCGTCCCGCCGACGACCGACTCCTCGACGGCCGCGCCGCTCGCGCCGGGAAGTCCCGAGAGCGCGGACAGCGCCGCGGCGGCGTCCGCCGCCGGCGCGATCCAGACCGACGCCGTGGGCGTGACGGGCTCGCGGCCGATCGTGTCGTTGCGGATGACGCTCGTCGTCACCACCTGGTTGGGGACGATCAGCCGCGCGCCGTCCGCCGTGCGCAGCCACGTCGTGCTGAGCGTCACGTCCTCGACGGTGCCGCGCGTCTCGCCGATCGTGACGACGTCGCCGACGCGGATCGGCTGCGAGACGGCGAGCGCCACGCCCGCGACCGCGTTGCCGAGCGAGTCGCGCGCCGCGAAGCCGACGACCGCGCTGATCAGCGCGCCGGACGCGAGCGCGGCACTCGCGAGGCGGTCGAAGGAGTCGAACTGCAGGAGCGCGAGGAAGACGCCCGTGCCGATGATCAGCGCGAAGACCAGCCGGCGCACCACGCGCAGGCGCGTGTGCCCGGAGGCGTCGAGCGACGCCAGGCCCGAGCGTGCCGCCAGCCGGCGCTCGACGCCGCGCAGCACGAGGTCGACGGCCCAGGCGCATGCGAGCGCGATCACCAGGGTGAAGGCCGCAGCCGCGCCCTCCGTCCACCCGACCGTCGCATCCACGAGGATGACGTCCATGGGCGGGGACGCTAGCTCCGGCGCCGGTCGCGAGCCGCCGCCGCGCGCGGTCCTCCTCGACGCGCTCGGGACGCTCGTCGAGCTGGACGCCCCCGTCGCGCGCCTCGTCGCGGCGCTCGGCGATCGCGGCATCGCCGTCACGCCGGACGAGGCCGCCTCCGCGCTGCGCGCGGAGATCGCGTACTACCGGGCCCATCACGACGCCGCGCGCGACGAGCCCGCGCTCGAAGACCTGCGCGACCGCTGCGCCGCGGTGTTCGGCGCGGCGCTCCCGCCCGCCGGCGCGACCGCCGACCCGCGGGTCGTGCGCGACGCGCTGCTGGCCGGCCTGCGGTTTCGCGCGTTCGACGAGGTCCCCGGCGTCCTCGTCGCCCTGCGGGCCGCCGGCGCGCGCCTCGTCGTCGTCTCCAACTGGGACGTGTCACTGCATGGCGTGCTGCGCGACACCGGGCTCGACGGGCTCGTCGACGCGGTGCTGACGTCGGCCGAGGAGGGCGTGGCCAAGCCCGATCCCGAGCTGTTCCGCCGCGCGCTCGCCGTGGTCGGCGGCGTCGCGCCGCGGGACGCGCTGCACGTGGGCGACGACCTCGAGGCCGACGTCGGCGGGGCGCGCGCCGCCGGCATCCCGGCGGTGCTCGTCGACCGCGACGGAGCGTTCGCGGCGCCGGCCGGGGTGCGCGTCGCCCGAACGCTCGCCGAGCTGCTCCCGGGCGCCCGCTAACGTCTCCGCGGATGTCCACCGCGACGCCCGGGCTGCCCGCCTCGCCTGCCGGCCATCCGGCTCCGCCGCTGGAGCGGCCGGAGCTGCCCGCGGGCGTGGAGCCGACACCGACCGGGCCGCAGTGGAAGGCGTGGACCGCGTGGGTGGCGCTGATCGGCGGCTTCGCCGCGGCGATCGCCGGCGCGCTCCTGATCGGCATCGTCGCCGCGGCGTTCGGTGCGTCGCTCGAGGAGCCGCCCCCGTCGGTGAACATCCTCGCGACGGTCGTGCAGGACCTCTGCCTGATCGGCGCGGCGATCGTCATGGCGCGCATCGCCGCGCCGCCGCGACCGTGGGACTTCGGGCTGCGGGCGACGCGGTTCTGGCCGGCCGTCGGCTGGATCGCCGCGCTGCTCGTCGGGTTCGTCCTGTTCACGGCGGCCTGGGTGGCGCTCGTCGGTGCCGACGACACGGAGGAGACGCTGCCCAAGGAGCTCGGCGCGGACGACAGCGACGTCGCGCTCGTCGCGGTCGCGATCCTCGTCTGCGTGCTCGCCCCGCTCGCCGAGGAGTTCTTCTTCCGCGGGTACTTCTTCACCGCGCTGCGCTCGTGGCGCGGGATGTGGCCGGCGGCGATCATCACCGGCATGGTCTTCGGGGCGATCCACGGCGGATCGTCGGACCCGGCGTTCCTGCTGCCGCTCGCGGCGCTCGGCACCGGGCTCTGTCTGCTCTACGTGCGGACGGGCTCGCTCTATCCGTGCGTGGCGGCGCACGCGCTCAACAACTCGATCGCGTTCGGCGTCTCGCAGGACTGGGGGTGGGAGATCCTCCCGGTCACGGTCCTCGCGCTCGGGACGCTCGCCGCGATCCTCATGGTCGTGCGCAAGGTCGGCGGCGCGCCGCCCGCGTGGGCGGCGTAGGCGCCCGGATGCCGCTGCGCTCCGGTTCTCGGCGTAGCATGCACGTCATGAGACGGAAGGCACCGGCGCTCGTCGTGCTGGCGGCGCTCGCCCTCCCCGCCGCGGCGGGGGCACAGGCCCCGGTCCCCGTGCCCGCCCCCGTGCCGGAGCAGCAGCCCGCCGAGACGCCCGCGAAGGGCCGTCTCAAGCTGCGGCTCGAGCGCGTCGGTGGTGGCGGCGTCCTCGCTGGGACCCGCTGGGTCGTGCGCGGGACGCTGCGCCCGTATGTCGCGGGCCAGCGCGTGAGCGTGCGCTTCTATCGCCGTGACCGCAAGATCGCGGTGCGGCGCGTGACGATCGGCAAGGACGGGTCGGTCGGCCGGTTCGCCGTGGGCTTCCGCGCGAAGACCCCGGGCGCCATCACGGTGCGCGCCAGCCACCGCGCGACCGCCGAGCTCGCCACCGTCGTGGCGCCGCGCGTGCGCGTCGAGGTGCTTCCCCTGCGCGCGACGCCCGGCGCCACGGGCCTCGCCGTCCGAACGCTGCAGCGGCGGCTCGGGCGACTGGGGGACGTCGTCGGGCGGCGCGGGGTCGACGACGATCGCACGGCGCGCGCGGTCGTCGCGGTCCGCAAGGACACGGGCATGGCGCGCACGAACGCTGCGAGCGAGGAGGTCTTCGCCCGGCTCGCGCGCGGCCAGGGCCGGTTCCGGGTGCGCTTCCCCAGCCACGGGCGGCACGTCGAGGCGGACATCTCCCGGCAGGTGCTCGCGCTCATCGAGGGCGGGAAGGCCGTGCGGATCTACCCGACGAGCACCGGCGCGCCCGCGACGCCGACGATCCTCGGCACGTTCCGGGTCTACATGAAGGATTACGGCACGAACGCCAAGGGCATGGTCCACTCCAGCTACTTCATCCGCGGCTACGCGATCCACGGGTACTACGACGTGCCGATCTACAACGCGAGCCACGGCTGCCTGCGCGTGCCGATCCCCGAGGCGGACTCGATCTTCAACTGGATCCGGTACGGGACGATCGTCGACACGTACCGCTGACGCGGAGCCGACCCCGGCTCAGAGCCGGCCGGCGACGTGCCGCACCTCGCCGGCCCCGCGTCGCCGGCGCGAGGAGCCCTTGGAGAAGCGCGCGAGGAACGCGAACCCGGCGCCGAACAGGAGCAGGGCCAGCCCGGCCGGCACGCCGCGGCGCATCCAGGCGCTCTCGGAGTTCTCGACCAGGCCGTTGAAGGGGCGCGTGAAGACCTTGTTCGCCCGGTCGATCTCGCGGCGCACGCGCGAGTGGCTGCGGTCGCGGGCGCGCTCGAGGGCGACGGCCGCCTCCGGGTCCCTGGACCCCCGCTCCTGGCTGGCGATCGCGGCGCGGCTCTCGGCCGACGCCGAGCGCGTCTCGTCGATCGCGAACAGGCCGAAGCTCACCAGGACGACGGCGCTGGCGATCACCGCGATGTAGCGCAGGGGGCGCTCGAGCACGGGGATAGGATCGGCAGATCCATGACCGCACGTGAGTCCCTGATCAACGAACTGCGCGCCCACGCCCTGATCGTGGGCGAGGTGACGCTCACCAGCGGCGCCGTCGCGCAGTACTACGTGGACGCGAAGCGGGCGATCCTGCTGCCCGCGGGCTTCCGCGCGCTCAGCGAGCTCGTGGCCGAGCAGGCGCGCCTGCTGGACGCCACCGCCGTCGGCGGCATGACGATGGGCGCCGACCCTGTGGCGTGTGCCGCGCTCGCCGGCGGCGCCGACGTCAAGGCGTTCTTCGTGCGCAAGGAGGCCAAGCAGCACGGCCTGTCACGCCGCGTCGAGGGCCCGCTCCTGGACGAGCACGACCGCTGCCTGCTCGTCGAGGACGTCGTCACGACGGGCGGCTCGACGCTGCGCGCGATCGAGGCGCTCCAGGCCGAGGGACGGACGATCGTCGGCGTCGTGTCCGTCCTCGACCGGCTCGCGGGCGGCGGGGAGCGGATCGCGGCCGCCGCGGGGGCGCCGTACGTCGCCCTCGCGACGATCGATGACATCCACCCGGACAGGCCCGACCGCTGAGAGCGCCGTCTCATAGGCTGTCCGGCGCCCGCCCCGATAGCTCAGCCGGATAGAGCGTCCCCCTCCTAAGGGGAAGGCCGCTGGTTCGAATCCAGCTCGGGGCATGCGCCTCCGTGCGCCCGGCGGGGGTGCCGGCGCGCCGGACGGCGGCGCGTGCAGGGCAACGCCCGACATCCGTCGAATGACGGGTGCTGCGACTGCAACGTGGCCGCAGAATGGCTAGTACGCTCGACCGGCGCCGCCCGGCCCCGATCCGGCTGCGCATCCCTGGGAGCAGGACCATCACACGAATTCCGCATCGAGGCGGGCCCGGCACTCCGTGAGCACCGGCGCCCCAGAGCTGATCCAGGAGACCGAGGGCGGCATCGCCCCCGGCGTCGGCATGCCCGCGGACATCGCGGCGCGCTCGCCCCTCCAGCTCTTCTGGCGCCGCATCAAGCAGGAC
>DAIPYF010000139.1:0-5959 GCA_036782855.1 Solirubrobacteraceae bacterium
CTCATCTGCCGCACCGACGCGAGCGGCTCCAAGCACGAGGGCATCACGATGCTCGAGGTGCCGGCGAACGCGCCCGGCATGGAGATCCGCGGCATCCAGACGATGGGCGGCAAGGAGGTCAACGACGTCTGGTTCGACGACGTCGTCGTCCCGGCGGACAACCTCGTCGGCCAGGAGGGCGGCGGCTGGATGCAGCTCATGGCCGGCCTCAACGTCGAGCGCCTGATCATCGCCGCGAACATGCTCGGGCTCGCCCAGCGCGCCTTCGACGACGTCCTGGCGTACGTCAAGGAGCGCAAGCAGTTCGGCCGCCCGATCGGCAGCTTCCAGGTCCTCAAGCACCGCCTCGCCGACATGGCGACCGAGATCGAGTGTGCGCGCCTGCTGACCTACGACGTCGCGCGCCGCGTGGACGCCGACCCGACGGCGCTGTTCCCGAAGGAGGCGTCGATGGCGAAGATCAAGGCCACCGAGGTCGCCAAGACCGTCACGCTCGAGGGCATGCAGATGATGGGCGGCTACGGCTACGCGACCGAGTACGACATGGAGGCGTTCGTGCGCACCGCGCTCGTGTCGTCGATCTACGGCGGGACGAACGAGGTCCAGCGGGAGATCGTCTCGAAGACGCTGGGGCTCTGACGTCCGGGCGGGACGCGAGATCGACCGGCCCGCGCCTGCGGCGCGGGCCGTCCTGCCGGCGGCCGTGCCCTAGTCGTCCTTGGGCGCAGGCCGGAACACGATCCGCTTCAGCTCCGCGATCGTCCCGCCGCCGAGCCGCATCGCGGTCTGGAAGCCCTCGGACCCGACCTCACCGGCGTCGAGTGCGCGACGCAGCTCGTTGAGCGCCGCGCGATCGTCCTCGGCCACGTCCCCGCGGGCGGCCTCCAGCAGGATCAGGTGCCGCGGGCGCCGCAGTGCCGACGCGGCGCGCACGAACGGGTCACGCTCCTCGGCCTCGAGCCCGTCGAGGGCGACGACGACGCTGTCTCCGGCCTCCAGGCGCTTGGCGACCGTCGCGGTCAGCAGCTCCGCGGCCTTGGCGTCGACCTGATCGTCCGGCACGCGGCCGGCGATGAGCTTGCGCAGCGCGCTCGGCGAGAGCACGAGGCCCTTGTCCTCGAAGACGCGCGTCGTGAACTGGTCGCGCATCACCGGCGACGGCGAGACGACGACGACGAGGCTGCCGGGCGAGTAGCGCATCCGGTCCGTCGGCGTGAGGACGCGGCAGCGCGTGGTCAGGTCGCGCGGCTTCGGCGGGCCGTCCCCCTGGCGGCGCGGGCGATCAGAGGACCAGGCGCCCCGCTCATCATCGGAGATCTTGACGCTGCGGGCGGAGGAAGAGTGGTCCATGCACCCATGGTGACAGCACCTCGCGGAGCACCGCGCCGTGCACGGCCCGGGGGTCAGCCCGGGTCGGTGAACTCACCCGGCTGCTTCGTGAGCCCGGCCGTGACCGCCGCGAGCTGGTTCGGCGAGCCGATCAGCGCGGTCTGCAGCTCGGACTCCAGCAACAGCGCCTCACGCGCGTCGGCCAGCCACGCCTCCCGCAGCAGCCGCTTGCCGGCGCGGATCGCGTCGGGGGAGCGCCCGGCGATGTCGGCGGCCAGCTCGCGCGCCGCGGCGAGCGGGTCTGCGGCGACGCGCGTGACGAGACCGATCTGCGCGGCCTCCTCCCCGCTGACGCGCCGGCCGGTGAAGACGAGCTCCTTCGCGACGTCCATCCGCACCAGGCGCGGCAGCGTCTGCGTGATGGCCATGTCGGGCACCAGTCCCCAGCGGATCTCCATCACCGAGAGCTTCGCGTCGGGCGCCGCGATGCGGATGTCGGCGCCGAGCGCGATCTGCAGCCCGCCGCCGAAGCAGACGCCGTGGACCGCGGCGATCACCGGCACCGGCAGGAGCGTCCAGTCGAAGGCGACCCGCTGGGCGATGTTCGCGAGCTCGCCGCCGTCGCGCGCCATGAGGTCCCCGGTGGAGACGGGACCGGTCATGAAGCTCGCGATGTCGAGCCCGGAGCAGAAGCTCGGGCCCTCGCCGTGCAGGACGACGGCGCGGACGCCGGCCGTCGCGGCGACCTGCTCGACCGCGGCGACGATCCCCTCGAACATCGCGGCGTCGAGGGCGTTGTGCTTGTCGGGGCGCGACAGGCGCACCTCGGCGACATGGTTCGCCACCTCGATCGCGACGCGGGGCTCGGCGGCGGTGGCAGTCGTCTCGCTCATGGCGGAAGCATAGGCGCGAACGCTCGCCGGCCGCCCTATGACACTCGTCATATACAGTCCGGCTCATGCGCCAGCTCACGTACGTCGAAGCGGGTCAGGTCGCCTGGCAGGAGGCCCCCGACCCGGAGCCGACCGACCCGACCGGGGTGATCGTCCGCCCGCTCGCCGTCGCCCGCTGCGACCTCGACCCGATCATGGCGGGGTTCGGGATCTTCCCCGGTCCGTTCGCCGTCGGCCACGAGACCGTCGCCGAGGTCGTGGCCGTGGGCGCGGACGTGCGCGAGCGCACCGCCGGCGACCGCGTGCTCGTCCCGTTCCAGGTCTCCTGCGGGACCTGCGCCGCCTGCCGTGACGGGCGCTTCGCCGCGTGCCACACGTACCGGGCGAAGGCGGGCTGCGCGTTCGGCTTCGGGGAGGCCGGAGGCGGCCACGGCGGGGCGGTCGCCGACCTGCTCGCGGTCCCGAGCGCGGACCACATGCTGATCCCCGCGCCCGTGGGTCTGCCGGCGGCCGCGCTCTGCACGCTCCCCGACAACGTCACCGACGCCTACCGCGCCGTCGCGCCGCAGCTCGCCGAGCGCCCCGGCGCGGAGGTGCTCGTCGTCGGCGGCGCCGCCGCGTCGATCGGCCTGTACGCGGTGGCCGCGGCGCACGCGTGCGGCGCGGGCCGCGTGCGCTACGTGGACGCCGACGCCGCGCGCTGCGAGGCCGCGACCGCGCTCGGCGCCGTTGTCACGCACCTCGACGGCCCGTGGCCGCGCCGCTTCGACCGCGCGCCGATCGTCGTCGAGAACACCGCCGACGTGGACGGCCTCGCCTGCGCGCTGCGCTCCACCGACGACTACGGCACCTGCACGAGCGTCGCGATCCACTTCGCGCCCACCACGCCGATGCCGCTGCTCGAGCTGTACACGAAGGGCATCACCTACCACCTCTCGCGCGCCGACTCCCGCAGGTTCCTGCCCGAGGTGATCGCGCTCGCCGCGAGCGGGGCGCTCGACCCGCTGGCCGTCCCGACGACGATCGTGCCGTGGGATCAGGGCGACGAGGCGTGGCTGCGGCCGGCGACGAAGCTCGTGCTCGAACGGGAGTAGCCGCCCCGGCCCGTCAGGCGTTCAGCCTGACCGGGAGCGTGCGCAGCTGGTTCACGAAGCCCGAGACCACGTACTTCGGCTCGCCGTCGAACGTCATCTCCGGGTAGCGCGCGAGCGTCTCCTCGAGCAGGATCCGCAGCTCCAGGCGCGCGAGCGCCGTGCCCAGGCAGAAGTGGCGGCCACCGGCGCCGAACGCCTGGTGCTCGGGGTTGCGCAGCACGTCGAACTCGTCCGGGTTCTCGTAGCGCGTCTCGTCGCGGTTGGACGAGACGTACCACATGACCACCTTGTCGCCCTCCTTGATCGGCTGGCCGAGGAGCTCGGTGTCCTTCGTCGCGGTGCGGCGGAAGTGCGCGAACGCGGGGAACATCCGCAGCGCCTCCTCGACCGCGCCCGGGATGAGCGACGGGTCGTCGAGCAGGAGCTGCCGCTGGGACGGGTCCTCGAGCAGCGCGCGCATCGCGCTGCAGTAGGTCGCCTTCGTGCTGTCGTTGCCGGCGGCCATGAGCAGGAAGAAGCCCATGACGATCTCGTGCTCCTCGAGCTTCTCGCCGTCGACCTCGCCGTGGACGAGAACGCTCGTGAGGTCGTCCGTCGGGTTCTCGCGGCGGTCGGCGATGAGGACGCGGCAGCGCTCGAACACCTCCGGGACGTCGCGCTCCATGACGGTCTGCACGCCCTCCGGGTTCACGTCCGGGTCGTTGGCGCCGAGGATCGAGTTCATGAGACGCGCCCAGACGACGTCATCGCCCTCGGGCAGGCCCATGAAGCTCGCGATGACGCGGGCGACGACCGGCTGCGCGACGTCGTCGACCAGGTCGCACGTCTCGCGGCCGTCGAGCTGGTCGAGGACGTTGCGCGTGATCGCGCGGATCGCGTCCTCGTGCTCGGCGATGCGCTTCGGCGTGAACCCGCGCTGGAAGAGCGCCTTGAGGCGGTCGTGCTTCGGCGGGTCCATCGCGATGAACATCGACGTCATGAGCTCGAGCGGGAGGATCGCGTTCGTGATCGCGGTGATCCCGCCCTTCTCGGACGAGTAGGTCTGCCAGTCGCGGCTGACCTCGAAGACACCGTCCGCCGTCGTCACCGACCAGTAGCCGGCCTCCTCGGGGAAGTCCTCCATCCGCGGCGACCAGTGCACGGGGCACTCGCCGCGCAGGCGCTTGAAGAGCTCGTTCGGCGGCCCGTCCACCCACTGCTCCTGCTGGAAGACGAGGACATCCTCGATCGGGGTGCTGGCATCGGTTGACATGCAGGGGCCTCCGGAAGGGACTTGACAGAGTGTCAAGCGCGCACCCTAGCGGAGCGGTGCGCGGCGCGCCACAGGCACGCCGCGCGTCCGCCGGCCGTCCGCCACGAGTCCAGCACCGCTCGCCGCATTCAAGCGGCCCGTGCCCGCGACCGATGGCCACGCCATGGCGTCGCGCCGAGGCATCACGCTCGCGTTCGCCCTGCTCGCGACAGGGCTGATCGCCCACGGGGTCCACGCCGTCGCCGCGCCGGACGCGTACACCTCGTTCTTCGCGAACTGGCTGTACCTGGCCATCGAGTTCGGGGCCACCGCGCTGGTGTTCGCCCGCGCGATCGCCGTTCCGCAGGGGCGCGCGGCGTGGCTCGCGGTCGGCACGGGCCTGCTCCTGCTGTCCGTCGGCGACCTCGTCTGGACGGTCGCCGTCGGCGACGGCCCGGACGCCCCCTACCCGAGCGTCGCCGACGCGCTCTATCTCGCGACCTACGTCGGCCTGTACGCCGGGATCGTCCTGCTGATGCGCGACCGCGTGCGCCCGTGGAGTCGCCAGCGCTGGCTCGACGGGCTGATCGGCGTGCTCGCCGTCGCAGCCCTCGCCGTCGCGATCGTCTTCCCCGTCGTCCTCGACGTCACCGAGGGCAGCCCCTCGGTCGTCGCGGTCACGCTCGCCTACCCGCTCCTCGATCTGCTGCTCCTCTGCTTCGTCGTCCTGGCGATGGTGCTCAACCGCTTCCGGCGCGACCTGACCTGGACGCTGCTCGGGGCCGGCCTGGCGACGATGGCCGTCGCCGACTTCGTGAGCACCTACCAGCAGGCGCGCGGCACCTACGTGTCCGGCCATCTGCTCGACACGGCCTGGCCGCTCGCCCTCGTCCTCATGGCCGGTGCGGCGTGGAGCACGGCCCGCGTCGCCGACCGCCGCGAGGCACGAGACGTCTCGATGATCCTCCCCGGCGCGTTCTCGCTCGCGGCACTCGGCCTGCTCCTGTACGCCGGGCTCGGGCATGTGGTCCCGGTCGCCGTCGTGCTCGCCGGGCTCGCCCTGACCGCCGGGGTCGTGCGCGGCGCGCTGGTCTTCCGCGAGAACGGGCGCCTGCTCGTCGCCGCGACGCGCGAATCGCTCACCGACGGCCTGACCGGCCTGGAGAACCGCCGCGCACTGATCCGCGACCTCGACGACGTGTTCCGCGAGGGCGCTGGGACGACGCACACGCTCGCGCTGTTCGACCTCAACGGCTTCAAGGGCTACAACGACACCTTCGGCCACGCCGCCGGCGACGACCTGCTGCGACGGCTCGGCGGGCAGCTCGCCGCCGCCGTGGGCTCGGGCGCCGTCGCCTACCGGCTCGGCGGCGACGAGTTCTGCGTGATGTTCGACGGCGCGGTGGAGCCCG
>DAIPYF010000139.1:5969-7244 GCA_036782855.1 Solirubrobacteraceae bacterium
GAGCATCCCAGCCGCCTCGTACGCCACCTGGGCATCGTACCAGCTCGCATAGCTGCCGCAACCGGGCACGCTGCTCGCCGGTGCGGCGGGCGGTGCCAACACCTCGGTGTCGCCTGAAATGGTGATGTTCGACGGCGCGGTGGAGCCCGGCGACCCGCCACTGCGCGCCGCGGTGCAGGCGCTGCGTGCCGACGGCGACCGCTTCGCCGTCGCGACGTCGGCCGGGTCGGTCGTCATGCCGCGCGACGCTGCGACGGCCGGCGAGGCGCTGGCCATCGCCGACCAGCGCATGTACGCGGACAAGGGCGCCCAGCGCGGCTCGGCGCACAGCGCCGCGCGCGAGGTGCTCATCCAGCTCCTGACCGAGCGGGAGCCCGACCTGCTGCGGCACATGAACGACGTCGCGCTCCTGGCGCGCGCGGTCGCACGCGCGCTCGACCTCGACATCGAGACGATCGAGACCACCGTCCGCGCGGCCGAACTGCACGACGTCGGAAAGGTCGCGATCCCCGACTCGATCCTGCACAAGCCGGGCGCGCTCGACCCGGACGAGCGGCGCTTCATGGAGAAGCACACGCTGATCGGCGAGCGCATCGTTTCGGCCGCCGAGGCGATGCGCCCCGTCGGGCGCATCGTGCGCTCCAGCCACGAGCGCTGGGACGGCGCCGGGTACCCCGACGGGCTGGCCGGCGAGGACATCCCCGTCGCCGCCCGCGTCGTGTTCGTGTGCGACGCCTTCGACGCGATGACGTCCGCCCGCGAGTACCGCCCGCCGCTGACGCGGGCCGAGGCCGTGGAGGAGCTGCGACGGGGCGCGGGGACGCAGTTCGACCCACGGGTCGTCGCCGCGATGCTCGACGTCCTCGCGGCGCCCGCGGCGGACCTGCCGATCGCCACCGCCTGAGCGGGCGTCACGGCGTCTGCCGTGCCGGTGTACGGTTGGCCCATGAGCACTCAGGCTCCCTCACAGGATGAGACCAAGGACGCGTACCTCGACGCCTCGCAGCTCTCACGCTACGAGTACATCGGCATGGCGTCCGGCGTCGTGCTGTTCGTCTCGCTGTTCCTCCCGTGGTTCACGACGGGGTCCAACCCCGACTCCGAGATCGCCTCGGCCGGCATCGGCCCGAACTCGAACGCGACGGCATGGCAGACGTTCCGGATCATGGACTGGGCGCTGCTCGCGCTGAGCTTCGCCCCGTTCATCCTCGCCTGGATCGTCGCCCGCCGGCACAAGCTCGACTGGCCGACCGGCGAGGTCACGATGGTCACCGG
>DAIPYF010000140.1:0-5322 GCA_036782855.1 Solirubrobacteraceae bacterium
GCGCGGCGGCGGCGTGCAGCGCCTCGCGCTTGACGTCGACGAGGTCGCGCGCACACAGCACCTGGTCGCGGTCCTGGCCGCCGCCGAGGTAGAAGAGGTCGTGCGCGTCCGGATCGAGCGCGTCGCCGAGTCCGGCCGGCGTGAGCGTGAAGCCGATGCCGCGCCAGGCGCAGCGCCGTTCGAGCAGCAGGAGGTTCCCGCGGTCGGCGTAGATGTTCATGAGGTCCGGGTACAGCGCGCACACGCGCAACGTCCGCTCAGGCACCGAGCATCACCACCGTGGAGCCGACGTACTCGTCGGTCTGCGGGACCTCGAGACGCGGGAGCACCGTGAGGCCGGTGACGGCCGCCTCCTGCTCGATGCGCTCGGCCGTCACGTCGTCGAGGTAGACGACGTCGGTCTCCTCCTCGCGCCCACCGGCCTCGTCGATCACCTCACGCAGGCGCTCGATGCCGACGCAGTGCCCTGCGTCATGGAGCATGACCGGCCGGCTGGAGTAGACGACGCCGTCGATCTCGGTCAGGTCCGGGAGGGGGAGACGTTCCCACGACGCAGGCCCGTCGGCGATGTCGCCGCCCACCGATTCGCGCGCGTCGGCGATCGCGATCGCCAGCCGCCCGCCGCCCGCCAGGTGCTGCGCGGCGCGGTCCAGGAAGCGCAGCCGCGCGGCGGAGCCGCCGAAGAGCTGGATCGTCTGCATCGGCACGATGATCAGCGGGAACGTGCGGCCCACGTCCAGCTCGCGCGCGTCGCCCGCGACGGTGCCGACGGGCAGCGCGCCGGCGCGCTCGCGCAGGGCGGCGAGCAGCGCGGGCTCCGCGTCGACCGCGACGACCTCGTGCCCGCGCCGCGCCCGGTCGAGCGTGACCCGGCCGGTCCCGGCCCCGACGTCGAGGACCGGCGATCCGGCCTCCTGCGCGAGCGCGCGCCACAGCGGCAGATCGGCGTCGTACACGCCGCACTCCAGGTCGTGCCAGACGACGTCGCGGTCGACGGTCACGCGAACGACTCCTGCGCGACCCCGCGGTCGACGAGCTCCTCGCGCAGCGCGAGCATCGCGGTGTACGTCGGGAGCGCGAACAGCGGTGGGCCGCCGGGGTCGGCCGCGAGGGCGCGGTCGAGTGCCCGGGCCAGGTCCTCCTCGACGGCGATGCGGTCCTCCGGGACCCCGGCGTACTTCAGGCGCAGCGCCATCTCCGCGGCACGGGTGCCCGAGCACGTCGCGCTGCGCACGCGCCCCGCGAGGACCTCGAAGTCGGCGTCCCACACCCAGCTCACGTCGCGGCCGTCCGCGACGTTGTCGTTGAGGATCGCGAGGATGTCGTGCTCGCCCGGCTCCAGCGCGACGGTCCGCAGGACCTCGTTGGCCCCCGCCGGGTTCTTCACGAGCAGGATCGCCATCTCGCGCCCGCCCACGGCGACCCGCTCGGCACGCCCGAAGGCGGCCCGGACCGCATGGAGGCCCGTGGCGATCGCGTCGCCCCGAACGCCGATCGCGCTCGCGAGCGCGGCGGCCGCCAGCGCGTTGTAGACGTTGTAGAGGCCGGGGAGCGGGAGATGGATGCGCTCGGACCCGCCGGCGCCGAGGTCGAGCGTGAAGGATGCGCCCCCGATCCCCTCGAGCCGGATGTCGCGCGCCGCGATCGCGGGCTCCGGGCGCCGCGCCCCGCACGCCGCGCAGTGGTAGCGCCCGAGGTGTCCGAGGTAGTGCGCGTCGTAGACGTAGGGCGCACCGCAGCGACGGCAGTGCGTGGCGTCCGACGCGTGCTGGAGCGCCGGCAGCGCGACGCCGTCGTCCTCGACGCCGAAGTAGAGGACGTCGTCGCGCTCGCGCCCCAGGTCGGCGATCGTGGGATCGTCGGCGTTGAGCACCAGCCGGTCCGCCGCGCCGGACCGGGCGATCGCCTCCCAGCGCTCGGCGATCGTCTCCAGCTCGCCGTAGCGGTCGAGCTGGTCGCGGAAGAGGTTCGCCAGCAGCAGCGCCCTCGGGCGCAGCTCGGCGACGACGCCGTCGAGCCAGAACTCGTCGACCTCGAAGAGCCCGCGGTCACCGTCGCCGGACAGCAGCGTCGCGGCGATCCCCCCGGCCATGTTCGCTCCCGCGCGGTTGTGCACGAGCCGCTCGCCGGCGCCCTCGAGGATCGCCGCCACCATCGCGGCGGTGGTCGTCTTGCCGTTCGTCGCGCTGATCACGACGCTCCCGTCGCGCAACCGTGCGCCGAGCCGGCCGATCGCGTGCGGGTCGACGCGCAGCAGCACCTTGCCGGGCAGGCTCGTCCCACCGCGTCCGGCGACGCGTGAAAGGCCGCCCGCGGTGCGCGCGGCGCCGGCCGCGAGGCTCGTGCGCAGGGGGCTCACGTCGCTCCCGGGCTCACGCCGCCGGGAGCAGCACGCGCACCGCGGCCGGAAGGGCGCGGATGACGACCGGAAGCTCGGCGATCGGGTCGCCGTCGGCGTAGACGGAGAACGGGCGGCTCGCGGTCACCTCGACCTCGCGGGCCCGCAGGACGGTGACGTTGTCGTTGTGCACGTGCTCGCCCTTGAACACCTTCGGGAAGCTCGCGAGGAACCGCGCGCGGCTCGACTTGCGGATGAGCACGACGTCGAGCAGGCCATCGTCGATCCGTGCCTGCGGTGCGACGAACATGCCCGCACCGTAGACGCTCGTGTTCGCGCAGATGACGCTCCAGCCCTCGAACCGCTCGGCGTGCCCGTCGGTGCGGACCTCGAACGACGCGGGCTTCCACCGTGCGATGGCGCTCAGCGCTCCGTAGACGTAGATGCCCCGCCCGAGGGCGCGCGGCGCGGCGTTCGCGGCGGCATTGGCCTCGGAGTCGAAACCCAGGCTCGCGATCCCGAGGAAGGGCACGCCGTTCGCCTCTCCGAGGTCGATCGCCCGCGGCACGCCGTGAGCGATCACCTCGCACGCCTCGAGCGCCTCGCCCGGGATCCCGATGTGCCGGCAGAAGTCGTTCCCGCTCCCGCCGGGCAGCACGCCGATCACGGCCTCGGGCACCTCGCGCGCCGCGCCGGCGACCGCCCCCGCGACGCCGTCCCCCGAGAACGACACCGGCACCTCGCCACGGTCGAGGGCACAGCGCGTCAGTTCGCCCGCGTGCGCCAGGTCGCGCGTCATCTCCGTGCGGTGCGTGACGCCGAGCGCGGTGAGCCGTTCCCGGACGGCGGGCAGCAGCCGCGGGACCTTGCCGCCGCCGGAGGTCGGGTTCGCGATGAGCAGCACCGGGCGCACGGCGGGCACCGTATCGGTCAGGCGGCTCAGAACAGCGTCGGCGAGGCGGGCTCGTCCGGCTCGGGCTCGACCCGGGCGATGCAGTCCGGCTCGTCGTGGCCCGCGTCGCCGACCGCGCGGCCGACCGGGATCCTCGCCGTCGCGGCGAACGGGCGGAGCAGGTCGCGCACGTCGGCGCCCGCGGCGGGACCGAGCCACGCCCCCTCGGCGCCCGGCTCGAGGATCACGGGCATCCGGTCGTGGACCTCCCGCAGCGACGGCGTCGCCTCCGTCGTGATGATGGTGCACGAGCGCAGCGGTTCGACGTCCGGCGCGGGCCGCCAGCTCGCCCACAGCCCGGCGAAGGCGAAGGGTGCGTGATCCTCACGCGTGATCCACCAGGGCTGCTTGGGGCCATGGGCGCGCGGCTGCCACTCGTAGAAGCCGTCCGCGAGGATCAGGCAGCGGCGCTCGGCGAACGCCTCGCGGAAGGCCGGCCGTTCCGCGACGGTCTCGGCACGCGCGTTGATCATGCGGTATCCGACCTTCGGGGACTCCGCCCAGTGCGGGACGAGACCCCACCGCAGCAGCTCCGCTCGCGGGCGCCCTTCGCGGTCGGTCGTGACGGCCAGGACGTCCTGCCCCGGCGCGATGTTGAACCGTCGCTCGACGGGCACCGC
This sequence comes from Solirubrobacteraceae bacterium, assembly GCA_036782855.1. GTDB lineage: Bacteria > Actinomycetota > Thermoleophilia > Solirubrobacterales > Solirubrobacteraceae > F1-60-MAGs163. The sequence goes on from DAIPYF010000140.1 coordinate 3,911, forward strand.
GTCGCCGAATGCGAACCGCTCTCGCACCGTGCCGGGGTTCGGCCCGGCGAGCGAGTAGCGGCCGCACATGGGAGTGCGGTCAGCCCCCGCGGGCGAGCCGCGCGCGGGCCTGTCGTCGCCGTCCGACGAGCGCGAGGATGCCGAGGGCGACGATGATGACGAGCAGGCCGACCCAGACGGCGGTGACGGTCGAGACCCCGCCGAACGGGAGCGCCACGAGCTTGACGATCGCGAAGCCGAGCGCGATCAGCGCCACGACGAGCAGGACGATGAGGGCGATCCCGCGCACCCGCGCGAGCCTGCCCGCGCTCGGGGGCGGCGCGAGGACGCCCGCCATCCGCAGCAGGAAGAGCTGACGGCTGGACGGCGCCTCCTGGCCGAGCCGCTCGACGGCGACCTTGAGGTCGTCCGGTCGCCGCTCGGCGAGGGCGATCGACGCATCCGCCATGCGCCGGATCTGCATGCGCTCCTGCGGCCGGGCCGCCGCGATCGCACGCTGGAAGTAGGCGCGCGCAGCCTTGGCGTCGTACTTCTCGGCCGCACGGGCGCCGAGGATCGACAGCGCGGCGGCCTTGTACTTCTGTTCGCGCTCGAGCTCCTCGTCGGTGCGTTGCTCGAGGGACTGCATCTCGGCCATCGCCGAGCGCTGGTCCATGCGGATCTGTCGGGCCTTGGGCGGCATCCGGGGCACGATAGCCGCGCGGGTGGCGCGCCGCTCCGCCGGGTATCGTGCCCGCGCGTCATGCCCGTGTCCCGTGTCATCCGCCCGGCAGCCCGCTTCGCGCTCCTGCTCACCCTCTTCGCACTGCTCCTGCCGACGGCCGGGGCGTTCGGCCAGGCCTCGCCGTTCGAGGGGCTGCCGCAGGGCACGCCGGAGACGCCGACGCAGACCCAGACCCGGACGCAGATCGGGTCCGGGAACACCGACGACGGCCTCGAGTCCTGGCAGGCGATCATGATCGCGGTCGCCGCCGTCGCGCTGCTGACCGGCGTGATCGTCGTGATCCTGCGCGATGCCCGGCGCCGCGCGCCGATCACGGCGGGCGACGACGAGGCGGCGCACAAGCCGGCGGACGCCCACAAGCGCAGCCAGGAGGCCAAGCGCAAACAGCGCCAGAAGGACAAGGCGGCGCGCGAGCAGCGCCGCCGCAACCGCTGACGGCCATGGCCCGCGGCGACCTCCCCGCGCTCACGGGTCTCGACGCCGGTGACGAGCCGGAGGTGTGGCGCGCGATGGGCTTCGACGTCGGCGACGACGGCGCGTGCGTGATCGGGGACGTGCGCCTGCGTCTGTGCGGGCGCGAGGCGGGGGAGGGTCTGCTCGGCTGGGCCCTCCACGCAGAGGGCGAACTCCCCGCGACGATCGACGGCATCGCGACCGAGCCGGGGCAGCCCGCCGACCGGGCTTCCGT
>DAIPYF010000140.1:5332-7243 GCA_036782855.1 Solirubrobacteraceae bacterium
GCCTGCGCGGCCGCGACGTGGGGGACGGCCTGCTCGGCTGGACGTTCGCTGCCTCAGGGCCGCTCCCCGAGGAGATCGACGGGATCGCCACGACGACCGGGGAGGGCGTCCCGGGCCCGCCGCCTCACCCAAACGGCGCGACCGGGCTCGACCATGTCGTGATCCGCACCCCCGACCTGGCCCGCACGCTCGGTGCACTCCAGGCGGCGGGCATGGAGGTGCGCCGTGTTCGCGAGGCGGGCCCCGACCTGCGGCAGGCGTTCCTCTGGGCGGGGGACGTCCTCGTCGAGGTCGCCGGGCCGCCCGCTCCGACGGGCGACGAGTCGGCGGCGCTGTGGGGCCTGGTGATCGTCGCTCCGGACCTGGACGTCGTTGCGGCGCTCCCGGGAAGCCCGCTCGGTACCGTCCGTGACGCGGTGCAGGAGGGTCGGCGGATCGCGTCCGTCCGGCGGGATCTCGGCAGCAGCGTCCCACTGGCGTTCATGACGCCGCACCCCCGCCGCCCGACGAAGGAGAGGGAGTGAGCATGAGGCGTCCTCGGAGGCTCGTCACGGCCGCGCTGGCGGGACTCGTGATCGTGCTCCTGGCGGCCGCGCCCGCCCCTGCCCAGCGCCCGACCGCGTTCGCCGCGACGACGCCGTCGATCCCCGTCCGCGAGCCGGGCATGCCGCCCGGCGCACAGCAACTCACCTACCGGTTCGGGCCGATGACGATCAAGCCTGGGCAGAACCTCATCGGTGTGGACCTCCAGCGCGAGCGGCCGAGCGTCAACGGCTGGATCGTCGGGTTCCGCCCCGGGCTCGTGAATGCCGCCGACGGCAAGTCGCCGCCCGTCACCGAGGTCCATCTGCACCACGCGGTCTGGCTCGTCGCGCTGAAGCCGACGTTCGCGGCCGGCGAGGAGAAGACGTACATCAACGCGCCGAGCGGCTACGGCTGGCGCTACACGACCAAGCAGTTCCTCGTGATCAACCACATGGTGCATGACCTCAGCGCATCGCCGAAGAAGGTCTACATCACGTACACGATGTGGTTCATCCCCGACACAGCGCCCGAGGCCGCATCGATCAGGGAGATCTCAACGCTGTGGATGGACGTGCAGGGCGGGAAGGCCTACCCGGTCTTCGACGCGGCGCGCGGGTCCGGCACGGGCGGCACGCTGACGTACCCCGATCAGGTCCCGCGCGCGTACGCGCGCGGCCCGGCCCGCAACCGCTGGGTCGCCGACCGCGACGCGACGCTCGTGACGAGCGCCGGCCACCTGCACCCCGGGGGCCTGTGGACCGACCTGCTGATCACGCGCGGCGGCGTGACGAAGCGCATCTTCCGCTCGCGCGCCAACTACTTCGAGCCCGCCGGGCCCGTGTCCTGGGACGTGTCGATGAGCGCCACCGGGCCCGATTGGAAGGTCGCCGTGAAGAAGGGCGACGTCATCTCGACGACCGCCACGTACGACACGACCCGCGCATCCTGGTTCGAGGTGATGGGCATCATGGTCGTCGGGATCACGAACGGCGCGGACGGCGGGACGGACCCGTTCACCGGGGCGGTCGACCAGACGGACTTCCTCACGCACGGGCGCCTGCCCGAGAACGCGGACATCGGCGTACGGCGGCCGAACCCCGGCCTGAGCAACCCGCTGCGGCTGCGTCGGGGCCCGCTCGTCGACCGCGTGGTGATCCGCAACTTCGCGTTCGGGCAGGGAGACCTGACGGCCCGAGGCGCCCGCGGACGGCCCGCGACCGTCGAGGAGGGCCGTCAGCTCACGTTCGTCAACGCCGACGCGCCGCTGACGATCCGCTTCCACACTGTCACGGCGTGTCGGGCGCCGTGCAACCGCACCGGAGGCATCGGCTACCCCCTCGCCGACGGCCGGACGATCTTCGACTCCGGCGAGCTCGGCACCGGGCC
>DAIPYF010000141.1:0-7223 GCA_036782855.1 Solirubrobacteraceae bacterium
CGACGCTCGCCGCGCCCGGCGTGTAGGTCGTGCCCGCGGGGAGCACGTCGGTGACCGTGACGGCGTGCGCGACGCCGGAGCCGGTGTTCGTCACCGCGATCGTCCAGTCCGTGGGCGATCCGGCGGTCAGCGTGCCCGCGTCGGGCGTCTTGGCGATGCCGAGCACCGGCGCGAGCAGGGTCGCGGTCGCCGGGTCCGGGCCGGCCGCGTAGGGCCCGCTCGCGTTCCCGCTGTTGCCGCCCTCGTCCTTCGCGCTCGCGTCGGCGGTGTTGACGTTCGGGCCGGCGCCGGGCGCGGAGAGCAGTGCCTGGAGCGACGGCGTCGCGCTGAAGGTCAGCGTGACGCTCGCGCCGGGCGCCAGATCCTGGCCGGTCGTCCACGTCAGCTCGTCGCCGGCCGCGTGCGGAGTGATGACCGGTGCGATCGTCCCGCCCGGGCTGAAGCTCGCCGAGCCCGCGTCGTAGCTCCAGTTCGCCGGCAGGACGTCATGGACGCTCACGCTCTTGGCGACCGCCGTCGCGGACGTGTTCGTGACGACGACGCGCCAAGGGAAGGACTGCCCCCACTCGACGGACGCGGTCTCCGGGTTGCCCGGCCGGCCGGTCGTCTTGGCGATCGCGAGCGTCGGGAAGTCGAGCGTCACCGTGACCGCGTCCGAACCGCCGTCGGTGTAGTCGCGGAAGACCCACGTCGGGTTCGCTGCGCGCGTCGCGAGCGGGACGCCGAAGTAGTGCGGGACGGCCGCGGTGTTCACGATCGTCTGCCCGTCGGTGAGCCCCGACACGGGGACGAGGCTCGCGGTGTACGTCAGCGTGACCGACGCACCCGGGGCGATCGGGCCGGGGATCGTCCAGGCCATCGCGGGGTCGCCCACGGTCCACGGGTCGGTGTTCGCGGTGGTCGAGATGCCGGGGGCGAGCGTGACGGCCGTCAGTTCGGCGTCGGGCTGGTCGGTGACCTGCACGTCGTATGCCGGGGCGTTGCCCGTGTTGGTCACGACGACCTGATAGCTGAACGTGTCGTCCGCCTGCGCGGACGCACTGTCCGCGTACGCGGAGCCGGACACGGAGACCTTCTTGTTCACCGTGATCTTCGGCTCGATGACCGTGACGGTCGCCGTCGTCGTCGCGGACGTGTCGTCGAAGACCGTCGGGATCGACGCGGGGTTGAACGTCTTGAGGTTCGTGAGGTCCGAGGAGACCTTCGCCGAGTTGATCGCGGTCTGCCCGACGATGACGTTCGCCCCGCCGTTGCGGTGCGTCGCGCGCAGGTGGGCCTTGTAGACGACGGTGACGACGCGCGGCGTCGGCGCCGCCGTGAGGTCGCCGAGGTCCCAGGCGACGTTCGTCACGCCGGCGCTGACCGTCGGCGTGTACGACTGGACGGTGATCGCCGGCGGGCAGCCGCTCGTGCAGGACGCCGACACGAGGCCGTCGTAGTCGAGCGAGTCCGGCAGCGTGTCGCGCAGCGTCACGTCGTAGAGGTTGATGTTCGCGGGGATCGTGACGACGGCCGTGTACTGGACGGGGTCGCCGACCGTCGCGGTCGTGCGATCGGCGGTCTTCGTGACCGTCGCGCCGCCGATGCGGACGGTGTCCGTGGTCGTCGACGTGTAGCCGGTGTTCGGCGTCGAGGCCGCGGTCCGCTCGCCCGTCACCACCCCGGACATGCTCGTCGTGGTCGCGGTGACGCTGTTCGTGAGGGTGTTGCCGGCGACGGCGGGATTGTCGACCCGCACCCGGTACGTCATCGCGACGTTGCTGTTCGGCGCGATGTCGACGCCCGTGCGCGTGATCGTGCGCGCCGCCTGGTTCCAGACGGCGCTGGTGGTCCCCGGGACGATCGCGCCGTCGGCGAGCGGCAGGTTGCCGGGCGCGACGTCGATCGGCGTCAGGCCCGCCGGCACGTGATCGACGATGGTCGTGTCGTAGGCGGTCGAGACGCGCGTGGCGCTGGAGTTCGTCGTCGTCAGCGTGTACGTGACGATCTGGTCGGGGATGACGCGGCTGGGGTTGACGTTGTCGGTCTTCGCCTGCGTGATCAGCGGTTCGACGATCTGCACGCTCGTCTGGGCCGAGTTGCGGGTCTGCGCGCCGATCACCGGGTCGGTCCAGGTCGACGTCGCGGTGTTCGTGACGCCGGTTGCGGCGGTGCGCACGTTGGCGGCGACGTCGGCGATCCGCGCGACGAAGGTCATGACGATCGTGGTGTCGCCGCCGCTCGCCGTGTAGCCGGCAGCGGGGGCGGTCACCGTCGGCGTCGACGCGACCTCGCTCGTGCTCCAGGTGCCCGGGAGCGGGCTCCCGTTGAGCGTCACGGCGAGCGACCCCGCCTGGTAGGTGCTGCGCGCGGTCGCGATCGCGTCGGCGATCTTGAAGTTGGCCGGGACGCTCGTGCCGTCCGGGATGACGGTCGTGACGGTGTACGTGATGTTCTCGCCGATCGTCCCCTGCGCGGCCGTGTTGCCCGGCAGGACGGGCGTCGCCGCGGCCTTGGTGATCGTCACGTTCCGGGTGACGACGTTCGAGAAGTTGTCGGCCGCGGGGACATTCGCCGTCGCGGGGTTCGCGCCGTCGATGTTGCTCGCGGGTGTGTAGGTGAAGAACGTGCCGAGGTTCGACTGCGTCTGGAACGAGCGCACGCCGGCGTGGTTGACGAGCGTGCGCGCCGGCCCGATGCTCGCCGGGATCAGGACCTTGTAGGTGAGCGTCTTCGTCCCGGCCTGCGCGAGCGACGGCGCCGTCCACTCGATCCGGTCCTGCGCCGGGAACGGGGCGTCGACGCAGGTGCCCGCGTCGCTGATCGCGGTGATCTGCCCGATCGTCGCGCAGTCGTATTCGGTGGGCAGCAGATCCCAGACGACGACGTTCCTCGCGTCCGCCGTCCCCGTGTTGCCGAGGTCGACGCGGTAGGTGACGGTGTCGCCGCCCTTCACGGTCACGCCGTCGACGTTGGGCCCGTTGACCGTCCCGGAGTTCACCTGGCGCACGCCCTTCGTCAGCCCGATGACGGGCACCGCGAGGACGAAGTCCACCTGGTCGCGATAGGGGAACGAGACGCCGCTCGTGCCCGACGCGGAGAACTTCATGAGGTTGCCCGGGATCTGGCCCGGGGCGAGTTGGCCGGTCGGCTGCACGATGCTCGAGATCGTGTGCTGGAAGACCTGGTTGCCCTTCGGGACGAGGCCGCCGGTGAGGTTCCACGTCAGCGCGCCCTGGGCGGCGCCGGACGCGTCGAACGTCGAGCCGACGGTGTTCGCGGGCGTCGCGGTGTCCGACCCGGCCTCGTAGGTCACGGTCGGCGGGAGGTAGTCGTTGACGGTCGGCGAGGCGGTGTCGACGCCGCCCGGGAAGTCGACGTTCAGGCGCCAGCAGATGCGGTCGCCGGGAACGTAGCTCGGCACGGCGTTCGTATACGTCGCGGTGGCGCAGTTCGTCCCCGACTGCGCGATCTGCTTGTCGATCGTCGGAAGCGGGGCGCTCTGCCCGGCGGCTGCCGCGTCGGTGGCCGGACGCAGGACCGGGGCGTCGTGGTCGATCCGGGGCCCGGTCGGCGAGCAGTCCGCGGCGCCGGGGGCGGTGCAGCGCGGCAGGGCGACGCCGGCGACCGTGGCGCTGTTCGTTGCGGTGTCGTGCGCGAGGATCGGCCCCGCGTCGTTGAAGTTCAGCTGGTAGTTCGTGCGCGTACGCGTCGGGAACGTGATCGACCAGGAGTCGTTCACCGTCGCGTGCGTGAGCTGCGGCATCGACGACGGGGTCCAGACGATCGTGAACGTGCCGTCCGCGTTCTCGGTCGCCGAGCTGTACGGCACCGAGGGCAGCGCGCCGGTCGGATCGCACTGGCTGTCGGATGCGCTGTTGCCGGTCGTGAGGTTCGCCGGCCCGAGCGGGCAGTAGGCGTTCGGAAGCGTGTCGGTGACCGTCGTGTCCTCGGAGTAGCGGTACTCGCCGGTCGCGAACGTCAGCGTCCAGGTCGTGATCGCCCCCTGCACGAGCGAGCCCGACGAGCGCGACTTGCCCTGGAGCAGGTCCTCGGCGATCGTCGTCATCGTCGTCGCATCGCTGACGGGCGTGACGGCGTTGTAGCTGCCGGTCGCGCTCGCGCCGCTCGTGAGCGGCTGCTCGTCGTCGGTCTCCGCGCCGGAGTTGTTGTCGAGGTTCGCGGCCTGGTCGCCGGAGGCCGCGGTGGGCCGTCCGCCGGGCCAGCGCGTGTCCGCGTTCTCGCGGAGCGGGATCGCGACGCGGTAGGGGCGGTTGACGACCTGGCCGGCGGCCAGCGTGCCGAGGTTCCACTGCAGCCGGGTGTACGTGCCGGTCGGGAGCGGCCCGCCCCCGTCCGGGTCGGTGGTGACCGTGTCGACGCTGCTCGGCGCGACGCAGCCGGGGACGACAGGGACGATGATCGCCCCGGAGCCGGGGTACTCCTCCGTGGACCCGGGGTTCGTCGCGGCGTTCGTCGTGTGGTCGGCCCCCGGGCCGCCGCAGCCGAGGTACTCGATCCCCGCGGGCAGGTAGTCGGTGAGCACGACACCCGTCGTCTGGTTGACGAGGTTGTTGCTCGTCGTCGTCGTGTAGGTCGTCTGGTGGTCGTGGACGCCGCGCAGCAGCGAGCCGCCGCCGGTCTTCGTCACCTTGATCGCCGTGATGCTCTGCGTGCCCGTGGACGTCGCCGACCCGGTGAACGAGGCGGGCACGGGGACGCCGGTCGTCGCGTTGAACTGCGTCACGTTCCGCGGATCGGTGTTGATCGACGCCTCGCCGGTGATGGCGAAGCTCCCGCCGATCGTGAACGCCGCCTGCGAGTGCGTGACCTGGAACGACACGCCGGTGGAGGAGTTCGGCGACAGGTCCGAGACGTTCGACCAGAGGAGCGTCGTCTGCCCGGCCGCCGGCTGGCCGGCGAGCACCGTCGTCGGAGCGGGCGAGCCCGAGGCCGCGACGTAGGACACGTTCGCGGGCAGGACGGCGCGGAAGGAGAGGTTGTAGCCATACGGCTGCCCCGCGGGGTTCGACGCGTTCAGCGTGACGGTCGACGGCGCACCGAAGAGGACCGACGAGCTGGAGGTCGTGGCGCTGATGTTCGGGGTGCCGGCCGCGCGCGCGCCCGCTGGAGCCGCGAGGGCGATCGCGCAGCAGAGCAGGGTGAGGAGCGCAGCGGCCGTCGTGGAGCGGCGCCGCGGGGTCGTGTCGGGGGTCACCAGGCGGCTATCGGCGGCTTTCGGCCGACTCCTGAGCGGCGAATGCGCCGGACCACCCTGGTCGGAGCGGCGTCGCGCCGAGTTCCGGCCTACGGCCGCTCAGAAGCGCGCCATCACCGCGGGCACCTCGTCGAGGATCGCCTCGTCGCCCTCGTACCACCCCTCGGGACGCGGCCAGTGCGTGATGACGTCCGTGAAGCCCAGCGCCGCCGCGCGCTCGACGGCCTCGGTGAAGAAGGCGATGCTCGAGAGCGAGAAGACCGGGGCCGCGTCGAGCAGCAGGTATCGCGCGACCGAGTCCTCCTGGCGCCCGATCGCGGCGAGCGCCTCGCCGAATCGGTCGGCACGCTCGGCGACGGCCGCCCACCACTCCTCGAGGTCCTCGGTCGGTGCGCCCGTCGTGATCCAGCCCTGACCGAACTCGGCCGCCAGCGCGATCGACCGCGGCGCGTTTGCGGCGACGACGAACGGCACCCGCGGCAGCTGCACCGAGCCCGGCGTGCTGCGGGCGTCGACCGCCTCGAAGTACTCGCCCTTCCACGTCGTGCTGTCGCGCACCAGCACGGCGTCCAGGAGCTCGACGAACTCGCGGAAACGCGCGACGCGCTCCTTTGGGGGCAGCGGCTCGCCGCCGAGCACCGTCGCGTCGAACCCCAGGCCTCCGGCGCCGAGCCCGAGCAGCAGGCGCCCGTCGGAGATGTCGTCGAGCGCCGTGACCGAGCGCGCGAACGCCACCGGATGGCGGAAGTTCGCCGACGCCACGAGCGTGCCGAGCCGGATCCGCGACGTGACCGTCGCCGCCGCCGTCAGGGTGGGGACGGCGTCGAACCACGGGCCGTCGACCAGATCGCGCCAGCCCAGGTGGTCGTACGTCCAGGCGTGGTCGAACCCGAGCTCCTCCGCCCGGACCCAGCGGTGCCGCGCCTGCGCCCAGCGGAGCTCCTGGAGGATCACGATGCCGAAGCGCACGGGAGCCGACCCTATCCGCAACGGCGCCCGCCGGTCGGGGGTAGGGTCCGCCGATGCCCGGCCTGACAGCAGACCTCCCGACCCTCACCGCCCTCGCCGCCGAGCACGCCGCGGCCGGCGACGCGGACCGGCGCCTCGCCGAGCCGGTCGTCGCGGCGTTCCGGGACGCCGGCCTGTTCCGCGCCCTCGTCCCCGCCGCGCTCGGGGGGCTCGAGGCCGCGCCCCAGGACTTCCTCGACACCGTCCGGACCCTCGCGGGCGCCGACGCCGCGGCGGCATGGGTCGTCGCCGTCTGCGGGACCGGCGGGATGCTCGCCGCCTACCTGGAGCCCGAGGCGGCCGCGCAGGTCTACGGCGACGGGCAGATCGTCGGCGGCGTGTTCGCCCCGCGCGGGCGCGCGCTGCCCGACGGCGAGGACCTCCTCGTCAGCGGCCGCTGGTCGTTCGCGAGCGGCAGCGCGCACGCCGACTGGCTCATGGTGGGCTGTCTCGTCGCCGACGGCGAGGACGTCGTGCGCACGCCCGCCGGCGGCCCCGACGTGCGCCTGGTGCTGTTCCCGCGCGCCGCGTTCACGATGCACGACGCCTGGGACGTCGCGGGCCTGCGCGCGACCGGCAGCGACGACATCGAGTTGGACGGGGCGCGCGCGCCCGCGGTGCGTTCGGCGTCCCTGATCACCCAGGCGCCGCGGGTTGACACGCCGCTGTACACGTTTCCCCCGTTCGGCCTCCTCGCGCTGTCGATCGCCTCGGTGGCGCTCGGCATCGCCGGCGCCGCGCTCGGCGACCTCGTCGACCTCGCGGGCGGCAAGACCCCGACCGGCTCGACCCGCCCGCTCGCCGCCCGGCCCGACACGCAGGCGCGCGTCGCGCGCGGCCGGGCGGCCGTCGACGCCGCCGCCGCCCTCATCGCGGCCGCCGTCGGCGACGCGTGGGAGGCGGCGCGCGCGGGGACTCCGATCGGCGTGGAGCGACGCGCCGCGCTGCGCCGGGCGGCCACGCACGCGACCGAGACCGCGGCCGCCGTGACGAGCGACATGTACGCGCTGGGCGGCGG
>DAIPYF010000142.1:0-2308 GCA_036782855.1 Solirubrobacteraceae bacterium
AGCGCCAGCAGCCAGGCCGCCGTCGCGTTGATCGTCATCGACGTGTTCATCCGGTCCAGCGGGATGCCGTCGAGCAGCGCGGCCATGTCGCCGCGGTGGGCGACCGGGACGCCGACCTTGCCGACCTCGCCGCGCGCGAGCTCGTCATCCGGGTCGTACCCGGTCTGCGTCGGCAGATCGAACGCGATCGACAGGCCCGTCTGGCCCTTCGCCAGGTTCGAGCGGTACAGCTCGTTGGACTTCTCCGCGGTGGAATGCCCCGCGTAGGTCCGCATCATCCAGGGCTTGTCGCGCTCGGGCAGGCGATGGCTCATGCCCGGATTGTATGGTCCGGCGCCGTGAGCACGAGTCTCCTCACCGACCTGCGTCAGCGCATGGCCGACGGCCTCGACGTCGTCCTGCGGCGCAGCGACCCGTACACCCCGCCGCGCCGCCTGCGCTACGTCGGTGAGGGCGACTACGTCGAGGTCGGCGAGACCTGGCTCGGCCTGCTGCGGAGCCTCGCGCTCGTGCGGCCGGACGAGCGGGTCCTGGAGATCGGCTGCGGCGCGGGCGTCCTGGCCCGCCCGCTGCACCGCCACCTGGGCCCGGGCGCCCGCTACGTGGGCTACGACGACGACGCCGTCGCGATCGAGTGGTGTCAGGCCGCCTACAAGGACCGGCCCGACTTCTCCTTCGAGCTCGCCGGGGATCTCGGCGCGCCCGAGCTGGAGCTGCCGTTCCTCGAGGAGACCTTCGACGTCGTCGTGATGCACGACGTGCTGCCGCATCTGCAGGCCGACGCCGTCGCCGCCCGGCTGCGCGAGGGGCGCCGCGTGCTCGCCGACGAAGGTCGCCTGTTCGCCACCGCGTACCTGCTCGACGCGGACTCGCGCGCGGCGATCGCCGGCGGCACCGCCGCGATCGCGTTCGCGGCCGACGCGGGCGCGACGGCCGCCGAAGCCGAGCACGGCGGCGAGCCGACGTTCGCCCTCGACGAGGAGTGGCTGCTCGACCGCGTGGCCGAAGCCGGCTTCAAGACCGTCGGAATCCGCCACGGATCCTGGACGCCGCGCGAGGACACCAAGGCGTTCCCGGACATCCTCGTCGCCCGCCTGTGACGGCGCCGTCCGACGAGCCGCTCGACGTCCTGCACCTCGGGCGCCCGAACGTCATCTGCTGCCACCGCGTCGGTGACGTGCTCGTCGACCCCGGCCCGCAGTCCTGCGAGGCGGCACTCCTGGCGGCGCTCGGCGACCGGGTGCCGCAGGCGATCCTCCTCACCCACATCCACCTCGATCACGCCGGGGCGACCGGGGCGCTCGTGCGCCGCTGGCCGCACCTCGTCGTCGCCGTGCACGCCCGCGGCGCCCGGCACGTCGCCGATCCGTCGAAGCTCGTCGCCAGCGCCACGCGGCTCTACGGCGAGGACATGGACCGCCTCTGGGGCGAGATCGTGCCGGTGCCCGAGGACCGGCTCATCGTCCTGGAGGGCGGCGAGACGCTCGACGGCTGGGGCGACGACGGCCCCTGGCACGTCGCGTACACGCCCGGTCACGCGCAGCACCACGTGAGCTACCTGCACGTGCCCAGCGGCACCGTGTACGCCGGCGACGTCGCCGGCGTCCGGATCGGTGACGGACCGATCATGCCGCCGACGCCGCCGCCCGACATCGACCTCGAGCTCTGGCGCGCCTCGCTCGACACGATCGAGGCATGGGAGCCGCGGCGGCTGGCGATCACGCACTTCGGCACCTACGAGGACCCGCCGCGCCACCTCGCCGACCTGCGCGACGCGCTCGACCGGCTCGGCGGCTGGTCCCGCGACCACGACGCCGCCGAGTTCGAGCGGCTCGTGCGCGCCTGGATCACCGAGCGCGTCGGGCGCGAGCGCGCGGAGTCGTACTTCCAGGGCATGCCGCCCGACGCGCTGTACCCCGGGCTGGCCCGCTACTGGGCGACCCGCACCGGGACCTGACATGCCGCGCGCAGGGCGTTACCCTGATGGGCCGATGTCTCAGGTGGTGGAGCTCCCGCGGGTCCAGGGACCCGGCTCAGGCCTCGGAGGGTCCTGGCACGTGATCGTCCGCAACGACGATCACAACACGTTCGACGGCGTCGCCGGCGCGCTCGCCCGCACCATCCCCGGCATCAGCCTCGACATGGGCTATTCCATCGCCGACCGCATCCACAACACCGGCCTCGCCATCGTGTGGAGCGGGCACCGCGAGCTCGCCGAGCACTACTGGGAGCAGCTGCGGGACCACGGGCTGACGATGGCCCCGCTCGAGCAGGGCTGACGCCCTGCTCTCGTCGTCGCGGGCCTCGC
>DAIPYF010000142.1:2408-7064 GCA_036782855.1 Solirubrobacteraceae bacterium
CGTCGGCAGGGGGCTACGCCCTGCGGTGACCGGTGAGCGCGGCGACGGCGCCGAGGCCGATCATGACGCCGCCGCTGAGGCGGTCGAGGCGGCGACGGGCGGCGAAGGTGCCGCTGAGGCGCTCGGCGGCGGTTCCGGCGACGAGCGCGTAGGCGGTGTCGCTGAGCATCGCGATGACGATGAAGATGAGGCCGAGCCCGATGATCTGCAGGCCGGGGCTCGCGGCGTCGGGATCGATGAACTGGGGGAGGAAGGCCAGGAAGAAGATCGCGACCTTCGGGTTGAGGAGGTTCACGACGACGCCCTGGCGGAACAGGTGCGCGTGCGAGCGCGGCGGGCGGGCCGCCGGGTCCTCCTCACCGGCATGGCGGAGCTTCTGGACGCCGAGCCAGACGAGGTACGCCGCGCCCGCGAACTTCACGACGGTGAACGCCTCCGCCGAGGAGGCGAGGATCGCGGAGACCCCGATCGCCGCGGCGAACACGTGGAGCAGGGCGCCCGCCTGCACGCCGAGCATGGAGGCGACCCCGGCACGCCGCCCCTGCGCGATGCTCGTGCCGACGATGTAGAGGACCGACGGCCCCGGGACGGCGACGAGCGCGAGCGACGCCGCGGCGAAGACCGCGAGCGTCGAGGGGTCGGGCATCGCGCGGCCCGTGCGTCAGGCGGTCGCGGCGGGCGCCGGCTCCGGGGCGGGCGTCTCCGCGACGGCCTCCACGGCCGCCTCGATCCGGCCCTCGCCGAGCAGCTCGTGCGGGAAGTACAGCTGCGGGACCTGCCACCAGCCGGAGGTCATGGTCCGCATCTCGACCATCTCGTGACCCTCCCACCAGCGCTCGAAGTCGAGCTTGTCCTCGAACTGGACGATCTGGAGGAACTTGTAGTGGTCGTCCTTCGAGCGGTGCAGCGACCAACTCGTCGCGCCGTAGCGCAGCGCCGTCGGGGTGACGTCCTGCAGGACGGCCGCGAGGCGGTCGCCGCGCAGGCCGGTCGCGTACCAGGGAACGTGAATCGTCTGGGTCATCAGGCACCCACCTCCGCGTGGATCGGTCCGGGGCCGTCGGCTGTGGCGCCCTGCCCCTCCTCGGTCGCGCCCACGAGGATCGCGATCTTGCCGAGGTGCTTGTTCTCGTGCATCAGCTGGTGGGCCTCCGCGACCTGCTCGAAGCCCATCGTCTGCCACAGCACCGGCCGGATGAGGCCGTCGTCGATCAGCTGGTTGGCCTTCGTGCACTCCCAGGCGTTCGCGAAGTGCGAGCCGAGGATCTCCTTCTGGCGCATCCAGAGGTAGCGCACGTCGAAGTCGAGCGTGAAACCGGACGTGGCGCCGCAGATGACGACCTTGCCGAACGGCTTCACGGTGAAGACGGAGGTCGGGAACGTCGCCTGGCCGACGTGCTCGAAGACGACGTCGGGGGAGTCGCCGAGCAGCTCCTTGACGCGCTTGGCGAACTGCCGCGTCACGCCGAAGCGCGCCTTCTCCTCCTCCGGCGTCTCCGTGCCGGTGCGCATCATCCCGGCGAACTCGCTGCGGTCGATGTAGTCGACGGCCCCGAGCTGCTTGATCAGCTCGCCCTTCGCCGGGGAGGACACGACGCCGACGCTCTCGGCGCCCGCGGCCTTCACGAGCTGCGTCGCGAAGACGCCCAGGCCGCCGGCGGCGCCCCAGATCAGCACGCGGTCGCCGGCCTGGAGCTTGGCGCGGTTCATCAGCATCCGGTAGGCCGTGAAGTACGTGAGCCCGTAGGACGCCGAGGCCTCCCAGGTGAGCGCCTTCGGCTTGGGCAGCAGCTGCTGCGCCTGCACCTTGGTGAACTGGGCGAAGGAGCCCCAGGTCGTCTCGTAGCCCCAGATCTTCTGCGACGGCGCGGCCATCGGGTCGAGGCCGTGGACCTCGGGATCCTCGTAGGAGGTCTGGTTGCAGTGGACGACGACCTCGTCGCCGACCTTCCAGCGGGTGACGCCGGGGCCGACCTTCCACACGATGCCGGAGGCGTCGGAGCCCCCGATGTGGTGGCCGTACTCGGGGTGGTCGGCGTAGCCGAACACCGACACGGGCTTGCCGAGCGCGGCCCAGACGTTGTTGAAGGTCACGCCCGCGGCCATGACGCGGACGATGACCTCGAACGCCTGCGGTTCGGGGACCTCGATCTCCTCAACCTGGAAGGCGTCCACGGGCTCGCCCTCACGCTCCTGGCGGATGACCCATGCGGCCATCGTGTCCGGCAGCTCGCCGGGCTCGGTGGAGACGTGCGCGATCTGCGACAGGTCGACGGCCATGATGGGGTGCGGTTCCTCCTGCGAGTGGACGGTTGCGGCCGCGAATACTACGGCGCCCGGGGCGGGCGCGGGGTCCGCCGCCGCCCGAGGAACTCGCGGATGTCGATGTAGCCGGCGCGGGTGAACCACGTCCACAGCCCGATGACGATCACCGCGTTGATCCCGAGCCCGAGCAGCGCGAAGGCCTCGGGCGAGGCGACGTGCCTGACGAGCCATCCGAAGTTCTGGCCGAAGAAGCCCGTGACGAACGTCAGCGGCAGGAAGAACGTCGCCACGATCGTCAGGACCTTGATGATCTGGTTGAGCTCGTTGGCGACCGCGGAGACGTACAGGTCGAGCGCGTTGGAGACCGACTCGCGGACGTTGTCCACCTGCTGGGAGACGAGCGAGACGCGGTCGAAGATGTCGCGCAGCGACTCGCGCCCCTCACGGTCGCTGAAGCCCGGCAGCGTCTCGAGGATCTCGCGCCGGCCGGCGAGGACGTCGCGCTGGGAGCTGACCGTCTGCCGCACGGCGACGAGCGAGTGCTTGATCTCCAGCAGGCGCAGGCGCTGCCCGGTGTCGGCGTTCTCGAGGATCTCGTCCTCCAGCCGGTCGACCTCGTCGTCGATCGACTGCAGCGCCGGGTTCCAGGTCGAGACGAGCGCGTCGAGGACGCGGTACAGGACCTCCTCGGCGGTGTCGATGTCCTGCAACGCGACGCGCCGGCGCACGTCCTGCGGGGTGGGGTCGGCGTTGTGGCGCCGGACGCTGACGATCGCCGTGCCGGTCACGTGGAAGTGGAACTCGGTCGGGACGATGATCGTCGTCGCGTGCGATGCCGTGCCGGACGTTCGCGCGCCGTAGAACACGAGCAGTGCGGAATCGGGGTAGTCGTCGATCTTCGGCCGCTGGCCGAACTGCATCGAGTCCTCGATCGCGAGGTGGTCGAGACCGAGCAGGTCGCCGACCTCCTGGAGCACCTCCTCCCGCGGCGCGTGCAGGCGCAGCCAGAAGCGCTCACCGCGCGCGAGGAGCTCCTCCACCTGCAAGCGGTCGAACGCCTCGAGAACCTGCACCGCCGCGACGCTAACGGCCGCGGCGGTCGCCTTCTCAGGCGCGCGCGGGCTGCCGCAGAGCCGCCTCGCCCTGGGGTGCCCCGCCCGCGTCGCCCGCCTCGACGAGGTCGAGCTCGAGGCGCTCCTCGGCGGTCTGCGGCACCTGCGCGCGCGGCGGGATCTTCTCGATCAGCAGCCAGGCGACGACGGCGCCGACGAGCGCGACGACGGAGCCGATCTTCATGCTCGTGTTGACGGCGTCGAGGAACGCCGTCTGCACCGCGAGACCCGCCTTGCCGGGGATCCCGGCGCCGCCGGTCGCGAGGGCGTCCACGAGCCGGTCGACCTGACCGGACGTGGAGCCGGGCAGCAGCTCGGTGAGCCGGCCGCGGCCGAGCGTCGTGACGAGCGCGCCGGTGACGGCGACGCCGAACGTGCCGCCGACCATGCGGCTCATCGAGAGCACGCCGGACGCGGCGCCGGCCTTCGTCTGGTCGACCGCGTTCATCGCGGCGGTGCTCATCGGCGACATCACGAGGCCCATGCCGACGCCCATGAGGGCGAACGCGAGCGCGAGCGTGCCGTACGGCGTGTCCGGCGCCAGGAAGCTCTGGGCGAACAGGGAGATCGAGACGAAGACCAGCCCGAGCGCCATCAGCGGTCGCGGGCCGACCCGGTCCGCCAGGCGACCGGCGACCGGCCCCATCACGATGATCACGAGCGTCGAGGGCAGGAAGCGCACGCCCGCCTCGAGCGGGCTGTAGCCGCGCACGTTCTGCATGTAGAGCGCGAGGAAGAAGAACATCGCGAGCATCGCGAAGCTGACGATGAACGCGACGATGTTCGCGCCCAGGAACGAGCGCGAGCGGAAGTACGTGAAGTCGAGCATCGGGGCGCGGACGTGGTGCTCGATGACGAAGAAGGCGACGAGGCTCCCCAGGGCGAGCGTGAACAGGCCGATGATCGGCGGCGAGCCCCAGCCCCAGGCGTTGCCCTCGACGAGGCCGAGGACGAGCGCGCCCATGCCGACGCTGAGTGCGGAGACGCCCGCGACGTCGACGGTGCGCGCCGCGGTCGGGTCGCGCGACTCGCGCGTCGCCCAGAGGGTCACGACGACGGCGATCATGGCGATCGGCACGTTGATGAGGAAGATCGACTGCCAGGAGACGTTCTCGACGAGGAAGCCGCCGACGACGGGCCCGATCGCGAGCGCCACGGCGCTCATCCCGGCCCACGTGCCGATCGCCTTGCCGCGCTCCTCCGGCGGGAAGGCGTTCGTGATGATCGAGAGGGTCGCGGGCATCATGAACGCGGCGCCGACGCCCTGCGCGGCGCGCCC
>DAIPYF010000143.1:0-7048 GCA_036782855.1 Solirubrobacteraceae bacterium
GGCGAGGTCGTCGCCGACGGCGATCGAGTCCTCGGTCGGCGCGGCGAAGTGCGTGCCGAGCGCGTAGCGGTCCTGCACCGCCTTGCCGATCACCGGGTGCGCGTGGCCCTGGACCATCGAGCCGAAGCCGTTGTGGAAGTCGTAGTACTCGTTCCCGTCGACGTCCCAGACCATCGGGCCATCGCCCCGCTCGAGGTAGATCGGCCACGGCTCCCGGAGCTGGTAGGAGGAGGCGACGCCGCCGCTGAGGTGGACGCTCGCGCGCTCGTACGTCCTCCCCGACTCCTTCGTGTTCTCGTTGAGCCGCGCGTCCTCGCGGGCGGTCAGCTCGGCGATGCGGGTGCGGTCCAGCTGCGTGGTGATGGCCATGCCTCAAGGCTAGACGGTTCGGCGGCCGCCGATGCGGCGCAGACGCGCCCGGATGGCGCTCCGCGGCGGCGTTCCGCTCAGCGGACCCTGACCGTGCGCGTCACCGTTCGCCGGTTCCCCGCCGCGTCGGTCGCCGTGATGCGCAGCGTGAGCGAGAACCGCCGCGCCCGGCCCACGAGCCGCGCCGACGGCCGCAGCGTGATCGTCCGGGCGCCCGGCGCGCGCCCGAGCGCCCGGCGCGCAAGGGTGAGGTTCGGCGCCGCAGCGGCGATCGACGCGCCGCGTGCCCGTCCGAGCAGCTCGGCCTCCACCGCGCTCGCCTCGCTCGGCGCGAACGTGAACCGGAGACCGCGCCTGAGCAGCGCGGCGCGGGTGATCGTCGCGGGCACGCCGCGGAGCGTCAGGACGGGTGCAACCGTGTCCGCTGCCGCCGGCTGCGTGACCGCCGGTGCGGAGACGGGGGGCGCGGGCGCTGCGGGCGGCAGGCAGTCCGCACTGACGGTGTCCTCGGCCGTCGCGTCGAGGACATCCCCCAGGCCGCCGCAGGCGAAGGCGTCGGCGCCCGTGCGACCGAGGAGGAGATCGTCGCCTGCGTCGCCGAACAGCGCGTCGTTGCCGCCCGCGCCGTCCAGGCGGTCGGCGCCGGAGCCGCCGCGCAGGACATCGGTCCCGCTTCCGCCACCGAGGACGTCGTCGCCGTCACCACCGCGCAGGTCGGCCGTGAGCGCCGTCGTGGCGGCGACCTGCATCGCCGTCGTGTCGTTTCCGCCGAGCGCCTCGATCCGCACGCGCTCGGTGTTGAGCGACGACAGCGACGCGCCGCTGTTCGCCTCGCTCACACTCGCGGCTGCGACCGCCGGCACCCCGATCGTGTAGGTCTCCCCGGCGTCGGAGCCGGTGACGGCGAGCGTGTCCGTCCCGGGCCCGGCGTCGAGCGTGTCCCCGCCGTCCGTGAGCCCCAGCGGGATCGTGTCGTCGCCGGCCCCGGTGTTGATCACGTCGAGGCCGCCGGGGCCGCCGATCATCTCGTCGGCCTCGTCGCCGCCGGTGAACGTGTCCACCCCGCTGCCGCCGAGGACGCGCACGGTGGGAAGCACGGCCGCCACCCCGGGGCCGGAGGTGAAGGTGTTCGCCCCCGCGAACATGCGCACGTCGAGGCTCTCGATCCCGCCCATGTCCTGCGTCACGTTCCCGATGTCCCGGAACAGCGTGGCGCGCACGCCGTTCGGGGTCAGCGACATGATCTCGGCGAGGTTCGCGCCGTTGAACACGTGCAGGTCCGACCCGCTGCCGCCGTTGAGCGTGTCGCTTCCCTCGCCGGGGCTCCACACGAAGCGATCGGCACCGGCGTCGCCGGAGACGACGTCGGTGCCGCGTGCGCCGCTCAGCTGATCTGGGCCCTCGCCGCCGGACAGGTCGTCCGGGCCGTCCCCGCCGACGATGCTGTCGGCGCCGTCCTGGCCGTTCACGGTGAGCGGGATCGAAAGGCCGATCGGCCCCGCCACGGTGTCGTCGCCGCCTCCCGCGTTCACGACGACAGCCGAAACTCCCGTCGCGGGGAAGGTCGCGTCGGCGACCCCGTCGTCGTTGAGGTCGACGGCGAGATTGAGGCCGGCCGCCTTGATGGCGATGTCGTCGTCCGCGCCGTTGCCGGTCAGCGTCAGCGTGGAGCCCTGCAGCGCCGGCGTCACCGTGGCCGCCGCGGGTGCTGCCGTGGCGCCGGCGAGCGCGGCGCAGAGCAGGACGATCAGCGGGACGGAGTGCAGGGGCATGCGGGGTTCGTACGTGAGCGGCGCGCCCCTGTCAAACGCGGCGGGCTCAGGCGCGCACGCGCTCCCCCGACGGGTCGTACAGCGGCTCGACCGCGATCTCGCCGGCGATCCACTCGCCGAAGATGTCGATCTCCACCGCCGTCCCGGGGTCGGCGAGCCCCGCAGGCACGTAGGCGTAGGCGATCGAGCGCTCAACGGTGTACCCGTAGCCGCCGCTCGTCACGCGCCCGACGATCTCCCCGCCCACGCGCACCGGCTCGTTGCCGAGCGCGACGGACCGCGGGTCGGCGAGCGTGATGCAGACGAGCCGGATCGCGTCCTCGCCGGTCGGCGGGCCGCCGGCCAGGGCGTCGCGACCGATGAAGCCGCCGTCCTTGTCGAGCTTCACGCAGAACCCGAGGCCCGCCTCGTACGGCGTCTCGTCGGGCGTGATGTCGGCGGCCCAGACGCGGTAGCCCTTCTCCAGCCGCAGCGTGTCGATCGCCTTGTACCCGGCGGGGACGAGACCGTGCGGCTCACCCGCCTCGATGAGCGCGCGCCACAGTCCCGCGCCGTACTCGGTCGGGCAGTAGAGCTCCCAGCCCAGCTCGCCGACGAACGTCACGCGCAGCGCGCGCACCGGCACGTCGCCGACGGTGATCTCGCGCATCGTCATGTAGGGGAAGTCCGCGTTCGCCAGCGAGTCCGGCGTGAGCGGCTGCAGGATGTCGCGCGCACGCGGGCCCCACAGGGCGAAGCAGGCCCAGCGGGCTGTCATGTCGTGGATCTCGACGCTGCCGTCACGCGGCGCGTGCCGGCGCAGCCAGGCTGCGTCGTGCTGGCCGAACGCGGTGCCGGTGACGATCGAGAAGCGGTCCTCCGCGAGCCGCGTCACCGTGAAGTCGCACTCGATCCCGCCGCGCGAGTTCAGCATCTGCGTGTAGGTGATCTGCCCCACGCCGCGCGCGACGCGGTTGTCGCAGAGCCGCTCGAGGAACGCCGCGGCGCCCGTTCCGGAGATGTGGAGCTTCGCGAAGCTCGACTCGTCGAACAGCGCGGCGGTCTCGCGCGCGGCACGGTGCTCGACGCCGATCGCGGGCGACCAGTGCATGCCGGCCCACCCGCGCGGGCGCAGGGACTCGTCGCCGACCGTCGCGTTGGGCTCGTACCAGTTGACACGCTCCCAGCCGGACTTCTCGCCGAACGCCGCATCATGCTCGGCATGCCAGCCGTAGGCGCTCGACACGCGCAGCGGCCGGCCCGCCTGGCGCTCGTGCCCCGGGTAGCGGATGTCGTAGTAGGTCTCGTAGACCTCCTTGACGCGCTTCAGCGTGTACGACGGCGACCGGTACGCCGGGCCGAACGGCCGCACGTCCATGTGCCACAGGTCCAGCTGCGGCTCGCCCGCGTGAATCCACTCGGCCATCACCTTCCCGATGCCGCCGGCGCCGGCCAGGCCGTGCGCGCAGAACCCGGCCGCGACGAACAGCCCGCGCACCTCGGTCTCACCGAGGCAGAACTCGTTGTCGGGCGTGAACGCCTCAGGCCCGTTGATGAGCTTCGTCACGGTCAGGTCGTTCATCGACGGGACGCGCCGCCTGGAGTTCTCCGTGATCTCCTCGAAGCGGTCCCAGTCCTCCTCGAGGAGCTGGCCGTTGAACGTCGGCGGGATGCGATCGACGAGCCGCTCGTCGAGCGACCACGGCGCGCTGTGCCGCTCGTAGCCGCCCATCACCAGGCCGCCCCCCTCCTCGCGGTAGTACACGAGCAGGTCCGGGTCGCGCAGCGTGGGCAGGTGGCCGTTCGCTGCGCGCGCCTCCTGCATCGCCGCGAACGGCTGTGAGACGAGGTACTCGTGCGCAAACGGGACGATCGGCACGCGCACGCCCGCCAGGCGGCCGATCTCCGCTGCGTACATGCCGCCGGCGTTCACGACGACCTCGCACTCGATGTCGCCCCACTCGGTGCGCACGCGCGTCACGGCCCCGTCCGCCACGTCGATGCCCTCGACGCGCGTGTGAGTGAAGATCTGCACGCCGCCGCGCCGTGCGCCGTCGGCGAGCGCGTACGTCAGCTGCGAGGGGTCGAGGTAGCCGTCGGTCGGCAGGTAGGACCCGACCCGCACGCCGTCGGTCACCATCAGCGGGAAGCGCTCCTGCGCCTCCTGCGGGCTGATCAGCTCGAGCGGGAGCCCGAACGTCTTCGCCCATGCGACCTGGCGATGGATCTCCTGTTCGCGCTCCGGCGTGCACGCCAGGCGGATGCCGCCGCACTCCACCCACCCGGGGTCGAACTCCGACTCGGCGGCCAGGCGCCGGTACAGCTCGACGCTGTACATCATCATCTTCGTCAGCGACACGCTGGAGCGCAGCTGGCCGACGAGGCCCGCCGAGTGGAAGGTCGAGCCGCTCGTGAGCTCGTTGCGGTCGACGAGGACGACGTCGCGCTCCCCGAGCTGCGCGAGGGGGTAGGCGATGCTCGTCCCGCCGACGCCGCCGCCGATGATGACGACGCGGGCACGGTCGGGCAGGTCACGCGGACGCGGCACGGATCCAGTCCTCCAGTCGGGGGTCGGCGGCGCCGACGCGCAGCCGGGCGAAGTGCTCGGACGCATAGGCGCCGTAGTCGAAGTCGAGGTCGCTGACGACGTCCTGGACGACGCCCCACATCGCCTCGCGCACATCGGACATCAGGCGCATCAGGCGCAGCGACGCCAGGCGCGCATCGTCGGCGGGCTGCTCGAAGTACGCCTCGAGCAGGCGCACGTCGTCCTCCTCGTCCAGCCCGTTGTTGACGGACATGTTGCCGAGGTCGAAGAACCGGTCGTTCATGCCCGCGTACTCCCAGTCGACGATGCGCACGCGCGTGCCGTCGTCGATGAAGTTCGCGGTCAGGAGGTCGTTGTGGCAGGGCACGAGATCGTGGGCGCTGAGCGCCGCGCCGATCCGGGCGCTGAGCTCGCGCGCCAGCGCGAGCTCCTCGGCGGGCGGCTCTCCGCCCCGCTCGCGCACCGTCGCCGCGTACTCGTCGGCGAGCGTGAACGTCGGGAACTCGCGCGCGAGCGGCGGGCCCGCGTGGATCGCGCGCAGCGCGGCGGCCACCTGCGCGAGCGTGCCGGGATCGCGCAGCTCGTCGGCGCTGACCGGGCGCCCCGGGATGAACGCGGTCACGAGGCAGCCGTGCTCGGGCATCCAGCGCACGACCTCGGGCGCGACCCCGGCCGCGTGCGCGGCGCGCGTCGCGGCGCCCTCGGTCTCGCGGTCGATGCTGAGGACCTCGGTGTCCTTGCCGCAGATCCGCAGGACGTACTCGCCGGCTCCGAGCCGCACCTTCAGGTTGCGGTTGGTGATCCCGCCGGACAGCACGACGGGCTCGCCCGCCGGCGGCCCGAGCGTGGGCTCGAGCTCCGCCAGGATCGCGGCGAGGTCATCCACGCGGCGCGACCTCCACGACGAAGCGCGCGCGGTCGCCACGGTGGCGGTCCTCGGCGTACTCGACGGCCACGCCGTCAGCGTCGTAGGCGACGCGCTCGACGAACATGAGCGGCGTGCGGGCGCGCACGCCCAGCGCCTCGGCGTCCTGCGAGCGGGCCGCGACGGGCTGCAGGTGCTCGATCGCGCGAACGGGAGCGTGCCCGTACCGCGCGCCCATGATCGCGTACAGCGAGCCGCCGAGATCGAGGTCGGTGACCCCGGGGAACAGCGCGTCGGGCAGCCAGGAGTCCTCGAGCGTGAGCGACAGGCCGCCACCGAAGCGCACCCGGCGCACGTGCGCGACGGCGGCTCCGGTCTCGAGCCCGAGCGCGCGCGCGACCGGCGCGGCGGCGCGCGTGACCTCGGCGGCGAGCACCGTCGCGCCCGGCTCGAGGCCCGCCCGCTCCATCTGCTCGGTGAAGCCGGCGACGCGCTCGGTGCGGTCGAGCTCGACGTGCGGCGCGGCGACGAAGGTCCCGCGTCCGACGCCGCGCTCGACCAGGTCGCGCCGCGCGAGGGCGTCGAACGCCTGACGGACGGTCATCCGGCTCACGCCGAGGCGTACGGCGAGGTCGCGCTCCGGCGGGAGCCGATCCCCCGGTCCGAGGACGCCGGCGGCGATCGCGTCGGCCACCTGCTCCTCGATCTGCTGGTAGGCGGGCCGCCCGGCGCCCGTGTCGACGATGAACTCCATTGGACTGGTCCAATCGCGAGCCTATGCGTGCTCCGGGGCGCCGTCAAGGAGGGGCGTTGCGCGCAAAGGCCCGCCGGGGATACCTTCCGCCGATGACGCTCGACGAGCTGCGCCACGCCGTCAACGCCAAGGAGATCGACACGGTCATCCTCGCGCTGACCGACATGCAGGGCCGCCTGCAGGGCAAGCGGTTCACCGCGCGCCACTTCCTCGACGCGGTGCTCGGGCACAGCGCCGAGGGGTGCAACTACCTGCTGGCGGTCGACGTCGACATGAACACCGTCGACGGCTACGCGATGGCGTCGTGGGACAAGGGCTACGGCGACTTCGTGATGGTCCCCGACCTGACGACGCTGCGGCGCACCCCGTGGCTCCCCGGAACCGCGCTGCTGCTCGCCGACCTGCAATGGCACGACCACACGCCGGTCGTCGCGTCGCCGCGGCAGATCCTGCGCGCCCAGATCGACCGGCTCGGCGCACGGGGCTGGAACGGGCTCGCGGCCACCGAGCTCGAGTTCATGCTGTTCAGCACCTCGTACCGCGACGCCCACCTGCAGGGGTACCGCGACCTCGAGCCGGCGAACTTCCACAACATCGACTACTCGGTCCTCGGCACGTCGCGGGTCGAGCCGCTCATCCGCCGGATCCGCAACGAGATGCTCGAGGCCGGGCTCGTCGTCGAGAACTCCAAGGGCGAGTGCAACTACGGCCAGCACGAGATCAACTTCCTCTACGACGAGGTGCTCGCGACCGCCGACAAG
>DAIPYF010000144.1:0-7035 GCA_036782855.1 Solirubrobacteraceae bacterium
AGAACGCGTCGATGTCCGTCTCCGCCGACCAGCGCTGCGAGGGCACGACCTGGAACGCGTCGCCCGCGTGGACGTACTCCACGATCCGCGCGACCATCGCCTCGAACTGCTCGCGCTCCAGGTTGGAGGTGAACTGCGGGAACTCCCGCGCCGCGCGACCGCCCTCGGGCCGCGGAACCGGCCCCGCGAGCAGGTCGCGCACGCGCTCGATGCTCGCGGCCGCGTCCGCGTAGCCCGCCTCGACGTCGGCCCCGTCCTCGGCGAAGACGTTGACGAGGATCGAGATCGTGTGCTTGAGATGGTCGAACACGACGAGCACGTCGCTGAGCATCAGCGCCATGTCGGGCAGGCCGAGCGTGTCGGGGTTCGGGTCGCCGAGCGGCTCGACGGTGCGGACGAGGTCGTAGGCGAAGAACCCGACGGCCCCGCCGGCGAACGGCGGCAGGTCGGGGAGGGGCGCCTGCGTCCACCGCGCGACCTCCTCCGCGGCGAGCGCATACGGGTCGCCCTCGTCGCCCAGCGACCAGCGCAGCACCGACCGCGGGCGGATGCCGATGAAGCTGTAGCGCCCGACGCGCTGGCCCTGCTCGGCGGACTCCAGCAGGAATGCGGGCTCGTCCGGCGCGCTGGCGCGGAGCTTCAGGAACGCAGAGACCGGCGTCTCGCAGTCGTCGATGAAGACGTGGCGGAGCGGGACGAGCGTGTGCCGGCGCGCGAGCGCGCGGACCTCGGGGAGCGAGGGCTCGATCGGGAGGGCGGCGTCGCTCATCAGCGGCGGCGCTCCGTGAGCACGCGCTCGGCGTCGGCGAGCGCGCGGCCGCGGCTGTGGAGCAGGACGGTGAGGTGGTAGAGCACGTCGGCGGCCTCGTTGTCCACGCGGTCGTCGGTCTCCTCGCGCGCCGCGCGGGCGACCTCCTCGGCCTCCTCGCGCACCTTCTCGCCGATCAGCGGCGGATCGTCGAGCAGCGTGACCGTGTACGAGCCTTCAGGGCGCTCCGCCGCGCGGTCGCGCAGCGTGCGCTCGAGCGCCGGCAGCGCCTCGTGCGGGGCCGGAGGCTCCAGATCGCCGGTGAAGAAGCACGTGCGCTCGCCCGTGTGGCAGGCCGGGCCGCTCGGCTCGACGAGCGCGAGCAGCGCGTCGCCGTCACAGTCCACGCGCAGGGCGCGGACCTTCTGCGTGTTGCCGCTCGTCGCGCCCTTGTGCCACAGCTCGCCGCGGGAACGCGACCAGAGGTGGAGCTCGCCGGTCTCCCGGGTGCGCTCCAGCGCCTCGGCGTTGGCGTAGGCGAGCGTCAGCACCTCCCCCGTCGTCCAGTCCTGGATGACGACGGGGACCAGGCCGCGCTCGTCGAAGGCGATCTCCATGGGGGTGATTCAAGCAGCGACGGTGCCTGCGCACGGCCACCCTGCGTGCGGCGGCGGGGGCATCCCAGCGACCGCTATCGCTCGCGGACGCCCGTCACCTCGAGATCGATGGAGACGAGGAGTGGCCCGGGCGCCGCCCGCCGGCCCGGGAGCAGCGGGGTGACGCGGCGGCTGGTGGGGATCGTGATGCCGTGCGCGGTCGCCTCGGCGGTCGCGCGGTTGGCGGCGTCGGCCCAGGGAGCGATCATCCGGGCGCGGTAGTCCAGACGGCGCATGGTCCCGTCGGGCGAGAACCAGAGATCGTTGTCCGGCGAGTGCGCGGGAACGCCCGGCGGGCAGTGCAGGCGCAGCCCCTGGAGGAGGTCGCCGTCGATGCGCTGCGTGCCGAGTCCGGTGACGGTGACGTCGTCGCGCGCCAGGAGCGCCGGGTAGGTCGTGTAGTGCCACAGCGCGAACCCCGAGAACGCGAGCGCGTCGATCGCGTCCCAGCGCGGCTTCGGCCATGGCGCGCGTCGCACGAAGACCGCCTCGCGGCGCTCTTCCGTGACCACGCCGTCCGCGTCGTGCATGCGGACGGTCCCGGCGTCGAACTCGCCGCGCCAGTGCGCCACGGCGCGCGAGCTGAACCGCACGCGCGGCTCGTGCACCTGGACGACCGCGTCGAAGTCCGAGACCGGATCGGCCTGTCCGAACATGCGGAACGCGAGCCCGCCGACCCGAACGTGGACCTCGAGCTCGGCGAGCGCATCCCAGCGGGACGCGCCCCCGGCGTGCTCACGAACGCGGTCGAGCAGCCCGGCCATGACGGGATCGGCGCCCACGGCGGCCGGTCCTACAGCAGCGCCCGTTCGGGCTCTCGCAGCGCCGGCCGCTCGGCGTTCGCCCGCTCGCCGAACGACGGGTCCGCGACGCTCAGGTACCACCCGAACGCGCGGTCCACGAGTGCCTGGTTGCCGATCACGCGCAGCACCAGCGTCAGCACGCGAGGGGGCAGCGCGGGGATCAGCCGCTGGACGCGCAGCGCGAAGCCGAACGTGCGCGCGTGACTCGCGCTGAACGCCGCGTAGCGCCGCAGCGCCCGGCCGGGCGTCTGCCGTCCCTCGAGCGCGGACCGGATCTCGCGCCCGGCGGCGACGCCGAAGTAGAAGGCGGTGCGGATCCCCTCCGCGGACAGCGGGAGGCAGTGCCCGGCGCTGTCGCCGACGAACCAGACGCCGTCCTGCCCGGCGGGTCGCAGGCGGTGCGGGACCCAGTTGCCCTGGTAGCCCGACGGCTCGCGGCCCAGGCGCGCGGCCAGGTCGACCGTCGGCTCCTTGACGTGCTGCTCGGGGTCGTAGGACGCGACGCCGATGCGGGCCTCGGCGCCGGCGGGCACGCGCCAGCCGTAGCCGCGCCGGGCGAGCGAGCGGTCGACCCACACGTCGAGCGCATCGCCGGACCGGTCGTGCGGCGGATGGACCTCGAGCGCGCGCGTCAGCGGGCCCGCGGGCGGCTGGTAATGCGGTTGCGACAACACGCGCCGCCAGCCGAGCGCGTCGACGACCACCGGCGCCCGCAGGTCGCCACGGTCGGTGTGCACGACGATGTCGCCGCCGGGTTCGCGCGGGCCGCGGCAGTCCACCTTGGCGGTCTCGAAGCGCGCCTCCCCGCACTGGTCCCACAGCAGGCCGCAGAGCTCGCGGTAGTCGAACGCCGACCACGACCACGGCAGCCGGTACTTGACGCTGCCGTGCGGGGTCGTGAACGACATGTGCGGCAGGTCCTGGAGGATCGCGTCCTGCACGCCCATCGCGTGCAGCCACGGCGTCGGGCACGCGCACGCCGAGGTCTGGCGCTCGCCGATCTCGTAGCGATCCAGCACCAGGACGTCGGCGCCGGTCGCGGCGAGCTCGCGAGCGACGGCCAGACCGGCGAACGACGCGCCGCAGACCAGGACGTCGACGCGGGTCCCGTCGAGCGACGTGCGGTCGGCGCCACGCGCCGTCGCGCGGACCGTCACGGCGCCAGCGCTCCCACCACCGCGCGGGCGGTCTCCCACGGGCGCAGGCCCGCGGAGCGCGTGACGACGTCGTAGCCCTGGCGCTCGACGCGGTCCAGCACCCGCGTGTAGACCGTCGCGGCGACGCGCACGCCGGGGCGCATCGGACCGGGCAGGATCTGCGCGAGGGCGTCGGTGTCCCGGAACAGGTCGCGGGCGCGCACGACCTGCAGGGCGACGTGCTCGCGCAGCCGGTGCGTCGCGGCGCGGCGCTCGAGGTCCTCCTCGTGCAGGCCCGGCAGGTACACGCGTCCCATCCCCCAGTCCTCGCGCACGTCGCGGATGAGGTTCGTGAGCTGGAAGGCGACGCCGACCCGGGCCAGCAGGGACTCCGCACCCGCGGGTGCGTCGAGCAGCGGCGCGACGAGCGGGCCGACGGTCGCCGTCCCGTCCATGTAGCGGTCCAGCTGCTCCTGGGTGCGCATCCGGACCGGCTCGTCGCAGTCGGCGCGCATCGAGTCCATGTAGGCCCCGAGCAGTTCGAGCGGCATGCCGTGGCGCGGGCCGGCGTCCACGAGCGCGGCGATCACCGGGTGATCGCAGCGGCCGGTCGCAAGCCCCCGCTCGAGCTCCTCCTGCCAGGCGTCGAGCGCGGCGCGGCGCTCACCGTTGCGGCCGGTGTCATCGGCGATGTCGTCGGCGCCCCGGACGAACCCGTACAGCGCGTGGAAGGCGGGGCGCCGCTCGGCGGGCAGGCACCGCACCGCCCAGTAATACGTCGGGTCGCGGCGTCGCTGCATGCGCGCGCATGCCCGGTACGCCTCGCTGACCGTCTCCGCCGCCGTCACTTTCACGTACCCCGTACCGTAGTCGGAGCGCCCGTGGAGCACCAGCCCCCACTCCTGGATCGCCGGCTGATCGTCGTGACCGGCAAGGGCGGCGTCGGCAAGACGACCGTCGCCGCTGCCGTCGCGCTGCTCGCGGCCCGCGCGGGCCGGCGGACCATCGTCTGCGAGGTCGCCGGCCAGCGGCGCATCCCGGGCCTGCTCGGCCATCCGACCGCCGGCGCGCCGGGGACCGAGGAGCGGCTGGCGCCGGATCTGTGGAGCACGACGCTCGACCCCGAGAGCGCGCTCGCCGAATGGGCCGGGCAGGTGGTGCGCCCGCGCGCCCTGGTGGAGCTCGCGATCCGCTCGCGCGCCTTCTCGACGTTCGTCAACGCGGCGCCCGGGGCGCGCGAGCTCGTCACGATCACGAAGGCGTGGGAGCTCGGGCACGAGCCGCGCTGGCTCCCCGGCCGTGCGCCCTACGACCTCGTCGTGGTCGACGCGCCGGCATCCGGCCACGGCCCAGGAAGCTGCCGTGCTCGCCGCGCTCACGCAGCAAGCCGCCTTCACGAAACCGGCGCCCTACGTCGATGAGTATCGCATCATCTTCGACGTAGCCTGGAGCGAAGCGCGCACCCCGCGCACCTTCGCGGAGATCGCCCGCGTCGGCCCCGTCGCCTCGCAGGCCCGGCTCGTCGTCGCGACGCTCGAGGATCCGGCCCAGACGGGGATCGTCACGGTCACCACGCCGGAGGAGACGCCGGTCAACGAGACGCTCGAGATCGAGAAGCAGCTCGAGGGGCTGCTCGGCCACGGCCCGCAGGCGCTGGTCGTGAACGCCCTGCTGCGGGACGCCGTCAGCGGCACGGACCTCGCGGCCGTGGAGGCGCACGCCGATCCGCCCGTCGTCACCGCGCTGCGCCGGCGCCACGATCGCTCCGCGCTGCAGGCCGCGCAGCTGCGCCGGCTGCGCCGCCACGCCACCGCACCGGTCGTCACGCTCCCCAGTCTGACCGCGCACGCGATCGGGCCCGACGAGGTCGAGGCGCTCGCCGCGACCCTCGGCAAGCGCCTGGCACGCTGAGACCGCGCCTCAGTCGATCCCGATGCGGTCCAGCAGGCGTTCGTCGCCGCGCCAGCCGCGGCGCACCCGGACCGAGAGGTCGAGGTGGACCTGCATGCCCACCTCGCGCTCGAGCTCCTTGCGGGCGGCCGTGCCGATCGCGCGGATCATCTTCCCGCCGCTCCCGATGAGGATGCCCTTCTGGGACTCGGTCTCCACCCACACGCGCGCCTTGACGACGGTGAGGTCCTCGCGCGGGTGGTCGAGGTCCTCGATCTGCACCTCGACGGCGTGCGGCACCTCCTGGAACGTGCGCCGCAGCACCTGCTCGCGCACGAGCTCGGCGAGCATGACCTGCTCGGACTGGTCGGAGCGGTCATCCGCGGGAAACATCAGCGGGCCCTCCGGCACGAGCCCGCCCAGGTGGGCGACGAGCGGGACGACGCCCTCCCCCGTCCGCGCGGAGATCGGGAAGATCTCGTCGCCGATGCCGAGCTCCTCGGCTGCGAGGAGCGCCTGCACGATCTCGGGGCGCTTCAGCCGGTCGATCTTGTTGACGGCGATGACCACCGGGACGGGCGAGCGCTCCAGCAGCGCGGCGATGAACCGGTCGCCCGGCCCCACCCCCTGCTCGGCGTTGAGCACCATCAGCGCGGCGTCGCTCTGGGACAGCTCGGCCTCGACGCGCGACTGCATGCGCCGCGTCAGCTCGTCGCGCGGGCGCTGCACGCCCGGGAGGTCCACGAGCACGAGCTGCACGTCGTCCACGGTCGACACGCCGCGGATCGCCCGGCGCGTGGTCTGCGGCTTGTCGGACACGATCGCGACCTTCTGGCCGACGATCGCGTTCACGAGCGTGGACTTGCCGACGTTCGGCCGGCCGGCGAGCGCGATGAAACCGCTGCGCGTGGTCACCAGCTCAGGATCTCCGCCTGGAGCGCGAGCATCTCGCCGTCGTCGGCCTCGTGGTCCATGCCGACGAGGTGCAGGACACCGTGGACGATCGCCTCGCGGAGGTCGGTCGTGTGCTCCGGGCAGATGACGACGTCCCCGAGCTCGCGGACGTCCGCGGGGACGCTCGCGTCGGCACCGTCGATCGGGAACGACAGGACGTCCGTCGGGCCCGCCTTCGACCGGTGCTCGGCGTTGAGGTCGGCGATCCGCTCCGCGTCGACGAATGCGATCGCGACGTGCCCGTCCTCCACGCCCGCGGAGGCGAGCGCGAGCGTGACGAGCCGGTCGACCTCGGCGGCCGGCGGCGCGTCGGCGACGCCCTCGGCGCCGATGATCTCCACGTCGAGCATCGCGCTCCGGCCGTCAGGCCCGGCGCCGGCCGGTGTCGGCCGGCCGCAGTTCCGGGGCGGAACGCTCGGCATGCTCGCCGTAGGCCTCGACGATGCGCTGGACGAGGCGGTGCCGCACGACGTCCTCGCCGCCGAAGCGCACGAAGTCCACGCCGTCGATCCCGTCGAGGATGTCGTTGACGATCACGAGGCCCGACTGCTGCTCGCGCGGCAGGTCGATCTGCGTGATGTCGCCGGTGATCACCATCTTCGAGCCGAAGCCCAGCCGCGTGAGGAACATCTTCATCTGTTCGGGGCTGGTGTTCTGGGCCTCGTCGAGGATGATGAACGAGTCGTTCAGCGTCCGGCCGCGCATGAACGCGAGCGGCGCGACCTCGATGACGCCGCGCTCCAGATACCCGGAGACCTTCTCCGGGTCGAGCATGTCGTTGAGCGCGTCGAAGAGCGGGCGCAGATACGGGTCGATCTTCGCCATCAGGTCGCCCGGGAGGAAGCCCA
>DAIPYF010000145.1:0-7006 GCA_036782855.1 Solirubrobacteraceae bacterium
CTTCCGGGGTGAGGATGACGTCCTTGGTCATGGCGCGTCCTACGGGCTGGAAGAGTGTGAAAAACCCCGCTGGGAGCGGGGCGGGCGGGGCAGTATAGCGACAGTCCCGCGGGCTTCAGGCAGGCACGGCGGCGGGCTCCAGCGCGCGCATCAGCGCCCGGGCCTCGTCGAGCGACGCGGCGGCCTGAAAGGCCTCCTGCTGCGGGCGTCCGGCGCCCAGACGCTCCAGGTACCACGGGTAGAACTTGCGCAGATAGCGCCCTGCCCGCTCGGCTCCCAGGTGTTCGGACGCGCGGTCCATGACCCATCCGAGCTCCGCGAGCACCTCCATCGCCGTCGGCTCCTCGTCGCGTGTCCCGAGGACACGGCCGAACAGCCAGGGGTTCCCGAGCGCGCCGCGGGCGAGCATCACCGCGGCCGCGCCGGTCTGGGCGTATGCGGCGAGCACGCGCTCGTCGTCCTGGAGCCCTCCCGAGAGGATCACCGGCACCGGCAGCTCCGCGACCAACCGCGCCGCGAGCTCGTAGTCCGGCGCGCCCTTGTGATGGACCTGGGCGCTGCGGGGATGGAAGGCGATGGCACTGACCCCGGCCTCCTCGACCAGGCGGATCGCGAGCGCGAAGCCGTCCGTCTCGCCCGTGCGCGCACCGGACCGGAGCTTCACCGTGACCGGGAGGCCGCTGCCCTCGCGCGCCGCCCGCGCGACCGCGACCGCCGTGTCGGGGTCGCGGATGAGCGCCGCGCCCGCCCCGGTCTTGCACACCTTCGGCACCGGGCAGCCCATGTTCAGGTCGATCAGGTCCGCCCCGCGCTCGGCCACCGTCGCGGCCGCCGAGCGCATGATCTCCGGGTCGGGGCCGAACAGCTGGATCGACACGGGACCGGCGACGCCGTCGACGATCCGCTCGTGCGGGTCGATCC
Source organism: Solirubrobacteraceae bacterium (assembly GCA_036782855.1). Classification (GTDB taxonomy): domain Bacteria; phylum Actinomycetota; class Thermoleophilia; order Solirubrobacterales; family Solirubrobacteraceae; genus F1-60-MAGs163. The sequence goes on from DAIPYF010000145.1 coordinate 922, forward strand.
GCAGGAGCTCGTCCATCGTCTTGCCGTTGCGGTAGTGGATCGCGTGGCTGGAGACCATCTCGCTGATCGCCATGCCCGCCCCGTACCGGCGCGCCTGGAGCCGCACGAACCAGTTGCCGATCCCCGCCAGCGGCGCGAGCAGCACGCGGTTCGGGACGCGGATCCCGCCGATCTCGAACGGCTCGGTGAGGGCCGGCTGCGACACGCCTCGAAGAGTAGCCCCGGACCGTGCCGCGACACGCGCCTCTCGTCCCGAGTGCCCCCTCAGGCGTTGTGCTCGTAGATCAGCCGCAGGCCGGTCAGCGTGAGGAGGTCGTCGACCTCGTCGATCGTCTGGGTCGACGGGACGACGATGGTCGCCAGCCCCCCGGTGGCGATCGTCGGGGCCTCGGTCCCGAGCTCCTCGCGGATGCGCGTGACGACCCCGTCGACCTGGGCCGCGAAACCGAAGACGATGCCGGAGCGGATCGCGTCGACCGTCCCCTTGCCGATGACCGACCGCGGCGTGACGAGGTCGATCCGCGGGAGCTTCGCGCCGCGGGAGGTCAGCGCGTCGAGGGAGATCTCGACGCCCGGCGCGATCACGCCGCCGAGGTACTCCCCCTCCGCGGAGACGACGTCGTAGTTCACCGCCGTGCCGAAGTCGACGGAGATGCACGGCCCACCGAGCCGCGCGTGGGCGGCGACGGCGTTGACGAGCCGGTCGGCGCCGAGCTCGCGCGGATTGTCGATGCGGATCGCCATCCCGGTGCGCAGACCGGGGCCCACGGCGAGCATGCGGTGACCCAGGTAGCGCTGGGCCATGGACATCCATTCGGGCTCCAGCTGCGGCACCGTCGACGAGACGACCGACGCCTCCAGGTCGGCGAGGCCGACGCCGCGAAGCTCGAGCAGGTTGCGCAGGGCGGCGCCGAGCTGGTCGGCTGTGGACTCCCGCACCGTGGCGAACCGCCAGTGCTCGACGAGCTCCGCACCACGAAACGTGCCGAAGTGCGTCTGGGTGTTGCCGACGTCGACGACCAGCAGCATCGCGCGCCAGCCTATGCGGCGGGCGGCTGCTGGGACTGCTGCTGCATCAGCGCGAGCTGCTGGCGCTGCAGGAACGCGATCTCGCGGTTGGACTCCAGGAGCCGGAAGATCGCGAGGATCACCTCGAGGATCACCCGGGCGTAGATCACGTAGAGCAGCGCGACGAGCGGGCCGACGATCAGCGACACGACGATCTGCGCGGCGGAGCCGCTCGCGATCGACGCGACGATGAAGCCCAGGAGCCCGAGCCCGACGAGGACGAGCAGCAGGATGTACAGGTACTTGATCACCCTCGTCGTCACGAGCGTCGTGAACGAGGGATCGAGGAGGCTCGCGAGGAAGCCCTTGCGGGCGGCCGGGAGCGGTGCGGGTGTGGTGCTCACGTCCGGAACGGTACGCCCTGCATAGGATGGCGCGATGACCGCCACCCTCTACGTCGTCCACGGTTCCCACCCCTGCGCCACCGTGGAGCGCGCCCTCCAGCTCAAGGGGATCCCCCACAAGATCGTCGAGTCCCCCCCGCCGATGCACATGGCCGCGATGAAGCTCCTCTTCGGTCAGCGCACCGTGCCGGCGCTGAAGGTGAACGGCGAGAAGATCAGCGGATCGCGCGCGATCCTCCGCCGCCTCGACGAACTGCGGCCCGAGCCGGCGCTGCTGCCGGCCGATCCCGCCGAGCGGGCGAAGGTCGAAGAGGCCGAGGCATGGGGCGACGACGTCCTCCAGCCGCTCGTGCGGCGCGTGCTGTGGCCGATGGCGAAGGCCAACCCGGAGGCGATGGCGTCGTTCTCGCAGGGCTCGAAGCTCCCTGCGATCCCCGTGCCCGTCCTGAAGGTCATCGCCCCGGTCGTGACCCGCATCGAGATGAAGGCCAACGACGCGACCGACGCGACCTACCCGGCCGACCTGCGGAGCCTGCCGGAGATGCTCGACCGGATCGACGGCTGGATCGCGGAGGGCGTCCTCGGCGGCGACCAGCCGAACGCGGCCGACCTGCAGATCGCCACGAGCCTGCGCCTGCTGATGGCGCTCGGCGACCTGCGGCCCCTGATCGAGGCGCGGCCGGCCGGGCAGCTCGCGCTGACGCTGTTCCCGGACTACCCGGGGGACGTCCCGGCCGGCGCGATTCCCGCGGAGTTCCTGCCCGCCGCGCCGGCGAGCGCCTAGCTCCCGGGCACGGCGAGCGGGTCGCCGGCCCGCCGCACGCCCTCGTCCGGCGGGAGCCGGGCCAGCGCGTCGCTGAGGCGCTCTCCGTCCGGCGTGACGAGGTCGAAGTCGAGCTCCAGGAGCGGGATCAGCACGAAGCGGCGCGCGGTCACCTGCTCGTGCGGGAGCGTCAGCCGCGCGCTCCTGAACGCCGTGTCCCCGAGCAGCAGGAGATCGACGTCGATCGGACGCGGGCCCTTGACGACGTAGCCCCCCTCGCCGGGCTGGGTGCGCCCCCGCTCCCGCTCGACCGCCTTGCACGCGTCGAGCAGCGCCTCGGGACCCAGGTCCGTCGCGATCCGCACGCAGGCGTTGAGGAACGCCGGCTGGTCGCGCACCGGCCCGACCGGGTCGGTGTCGTAGGTCGAGGACGACGCGGTCACCCGCACCGCGTGCGCGGGCAGCGCGTCGACGGCCGCCTGCAGCTGTGCCCGGCGGTCGCCGAGGTTCGACCCGAGGCCGAGGTACCCGATCACGCGGGCCGCCACGGCAGCAGCAGCATCAGCTGGCGCGAGTGCGCGAGCAGGACGCCGTCCGCTGACCAGAGCTCGCCGTCGGACTCCGTCAGCCCGTCCGACGCGTAGTCGGACCGGAAGACGCCGAGCACCGGCTCGTCCGGGGCCACGCGAGCGGCGGCCGACGGGTCGCGGAAGTGGATCGTCAGGTCGATCGTGGGCGCCGCGAGCGGCACCGCCAGCCGGCCGAACACGGGCGGCAGCCAGGCGTCGGCGTAGAACGCGAGCGTCGCGGCGTCGAGCGGCTGGGGCTCGTGCAGGGAGATCCAGCCGCCCGTCAGCGCCTCCGCCCCGCTGCTGAACGGCTCGGGACCGATCGCGTGCCGCATCACGAACCGGTGGCGGATCGGCGGCGCGGCGTCGTGCGCCGGGAGCACGTCGACGCGGGCCGCCGGCGGCACGTCCGGCATCGGGGCGCTGAACTGCGCGCCCTCCGCGTCCGGGAAGGCGCCGGCGAACGCGGCGATCGCCATGACGCAGAGCCGGTCGTCCTGCGTCAGCCGCGCGGACAGCGTCGAGAGCGTCCGCCCGGACCGCTCGACGACGACGTCGACCCGCAGCGCGCCCCCGTGCGGTGGCCGCAGGTAGTGCAGCGTGATCGACCGCGCCGGGCGTGAGGCGTCGTCGAGCTCGGCGGCCATCGCGCGCAGGACGATCGCCGCGAGGTAGCCGCCGTTGGGACCGCGCGGCGCGTCCCACGCGGGGTCGCAGACCGCGGTGTGGGCCCCGCCGCCGAGCGCGGTGATCGCCGTCGCGTCGTCGAACGCCGTCACGTCAGTCGAGGGCGCCGGTGCGCCAGACCTCGACGGACACGGACTCCACGGGCAGCGCGATCGGCGGCTCGGGCTTCGTGGCCTTCACCCACACCTCCGAGGCCTCGAAGTCCGCGAGCATCCGGTCGGCGATCGCCGTGCAGAGCGCCTCGAGCGTCTTGTACGAGCGCTGCTGGGCGACGAGCGCGACGATCTCGCAGACGCGCCCGTAGTCCACGGTGTCCTCCACGCGGTCGGTGACGGTCGCGTCGCAGGCTCCCGCGTCGAAGCGCAGGTCGAGGATCAGCCGCTGCCCGATCTCGCGCTCGGCCTCCGTCACCCCGTGATGGGTGTAGAGGGAGAGCCCGGTCACCTCGACGGTGACGGCGGTGCGCTCGAGACCCTCGTCGAAGCCCTCGTCCTCGTCGTCGTCGTCGAGATCGTCGTCGTCGAAGTCCTCGTCGGGCTCCAGATCGTCCTCAGGCGTCATCGCCCGGCAACGTACCAGCCGCGACCTTCAGGCCATCGACCGTCGCCGGGACGTCGTGGACGCGGAAGACCCGCGCGCCGCGCTCGTACGCCAGGACGTTCGCGGCGACGGTGGCTGCGACGCGGTCGGCGGCGACCTCGCGACCCGTCAGCGCACCGAGGAACGACTTGCGGGAGACCCCGACGACCACCGGGAACCCGAGCGCCGCGATCTCGTCGAGGCGGCGCAGCAGCGTGACGTTGTGCGCGAGCGTCTTCCCGAAGCCGATCCCGGGATCGACCTGGATGCGCTCCGGCTCCACGCCCTCGGCGACCGCGAACGCGGCGCGCTCCTCGAGGAACGCCCGCACGTCGTCGACCACGTCGCCGTACGACGGGTCGGCCTGCATCGTCCGCGGCTCGCCCTGCATGTGCATGAGGCAGCAGTCGGCGCCGGTCTCGGCGACGAGCGCGGCGAGCCCCGGCTCGTGCCGGAACGCGGTCACGTCGTTCACGTACGTGGCGCCGGCGTCGAGCGCGGCGCGCGCGACCGCGAGCTTCGACGTGTCGATGCTGAGCACCGCCCCGAGCGCGCGCTCGCGCAGGCCGTCGAGCACCGGGACCACCCGGCGCAGCTCCTCCTCCGCACCGACCGGCTCGGCACCGGGACGGGTGGACTCGCCGCCGACGTCGAGGATCGCCGCGCCCTGCTCGTACAGCTCGACCCCGTGCGCGACGGCCGCCTCGGCGTCGAGCCACAGCCCCCCGTCGGAGAACGAGTCGGGCGTGACGTTCACGACGCCCATCACGGTCCACGCGCGACTCATGGCCGCAGGACCGCCCTCAGGCGAGGTTCGGCTTCTCGGGGGAGTCGAGGCCGCGGGCCTCGAGTCCGCCGCCCGCCAGGCCCGGGCGCGGCAGCGGCCGCGGGCCCTCGCGCCGGCCCTCGTCGGCCGGGGCGGCCTGGCCGGGGACCTCGGGCGGCGTGGTCGGCTCGTCCGGACCGAAGATCTCCTCGTAGGACTTGCCGTCGAGGAGCGCGGCGAACTCCTCCTTCTCGATCGTCTCGCGCTTCATCAGCGTCTGCGAGGTGACCTCGAGCGAGTCGCGGTACTCGTTGAGGATGTCCTTGGCGCGCTGGTGCGCGGACTCGACGATGCGGCGGATCTCGTCGTCGATCTCGCGGGCGATCTCGTCCGAGTAGTCGGGCTCGGAGGAGAACTCGCGGCCGAGGAACGGCTGGCCGTGGTCGTGGCCGAAGACGCGCGGGCCGAGCCGCTCGCTCATGCCGAACCGCATGACCATCCGCTTGGCGGTCTGCGTGACCTTCTCGAGGTCGTTCGAGGCGCCGGTCGTGATCTCGCCGAAGACGATCTCCTCCGCGGCGCGGCCGCCGAGGGTCATCGCCATCGTGTCGAGGAGCTCGGCGCGGGTGGTGAGGAACTTGTCCTCCTGCGGCATCGAGATCGTGTAGCCGAGGGCCTGCCCGCGGCCGACGATGGAGATCTTGTGCACCGGGTCGGCGTGCTCGAGGTAGTGGCCGACGATCGCGTGGCCCATCTCGTGGTAGGCGGTGATCAGCCGTTCCTTCTCGCCCATCACCCGGGTCTTCTTCTCCGGGCCGGCGATCACGCGCATGATGCCCTCTTCGAGCTCGTACTGGGTGATCTCGCGCTTGCCGCTGCGCGCGGCGAGCAGGGCCGACTCGTTGATGAGGTTCGCCAGGTCGGCGCCCGTGAAACCGGGTGTCTGCCCCGCGAGGGCGTCGATGTCGATCTCCTTGCCCAGCGGCTTGCCGCGGGTGTGGACCTCGAGGATCTTGGCGCGGCCCTTGCGGTCGGGGCGATCCACGACGATCTGGCGGTCGAAGCGGCCGGGGCGCAGGAGCGCGGGGTCGAGGATGTCGGGGCGGTTCGTGGCGGCGATGAGGATGATGTTGTCCGTCATCGTGAAGCCGTCCATCTCGACGAGGAGCTGGTTCAGCGTCTGCTCGCGCTCGTCGTGACCGCCGCCCAGGCCGGCGCCGCGGTGACGCCCGACGGCGTCGATCTCGTCCATGAAGATGATGCAGGGCGAGTTCTGCTTGGCCTGCTCGAAGAGGTCGCGCACGCGGCT
>DAIPYF010000146.1:0-6999 GCA_036782855.1 Solirubrobacteraceae bacterium
TGATGGCGACGACGTTCAACGCGCTCGCCAACCAGATGACGTTCCTGCGCGACGCGGGCGTGCTCAAGCGCATGCACGGCACGCCGCTCCCGGGGGCCTCCTACCTGGCGGGCGTGCTCGGCAACGCCGCGACGAACGCCGTCGTCCAGGTCGCGATCGTCGTCCTCGCGAGCCGGTTCGCGTTCGACCTCGGGTGGCCGAAGAACTGGCTCGACCTCGTCGTCTTCACGTTCCTGGGCGTCGCGTGCTTCGCGTCGCTCGGCGTCGCGTTCTCGCACGTCATCCCGAACTTCGAGGCCGCCCCGGCGTACACGAACATCGTCTTCCTGCCGGTCATCTTCATCTCCGGCGTCTTCTACGACGTCGACACGGTGCCCGCGTTCCTGCGGGACATCGCCGACGCGCTGCCGCTCGTGCACGTCATCAACGGCTTCCAGGGCGCGTTCGTGACGGGCGCGGGCCTGAACGACCTGCTGTCGGACATCGCCGTGCTCCTGCTCTGGACCGGGCTCGGCGTGTGGGGCGCGATCCGCGGCTTCCGCTGGGACGCGCGCAACGGCTGAGCGGCGCCTCAGCGGACGGCGCGCCGGCGGCGGTGCTCGCCGATCCGCCGGAACAGCGCGAGCGTCAGGAGCCCCGCCGTCGGGACGAGGTTGCTGAAGCGGACCAGCCCCGAGCGGTACACCGGCATCGACTTGACGATCCGCCGCCCGTCGAGCAGGTCGAGCGCGGCGTCGGCGACCTTCCCGGCCGACAGCAGACCCAGGCCGGAGAAGAGCAGCGCCGCCTCCGGCTCGCCCGCGACGTCGGAGACCATCCGGGTGTCGGCGGCGTCGGGGCAGAGGGCGTGCACACGGATCGGGACGCCCGCGAGGTCCAGGTCGCCCTGCAGGCTCGTGGTGAAGCTGTGGACGCCCGCCTTCGTCGCCGCGTAGACGCCGAGCCCGGGCACCGGGCCGAACGCCGACATCGAGGCGATGTTCAGGATGTGGCCGCCGCCGGTCGGCTGCATCGCCTCGATCGCGGCGCGCGAGCCGTGCATCACGCCCAGCAGGTTCACGCGCACCGTCAGCTCGACGTCCGCGTCGGGGTGCTCCCAGATCTTGGCGGCCCGCGCGACGCCGGCGTTGTTGACCCACACCGTGACCCGCCCCAGCGCGCGTGCGGCGGCGGCGGTCTCCCGGTGGGCGGAGGCCTCACGCGCGTCGGCGACGAGTCCGTGCGCACCGGGTCCCAGGAGCCGGGCGCCGTCGGCGACCGCGGCCTCGTCGACGTCGGTGAAGAGGACGATGAAGCCGCGTCCGAGCAGGCGGCGTGCGATCTCGAGGCCGAAGCCCCGCCCGGCCCCGGTGACGACGGCGACCGGCGTTCCCACTGCGGTTGCGCTCATCGGCGCAGTCTCTCCGAAAACCCGCGGGTGCGGCGGCGCCGCGCCTAGCGGAACGCCGGCGGCGGCGCGCCCTGCACCTCGACCGGCACCCGCGCGAGCGGGCTCGCCGCCCAGTCCTCGCGCAGCAGCCCGAAGACGTTGACGTCGAGCCACCGATCGCCGTGCTTGTGCCAGTCGCGCAGCACGCCCTCGAGCGTGAAGCCGACGCCGAGCAGGGCGCGGGTGGAGCGCTCGTTCGCCGGGTTGGAGTACGACCCGAGCCGGTGCATGCCGAGCAGCTCGAACGCCAGGTGCATCATCAGCGCCTTCGACTCGGCGTTGGCGCCGGTCCCCCAGAAGTCGCGCCCGAACCACGTCCCCACCATGCAGCGCCCGTCGCGGCGGCTGAACTCCGACAGGCCGGTGATGCCCGCCGGGCCGCGCTCGTCGTGGACGACGAGCAGGTCGAGCTGCTCGCCGCGCTCGCGCTGGCCGGCGCAGCGCTCGATGTACGCGGCGGGCTGGGCGACGTCGGTGTACGGCCCCCAGGAGAACCACCGGGTCACGTCCGGATCACCGGCGAGCGCGAGCAGCGCCGGGGCGTCCGCCGGCTCGGGTGCGCGCAAGGTCAGTGTCGGGCCTATGAGGGCGAACATCGCGCGAGTAGATTCGCAGCCGCGATGGTGGGACTGCTCTACGACGTCCACGGAAACCTCCCGGCGCTGGAGGCGGTCCTCGACGACGCGCAGGCCGCGCGCGTCGACCACTGGCTGCTGGGCGGCGACTACACGCTGTTCGGCGGCTGGCCGGCGGAGACGCTCGCGCTGCTGCGCTCGCTGCCGGACGCGACATGGATCCGCGGGAACGGGGAGCGCTGGACGGCCGCCCCCCAGGACGCCCCGGAGGACCCCGTCGTGCAGGGCGCGATCGCCTCGTGCGCCTCGATCCTCGGCCCGCGTGACGTGGCCGACCTCGCGCTGCTGCCGGAGAGCGCGACGATCGGCGAGCTCACCCGCGCCTGGCACGCCTCGCCCGTGAGCGACGTGCTGTCGTTCCTCCCGGAGCCGATGCCCGAGGACGACGAGCTGCTCGCGGGCGTCACCGAGCACCGGCTGGTCTTCGGCCACACGCACGTCCCGTTCCAGCGCTTCGCCGACCCGCCGGGCGTCGAGCTCGTCAATCCCGGCAGCGTGGGCATGCCGCTCGACGGCAACCCGCGCGCGTCCTGGGCGGTGATCGACGAGGACGGCGCGATCGAGCACCGCCGCGTGCGCTACGACCACGCGGCGTCGGCCCGCCGCGTGCGCGCGATCGCCGGCGAGGACCGCTGGGGCGAGGTCGTGGCGCAGCGCATCGAGCGGGCGCAGTTCGTGGTGCGCTAGCCCAGCGCGAGCAGCAGGCCGGTCAGTTCCGCGGCGGGCTGCGCGGCGGCGAAGTAGTGCCCCTGGGCGGCGTCGCAGCCGAGCGCGCGCAGCCGGTCGACCTGCGCGAGCGTCTCGACGCCCTCCGCGACGGCCTCCAGCCCGAACGCGTGCGCGAGGCCGATCACGGCGGCGACGATCGCGGCCTCCTCATGGCTCTCGGCCATGCCGGTGATGAACGAGCGGTCGATCTTCACCGTGTCGACCGGCAGCTGCTCCAGCAGGCGCAGGGACGACTGGGTCGTCCCGAAGTCGTCGATCGCCAGGCGGCAGCCGAGGTCCTTGATGCCGCGCAGGACGCGGCCCGCGCGCAGCTGGTTGGCCATCACGGCCGCTTCGGTGAACTCCAGGCACAGGCTTGCGGGGTCGGCGCCGGAGTTGTCGAGCGCGCGCTGCACGACGCCCACGGTGTCGCTGTGCAGGCACTGGCGCGGACTGAGGTTCACACACACGACGGCCGGGGCCCCCGGGCGCTCGGCGGCCCACATCGCGGCCTGGCGCGCCGCGGAGCCGATCGCCCACGCGCCGATCGGGAACATCAGGCCCGCGTCCTCGGCGACGTCGAGGAACTCGCCGGGCGTGACGAGCCCGCGGCTGCGGTGACCCCAGCGCAGGAGCGCCTCGCACCCGACGATCGAACCGGACCGCAGCTGGAAGACCGGCTGGTAGTGGAGCGTGAACTCGCCGGCCTCGAGGCCCCGGCGCAGGTCGTCCTCGAGGTCCAGGCGCTGCTGGGCGCGTGCCCGCATCTCGTCGTCGAAGACCTCGTAGGTGCCGCCGTGCTCCTTCGCGCGGTACATCGCGGCGTCGGCGTCGCGCAGCAGCTCCTCGGCCCCGGTGCCGTGCCCGCTGGCGAGGGCGATGCCGATGCTCGCGCGCACGTGCGCCTCGCCGGCGCCGACGGAGATGGGCTCGACGAGCGCCGCCGCGACGCGCTGGGCGACCGCGACGGCCTGGTGGGCGCCGCGCACGTCCTCGCAGAGGATGACGAACTCGTCGCCGCCCACGCGGGCGGCGGTGTCGCCGGAGCGCAGGACCCCGTTGAGGCGGCGGGCGACGGCGATCAGCAGCAGGTCGCCGTTCTCGTGGCCGAGCGCGTCGTTCACGGCCTTGAAGCCGTCGAGGTCCAGGACGAGCACGCCGACCGTCTCCTCGCGGCGCCCGAGACGCCCGAGAGCCTGGTCGAGGCGGTCACGCAGCAGGATGCGATTCGGCAGGCCCGTGAGCGGGTCGTGCATCGCCTGGCGCGCCAGCTCGTTGCCGGCGCGCTCGCGCTCGACCGCGAAGCCGAGCGAGCGCACGAGCCCGGGGCCGTCGAGCCGGCCACGGACGAGCACGTCCTGGGCGCCCGCGCGGATCGCGTCGAGCGCCACCCGCTCGTCGTCGCGCGCGGCGAGCACGACGACCGGGACGTGGGCGACCATCGACCGCAGCTCCTCGAGCGCCTCCGTGAGGGTTGCGTCGTCCTCGCAGGCGAGCAGCACGGCGTCGGCGGGCGCGTCGAGCAGCTCGGACGCGGCCTCGGTGGCGCGGGCGAGCGCACGGACGTCGACCAGGCGTCCCGCGGAGGCGAGCAGGTCGCCGACCATGCGCGCGTCTCCGGGACGGCCCTCGACGACGAGCAGGCGCGTGGCGGGAGCCAGGCCGAGCTGCGGCTCGAGGCCGGCGAACGGGGAGTGATCGAGATCGGGCACGAGATCCGGGGACCAGGGGTCCCATCTGGTATCGCGCCCCCCGGCGCCCCCCTTGAATGCGTCCAGCCGCATCTGGACGGACGAGCCGGGCGGCCCACCGCATGCACACCGCAGACACTCTGAAGTCCGGTGTGTAGGAATCCGCCGTTCGGCGCGCGGAGCCCGCCGCTGCTAGCGTCGCGCGCCATGTCCGAGGACGACCGGATCGAGCTCGTCGCGACCGTCGGAGCCCTCGACCCGGCGGTCGCCGCGCTGCGCGAGTTCGTCCACCGCGCGGGCGCCCTGCGCGCCGTCGGGCTCGTCGACCGGGAGCCCGGAGAGGGTCCCGCGGTCGTCGAATGCGGGCGCCTGGCGGTCATCGAGGTCGACTACGGGGACCGTCTCGTCCACCTGCCCCACGGGATCGACCTCGACGTCCCCGTCCCGGCGCTGCCCGACGTGCGCCAGCTGCCGCCGTTCGACGTCGAGACGGCGACCGGCGAGGTCACCGGCACGATCGGCGGCCTCGACCATCTCGTCGCGGGCGTGCTCGGTCTCGCGGACGCCCTCGGCGGGCGCAACGTCGCGATGGCGGTCTTCGAGACGACGCGACCGGACCTCCCGCTCGCGATCACCGCACGCGCCGGCGGCGCCGACCCGGTCGTCATCGCGATCGGCGACGACCCGGAGAACCAGTTCGAGTGGCGCCCGCCCGGTCAGGTCCCGGACGCGCCGCCCGACACCGCCGCCTGAGCGGCGAGGTCGTCGAGGAACCCGGCGACGATCCCGGCCGTGAGGGCCGGCGCATCGTCGAACAGGAAGTGCCCCTCGTCCTCGAGGACGACGAGCCGCGCGCCGGGGATCTCGTCCCGCAGCCGGCGGCCGCCCGCCAGCGGGGCGAACGCATCGCCCGCACCCCACACGACCAGCGCCGGGACGCCGAGCGCCGCGAGGTGCCCCTCGTAGGGCGCGAGCTTCTCGAAGTCGCCCGACCGGTAGAGCGCCAGCTGGGCGGCGCGCCGCTCGTCGGTCTCGTAGGCCTTCCAGCACGCGTCGATCGCGGCCTCATCCATCCGCGAGACCGCGCCGAGCATGCCCCCGAGCGTCTCGCGGGTGGTGTTCGCCGCCAGCTCCTCCCCCTCGCCCGGCGTGCGCAGCACCTGCGCCAGGCCGTGCCACTTCCCGTCCGCGAAGAAGCCCGTCGCGCTCATCACCAGGCCCCGGACGTGCTGCGGCGCGTCGCAGGCCCAGCGCAGGCCGATCAGCCCGCCCCAGTCGTGGACACACAGCACGACGGGCCCGAGGCCGAGGTCCGCGTGCAGGCGCGCGAGCGCCGCGACGTGGCCCTCCCACGCCCCCGTCGCCTCGCCGAGCGGCGAGTCCCCGTAGCCCGGCAGGTCGGGCGCGACGGCGCGCCAGCCGGCCCGGGCGGCCGCCTCGAGCGTGGCCCGCCACATGTGCGAGGACTCGGGGTAGCCGTGGACGCAGAGCAGGGTCCCGAGGGGCTCGGTCGCCGGCAGCGCCTCGCGGTAGGCGAGACCGGAGTCCGTCCTGGCGATGGGCATGCGCGGACGCTACCCCCTAGGGTCCGGCCCATGCGCGTGCTCCGCTCCCTCTTCGGGCCGATCTTCGTCCTCGCCGGGCTCAACCACTTCCTCAACCCGCGGTTCTACCTGCGGATCATGCCGCCCTGGCTGCCCGCGCACGACGCGATGAACCGGGCCAGCGGCCTCGCGGAGATCCTCGGCGGCGCCGCCGTCATCTGCCCGGATCCGCGCGTGCGCCGCTTCGGCGGGTGGTTGTCGATCGCGACGCTGCTCGCCGTCTTCCCCGCGAACCTCCACATGGCCACCCACCCGGAGGACTTCCCCGAGGTCCCGGGCGGGGCGCCGACGCTCTACGCGCGGCTGCCGCTGCAGGCGCTGTTCATCGCCTGGGCGCTCGCGGCGATGAAGCCGCCATCGCGCGACTGACCCGCCGTCACTCCTCCACGAGCGGGCGCTCGCCGAGGGTGAGACTGCCGCCGGGGGCGACGATGCGCACGTCGACGTCCGGCGCCAGGCTCGCCGCGAAGCGCGCGAACTGGTGCGGCGGGTCGGTCAGCGGGACCGGCCGCACGCGGTGGAGGGCGAGCGGGTACAGCGTGCCCCAGTGGATCGGGAGCGCCACGCGCGGGCGCAGCAGGGCGGCCGCCTCCGCCGCGCGGCGCGGGTCCATGTGGCCCGCACCCAGCGACGGGCCCCACCCCCAGACCGGGAGCAGCGCGACGTCGAGCGGCGCCGCGCCCGGCAGGTCGGCCATCCCGTCGAACACGTCGGTGTCACCGGCGAAGTACACGCGCGTCGGGCCCTCGACCACGTAGCCGATCGGATCGGCGCGCGGCCCGCCGAACGGGCCCCGGCGGTCGTCGTGCTCGGCGGGCACCGCGCGCACGCGCACGCCGCCCAGCTCGACGGCGTCACCCTCGACGACCTCGCGCACATCCGTGAACCCCGCCGACGTCGCGAGCGCGCCCGCTCCGCGCGGGACGACGATC
>DAIPYF010000147.1:0-6998 GCA_036782855.1 Solirubrobacteraceae bacterium
GAGATGAACACCCGCGTGCAGGTCGAGCACTGCGTCACCGAGATGGTGACCGGCATCGACATCGTCAAGGAGGGCATCCGCGCCGCCGCGGGCCTCCCGCTCTCCTACACGCAGGAGCAGGTCGAGCTGCGCGGCCACGCGATCGAGTGCCGCATCAACGCCGAGAACGCGGCGAAGAACTTCACCCCGGCCCCCGGGAAGATCGGCGCGTACCGGGAGCCCTCGGGCCCCGGCGTGCGCGTGGACTCCGGCGTCGGCCCGGGCGGCGAGGTCAGCCCGATGTACGACCCGATGGTGAGCAAGCTCATCGTCTGGGACGTCGACCGCGAGGCCGCGACGCAGCGGATGATCCGCGCGCTCGAGGAGTACGAGATCGAGGGCCTCACGACGCTCATCCCGTTCCACGACGCGCTGCTGAAGACCGAGCAGTGGGCGAACGCGGAGACCTGCAAGGACCTCGTCGAGGACAAGGACTGGCTGAAGTCCACGGCTCCCGCCCCGGCGCCGCCCAAGCCGACCGACGACGACGGCGAGCCGCTGGAGACCGTCGAGCAGTCGTACACCGTGGAGGTGTCCGGCCGGCGCTTCGACGTGAACGTCATCGGCCCCGCGTTCGCGGGCGCGGTCGTCGCGGGTGCCGGCGCGGGCGCGCCGGCCGGCGGCAAGAAGGCCAAGCGCAGCGAGCGCAAGGCCGGCGGCGCCGGCGGCCCGGACCTGCTCGAGGCGCCCCTCCAGGGCAACATGTGGAAGGTCGTCGTCGAGAAGGGCCAGACCGTCGAGGAGGGCCAGCTCCTCTGCATCATCGAGGCGATGAAGATGGAGAACGAGATCACCGCCCACAAGGCGGGCGTGATCGAGGACCTCCCGATCAAGGAGGGCGCCGCGATCCAGGCCGGCGACCCGATCGCGCGGATCGTCAGCCCGGCGGCGGCGCCGGCGGCCGAATAGCTGCCTGCCCCGATCCCCGCGCGCTAGCGTCACGGGCATGACCGAGGGGCCGCACGTCTGGGTCGCCGACGCCGACGAGGCGGAGATCGTCGCGCGCCTGCTGATCGGGTTCCGCAACCACCTCGGCAAGGACTGGCCGAGCGACAACGCGTTCCTCGCGGGCGTGGACAAGCTGGTCGAGGACCGGGGCACCGACTTCGTCATCGGCGCGCCGGACGCTGACGCTCCGCCCGCCGGCATCGTCGTGCTGCGCTACCGCCACAGCGTCTGGACCGCCTCCGAGGACTGCCTGCTGGAGGACGTCTTCGTCGAGGACCACGCCCGCGGGACGGGCCTCGGCCGCGCGCTCGTCGCCTTCTCGCTGGAGCACGCCCGCGCGCGTGGCTGCCGCCGCGCGGAGCTCGACGTCAACGAGGTCAACGAGCCCGCCCTGCGCCTGTACGAGTCGGTCGGGTTCGGGAAGAAGTCGACGCCCTGGGACGGGCGCGACCTGTTCCTCAGCGTCCGGCTGGACGACGACGCCGCGGAGTAGCCGCCACGCCCCCGCTCTTCACCTTCGACCACGTCTCCGTCGCCGGCGACGAGCGCCCGCGCCTGGACGACGTGAGCGTGACGCTCCCGGACACGGGCATCACCGCGATCGCGGGGCCCTCCGGCGCCGGCAAGTCCACGCTGCTGCGCTGCTGCAACCGCCTCGAGGCGCCGGACGGCGGGACGGTGCGCTACCGCGGCGAGGACATCGCGGCGCTCGACCCGCTCGCGCACCGCCGCGCGGTCGGCATGGTCTTCCAGGCGCCCGTCCTCTTCCCCGGCACCGTCGCCGACAACCTGCGCGTCGCGGACCCGGGCGCCGATGACGAGCGGGTCGCGGCGCTGCTGCGGCGCGCCGCGCTCGACCCCGACGCGTTCGCCGGCCGCGACGCGGACACGCTCTCCGGCGGCGAGGGCCAGCGCGCCTGCCTGGCGCGCACGCTCGCCACCGACCCGCACGTGATCCTCATGGACGAGCCGACCTCCGCGCTCGACGCCGACGCGAGCGACGAGCTCGAGGCGCTCATGCGCACGCTCGCGGGCGACGGCGTCCCGGTGCTGCTCGTCACCCACGACGAAGCGCAGCTGGAGCGCGTCGCAGACCACGTCCTGCGGCTGCAGGACGGGCGCGTCGCCCGCGCGCTGGAGCACCGGCATGGGTGAGGGGGACGTCACCTGGGTCGGCCTCGTCGCCTCGCTGAGCCTCATCGCGATCGCGATCGCGGTCTCGCTGCGCGAGCGTCTGGGGCTCGGGCGCGACATGGTCGTCGCGGTCGTGCGGTCCGCGGTCCAGCTGCTGCTCGTCGCGCTCGCGCTGCAGCTGATCGTGGATCCGGACACCCCGCTCGCGTGGTCGTGGCTGTGGGTCGCGGGGATCGTCGTGTTCGCGGCGGTCACGGTGCGGCGGCGCGCGCCCGAGCTGCCGGGCGTCCTGCGGATCGCGCTGATCGCGAACGCGGTGACGGCCGCGGTCGCGCTCGGCCTGACGTTCGGGCTGGGCATCTTCCCGGTGGACGGCCGCACGGTCGTCCCGATCGCCGGGATGGTGGTCGGCAACTCGATGAAGTCGTGCGTCGTCGTCGTGACGGCGCTCGCGGGCCTGATGGCCGACCGCCGTCCGGAGATCGAGGCGCGGCTGGCGCTCGGCCTGCCCGGGATCGACGCGGCCCGCCCGCAGGTGCGCCGCGCGCTGCGACTGTCGATCTCCCCGCAGATCGAGAACACGAAGGCGCTCGGCATCGTCTTCCTGCCGGGCGCGATGACGGGCCTGATCCTCGCGGGCGTCGATCCCGTCGATGCGGTGCTCGTCCAGCTCGCCCTGATGTGGATCATCCTCGGCGCCGTCGTGGTGACCACGGCGACGACGGCGCTGGCGGGCACCCGGCGGCTGTTCACCGCCGACCAGCGGCTCGTGCGGCTCGCATGCCGGAGCACGTGAGTCGCGCCGTCGCGCGCTGCTTGACAGCCTGCATACCAGATCGGTACCGTTTTGGTATGACCGTGCAGATCGCCGTACGCCTCCCCGACGACCTCGTCGCGTTCGTCGATGAACGCGTGGGCGCGGGCCTGGAGCCGAGCCGCGCAGCCGTCGTGACGCGCGCCCTGGAGCGCGAGCGCCGCCGCGCGATCGCCACGCGCGACGCGGAGATCCTCGCGGCTTCCGGCCCGGACCCGGACCTCGACGGCCTCGCCGAGTTCGCCGCGCGCCACGCCCCGGGCGCCTAGTGCGGCCGATCCACACAGCGGAGCTCGACCGGGGGCGACCCGTCCTGATCCTGACGCGCGCGCTGGTCCGGCCGCATCTGACGGGCGTGACGGTCGCTCCGATCACGACGACGGTCCGCGGCCTCTCGACCGAGGTCGCGGTCGGGCCGGCGAACGGCCTCGACCGCGCCTCGGCGGTGAGCTGCGACAACATCACCACCATCCCCGCGGCGGCCCTCGGCCCGCAGATCGGGGTGCTCCTGGACCACCAGGAGCCCGACCTCGCCGAGGCCATCCGCGCGGCGTTCGACCTCGACTGAGCCTGATCCGCTTCCTCCTCAGCCCGGATCGCCGCCGCTCGAGCCCGCTGAGCGGGCTTCAGCCGCGCCGATCCGCTCAGGGCCGCGGCGGCGCCATGACCTCGACGAGGTGCCCTGCGGGTGAGCGCACCTGCGTGCGCGGCGTGCCGAAGTGCTCGCGGCGCGGCGCTGCCTCGTGGCCGGCGGCGCGCAGGCGGGCGACGACCGCGTCGTAGTCGCGCGTGGCGACGGCGACGTGCCCGTCGGCGGGGACCACGGGGGCGTCGGCGAACAGCAGGTGGACCTGGATCCCCTCCAGCTCGACCCAGCGCGCGCGCTCGGCAAGCTCCCCGGGCGGCGCGACCTCGCCGAAGCCCAGCAGCGCCCAGAACGCGACCTCGTCGCCGGCGGTGTCCGGCGCGACCTCCAGCGCGACGTGGTGGATCACCAGCGCCCCCGGTTCTCGGCGTCGATCTTCTTCTGCGCGGGCGTGCGCCGCGCGATCGGCAGCTCGCCCGTCTCCAGGTAGTGCAGGTCCTCGCGCACGATCGCCGCGGCGCGCACCGGGTCGAGGACCGCGCCGTGCCCGGGGACGATGTGCTCGGCGGCCTCGATCAGCGGGAGCAGCCGGCCCAGGGTCGCGACGTACGCCGAGCGCGAGCCGCCCTCGCTGATCCACGGGATCTCGACCGGCGAGACGTAGTC
This sequence comes from Solirubrobacteraceae bacterium, assembly GCA_036782855.1. GTDB lineage: Bacteria > Actinomycetota > Thermoleophilia > Solirubrobacterales > Solirubrobacteraceae > F1-60-MAGs163. The sequence continues at coordinate 4,188 of DAIPYF010000147.1, forward strand.
GCCGACGACGAGCACGCCCGCCCACGGCACCGCGATCGCCATCCCCTCCGGCACGTGGCCCTCGGTCGGGTGCAGCTCCAGCTCGCCGCCGCCGATCTCGACCTTGCCCGGCACCGGCAGCGCCTGGAACTCCCCCAGCTGCAGGGGCTTCGGGCGCTCGACGTAGTGCTCGTCGTCGAACTCGCGCAGCTCCCGCACGGCATCCCCCATCGAGCCGGTCAGGCGCGCGGCGGTCGTCTCGGCGCAGCCGAGCGCGGCGCCCGGGAAGGCCAGGCGCCCGAGCAGGTGGTCCCAGTCGCCGTGCGTCGCGAGCAGGCCCGAGCACGGCCAGCCGACGTGCTCCAGGACGCCGGGGAGCGCCTCCAGCTCGTCCGGGAGCACCGGCGAGTCGATGACGAACGCCTCGGGCGCGTCACGGTCGGGGCCGCGGACGACGGTGCACGTCGTCTGCCAGAAGGCGGACGTGCAGACGAGCACGTCCTCGGTGAGCGCGATGACCCGCATCGCGACGCCGGGCGCCGCCCTAGACGGCGCCGAGCAGCTTCGCCGCCTCGAGGAGCGTCTTCACCTCGGCGGTCGGCTTCTTGGCGCTCGGGTCGAGCTGCTCCTTGCGGCGGTTGACCCAGATGACCGGGACCTTCGCCTTCAGGGCCGGCTCGAGGTCGGCGTGGACGCCGCTGCAGACGTGAACCCAGTTCTTCTTGCTGCCCACGCGGCGGGCGAACTCGGTGAAGTGCGCGGAGTCCGGCTTGTAGGAGCGGACCTGCTGCGCGGTGACGACGAGATCGAAGACGTGCGGGATGTGGCGGCGCGTCTCGCCGAGCAGCTTGTCGTCGATGTTCGAGATCAGGCCGGTGCTGAACTTCTTGCCGAACCGCGTCATCTGCGTGTTCGTCTCCTTGAACGGGCGCCAGCGCGGCACCGAGTCCGGGAGGAATCCGCTGCGCGAGGGCTCCAGCGGCCAGCCGATCTCCTTGGCGATCGTGACGGCGCAGCGGCGCAGGACCTCGGCGTACAGCTCGTAGGAGCCCGCCTCGATCTCGTGCTCCAGCTCGAGGAAGCGGGGGAAGATCTTGTCGGGCTCCTCGATCGTGAAGCCCTCTCGCTGCGCCTCTCGCTTGAACGCGTCGAGGATGCCCGCCTCCCAGTCGATCAGCGTGCCATAGACATCGAAGGTGACCCAGGTGACCTTGGCGGGAAGCGGCATAGACGGGCCATTCTAGGAAGGACCCGTCGAGCGACGCCGCGCGGCCGCCGTCAGCAGCGCCGGAACGTGCGCGTGGCCTTGTAGCGGCGGCCGTTGTCGAGCGTGACGTCGATGCTGAGCTTCACGCGCCCCGAGCGCGGCAGCGTGAGCGTGAACGGCCGCCGCGCGCGGGCGCCCTTGAGGACCAGCGCGCGCTTGCGGCCCGTCACCCGGATCGTCGCGCGGACGGGGTCCCAGCTGCCGACCGAGCGCAGCACGAGGCTCAGCCGGCGCGAGCGCGCGCAGGCGCCGGACCGCGGGACGCCCTGCGCGAGCGTCGTCGCGCTGACGGTCTTCGGCTTCGCGGCCGCCTTCGGGGTGGCCGCGGGCGGCGGGCCGGGCGCCTCGGGCGGCGGCTGGACGGTCACGGTGACCTGGCCCTGGGTGTCGATGGGCGTGGTGTCGGGGCGCGCCCAGGTGACGGTGCCCAGGACGGTGAACGAGCCCTCGGTGGTGGAGCGGAGCGTGACATCGCGCCCGGCCGTGGCCTGCGGGCCGAGGTCGCCGACGGGGCAGGTGAGGTTGATGGCGCTGCCGGTGCAGTCGGGCGGGCGGGAGACGACCTCGACGCCCGCGGGGAGCGAGAACTTGATCGCGGTGCCGTAGGCGGTGCCGTCGGCCTTCGTATTCGAGGCCAGCCCGCGGATCGTGACGGGGGCGCCGTTGGCGACGGTCTCGGCGGAGGTGGTGAGGGTGAGCTTGGTGTCGGCCTTGGGCTCGAACGTCGCGTCCCACATGACGAACGGCGAATAGAGGCTCGTCCCGGAGGGCGTCCCCTCGGCGTTCGCGTTGATCTGCATCTCGATCGCGCCGATGCCCGCCACCGACGCGGTGAACTGAACCTGAGCTGATCCACCTGGCGGTATCGAAGGCAGATTGCACAACAGCGTGGGCGGAGCCAGCGAGTCGTTGCATCCCGGGCCTGAGAGCTTCGGAGGGTCGGTCTCAAACGGATCCCACTGGGGGTTCGCGACCAGCGTCGTCTCGAGCGTGGGCTCGTTCCAGAGGTTCGTGACGGTCGCTGTGAGCGTCGCCGTATCGCCGGCGATGAACTGCGCCGGCATCCCGCTCACCGTGATCCCCAGCTCCCCCGCGGCCCACGCGCCCGGCGCAGCGCAACACCCCGCCGCAAGCACCATCGCGGCAGCCACCATCGCTCTCCGCACGAGCCGGGACACCCACCGAGGGTCACGGCCGCGGCGCGGCCTGTCAACCACCAACCGTCGCCGGAGGCACTCGCTCCGCTAGCCTCCGCCGCCGCTATGGACCTGCTCGAATACCAAGGCAAGCAGCTGTTCGCGCGCCACGGACTCGAAGTCTCTGACGGCCGGGCCGTCACGACCGTCGAGGACGCCGTCGCCGCCGCGAACGAGCTCGGATACCCCGTCGTCGTGAAGGCACAGGTGCTGATCGGCGGGCGCGGGAAGGCCGGAGGGGTGAAGCTGGCCGCGAACGAGGACGAGGCGCGCGAACACGCGACGAACATCCTCGGGCTCGACATCCGCGGCCACATCGTCCACGAGCTGTGGATCGAGAAGGCCTCGGACATCGAGGACGAGTACTAC
>DAIPYF010000148.1:0-3042 GCA_036782855.1 Solirubrobacteraceae bacterium
AACCCCTGACCTCCTGCTTGCAAAGCAGGCGCTCTCCCAGCTGAGCTATGGCCCCGAGGACGCCGATTGTAGCCCGGCGAAACGGGCGGCACGGCGACGGGTGCGCCCCCGGCGCGATGGCGGTCGGGGGCGCACCCGCAGCGTCCTTGCCCTCCAGAGGCAAGTGCCGTGTGGCGCGTCGCCGTTCCCCGACGATGCGACGCGCGCTTGATGCCCGAACAGCGTCGGCGCCGTGGACCCCGACCTGAAGCCCGGGCGCCGGTCGCTGGACGCTCGTTTGGCGCGTGCCAGACGGGCGGCCCGCACGCGTTGGCGGGAAATGACCAGTGACTGAGCATTTCCCGCAGTGAGCGCCTGGCGAATCGCGCCCGCTGCGGGTTTCGATCACTCCCTGATCATTTCCCGCAGTGAGCGCGCGTCAGGCGGGCAGGCGGATCTCGCCGACGGCGAGGATCACGACGTCCCCGCTCACGCGCACGCGGTCGAGGTCCATCTGCGCCTCCAGGCGGCTCGGCCGGCTCATCATCACGCCCTGGTCGATGAGGATCCGCTCGAGCCCGAGCCGCTCGTGCAGATACGCGCAGAGCGGACCCGCGGCGGACCCCGTCGCCGGGTCCTCGGAGACGGCACCGCCGACGTCGCAGTAGAACGAGCGTGCCTGGGCGTACCCGAGGTCCGGGTCCACGGCGGCGAGGTAGAGCACTCCGCACCCGCGCGGCTCCAGCAGCGCCTCCAGCTCCGCGTACGCCGGCTCGCAGCGAGCCAGAACGTCCGGGTTGCGGACGGGCGCGATCAGGTGGCGGTACCCGGTCGAGATCGCCTGCGGCGGCAGGTCGGGGTGCGCGTCGGACGCGGCGAGCCCGACGGCCGCGAGCGTCTGCGCCGCGTCCGCGACCGAGCCGAACTCGGCGGGCTCCTGCAGCATCGACGCGCGCGCCGCGCCGCCGTCCTCCGCGAGCTCGACCTCGACGAGCTGCTGGCCGGCCGGCGTCTGCTGCACGTAGCGCGCGCGGAGCTGCCCGGCGCGGTGCGCGACGGCGACGGCGGTGCCGAGCGACGGGTGCCCGGCCATCGGCAGCTCGCGGCGCGTGTCGAAGATGCGGTTGCGGTAGTCGGCGCCGGCCGCGGTCGGGCGCTGCACGAACGTCGTCTCCGCCTGGCGCGTCTCCCGCGCGAAGCGCTGCATCGTCTCCTCGCCGAGCTCGTCGGCGTCGTGCACGACGATGAGCGGGTTCCCGGTCAGGGGCTCGGCCCCGAACACGTCGAGCCAGGTCAGCGGCAGCGCCACGGCCGGCGGCCCTCCCCGGTCAGAAGTCGAAGTCCTTCGGGGGCTTCTGCTCGAACCAGAGCCGGTCGTGCTCCGGTGTCTCCTGCAGGAAGTCGGGGGTCTCCTCGAGCTCGTCGCGCTCCACGGCTTCGGCGGGCTCCGGCTCCGGCTCCGGCTCCGGGGCGGCGTCCTCCATCTCCTCGAGCGTGAACTGCCGGGTCGGCTGCTCGACGGCGACCGGCTCAGGCTCGGGCTCGGGCACCACGGGCTCCGGCTCCGGCTCGGCGACGACCGGCGGCGCTTCGGCCTCCGGGGCGGCCGCGGCCGCGGCGTCCTCCTTCGCGCCGAAGGCCTCGCGCTCCAGGCGGGCGACCTCGCTCTCGTCGGCGCCGAGGCGCCGCTTGAGCTCCAGGTGCTCGCGAATCGCGTCGTCGAGGAGTCCCATCGACCCCGGAGCCTACTCCGCGGGCAGGGCGGCAGGGCTGTCCGCGCGCACGACGCGGTTCTTGCCCGAGCGCTTGGCCTCATAGAGCGCGTCGTCCGCCGCGGCCACGAGGGCGGGCGCGTCCTCGGCCCCGTGACCGAACACCGCGACGCCCGCGCTGAGTGTGACGCGCAGCGGTCCGTCGTCCGGCCCGGGGAGCGCCAGGTCGAGGTGCTCCACCGCCCGGCGGATCCGCTCGGCGGCGCGCATCGCGCCGTCCAGGTCGGCGCCCGGCAGGATCAGCGCGAGCTCCTCGCCGCCGTAGCGCGCGGCGAGGTCGGTCTCGCGGCGACCCTCGCCGATCGCGCCGGCGACGGCGCGCAGCACCTCGTCACCCGCGACGTGCCCGAGGCGGTCGTTCACGGCCTTGAAGTCGTCGATGTCGAGCATCACGAGCCCGAGCGCCTGGCCCGGGAAGCGACGCGCGCGCTCGACCTCGTCGGTGAGGCGCTCCTCGAAGCGCCGGCGGTTCGCCAGGCCCGTGAGACCGTCCTCGATCGCCTGGCGCTCGACGACCTCGTGCAGGTCGGCGTTCTCGAGCGACTGCGCCGCCTGCTGAGCCAGGTACCCGAGGAGCTCGCGCTCGGGATCGGTGAACGGCGCGCCGCGGCGGGCGATCGAGACGAAGCCGACGAGGTCGCCGGCGGGGGTGCGCAGCGGCAGCGCGATCGCGGCGCGGTGGTCGACGACGCCGCGAGCGGACGCGCCGACCTCGAAGGCGCGCGCCTCGACGCCCGCCATCGCGGAGTCGGCCGCCTCGACGTCACCGCTGGTCACGATGACCTCCATGTTCCCGCCGGGGCCGCTGCGAGCCCAGGCGCGCCCAGCGTCCGCGGCCACGCCCTCGCACATCGCGGCGACCGCGACCTCGAGCAGGCGACGGCGGTCCAGGCCGGAGGCGAACGCCTCGCCGAGGCGGCGCAGCGCGCGGCGCAGCCGCTCGCGCTCGATCGTCAGGTCGCGCTCACGCGACTCGAGCTCGGCGGACATCTTGTTGAACTCCTCCCCGAGGGCCGCGAAGTCGTCGTGGCCGACCGTCGGCACTCGCGAGGCGTAGTCCCCGGCGCCGATGCGGCGCGCGCCCTCGAGGAAGCTCGCGAGCTGCCCGTGGAGCGACCGGGCGAGGAACCAGGCGAGGGTCAGCGCGATGAGCATGAAGCCCAGCAGCAGGAGGGCGATGAGGGCGCGGCTCTGGCGCCGGTCGCCGGCGACGAGCGACGCCGGCTCGAGGACCGTCACGCGCGAGACCTGCGCCTCGAAGCCGGGAGCCTCGAAGCTGGCGGCGCGGAAC
>DAIPYF010000148.1:3052-6911 GCA_036782855.1 Solirubrobacteraceae bacterium
CCCCCGCCGGTGCGTCGACGGTCCCCTGCCGCGCCGGGATCGTTCCAGGCGGCACCCCCTGGAGCGTGGTGCCGAGCACGCCGTCGGCGGACGAGACGATCGCCTCGAGGTTCGTCACCCTCGCGACGTCCCCGGCGAACTCCTGCGCGTCGGCGACGGACACCCCGAGCGTGCCCTGCCGGCGCCCGTCCCCGTCCACCAGCCGGCGGAAGGTCGGGAAGACCGCCTTGTCCCCCCCGGTGTCGGCGACCGTCGCGCGGTCCCGCTCGACGGCGATGCGCGTCGCACCGGTGCTCGCGCGCAGCGCTCGCAGCCGCACCGTCAGCGCCCGCTCGTCGCCGGAGCGGAGCGCCGCGCCGATCCGTGGATCGCCGATGACCTGCTCGGCGATCCGGTCGGCCTCGACGCGCAGATCGCGGGTCAGGTTGACGGCGACCGCCTGGTTGCTGGCGAGGCGCGCGTCGGCCTTGCCGGTCTCGTTGTCGTCGACGAGGTTGAAGAGCACGAACGCGACCGACACGATCGGCACCACGACGACGAGGAAGAAGAAGATGCCCAGCTTGCCGCGGAAGCTCATGCGCGCGGCCCTCCGGATACACTGAGCCGTCCTGCGGGGCCATAGCTCAGTTGGGAGAGCGCCTGGATCGCACCCAGGAGGTCGGGGGTTCGAGTCCCCCTGGCTCCATCGCCCGAGGCCCGCGACGCGGGCCTCGCGCAATTCGGCCGGATGCACGGATACCTGAGCCTCACCGGGCGTGTATCGGCAGATGTACGAGCGGGGTTGAGTCCCCGCCCGCCCTCAGCCCAGCAGCTCGCGCACGCGGCCGGCGACCGCCTCGGGCGTGATGCCCAGGCGCTCGAGCACCTCCGGGCCGGGGGCCGACGCGCCGAAGCGGTCGATCCCGACGGCGCTGTCCACCCAGCGCTCCCAGCCCATCGTGATGCCGGCCTCGACGGACACGGACACGAGCTCGACCGGGATGGTCTGCTCCTGGTACTCGAGGTCCTGCGCGTCGAAGAGCTCCCAGCTCGGCATCGAGACGACGCGTGCCGGGATCCCCTCGGCGCCGAGCAGGTCGGCGGCCGCGAGCGCGACCGTCACCTCGGTGCCTGTGCCGACGATCGTCGCGCGCGCATCGCCGGCCTCGCGCAGGACGTAGGCGCCGCGGGCCAGGCCCGTCGCATCGGCGACGCCCCCGGCGCCGCGGCCGAACGCCGGCACGCCCTGGCGCGAGAGCGCCAGCAGGCCCGGGCCGTCGAGGTCCTCGAGGATCACGCGCCACGCCTCCGCGGTCTCGGCGGCGTCCGCGGGCCGGATCACCGTCAGGTGCGGGATCGCGCGCAGGGCGGCGAGATGCTCGACCGGCTGGTGGGTCGGGCCGTCCTCGCCCAGGCCGACGGAGTCGTGCGTGAACACCCACGCGACGTTCAGCCCCATCAGCGCCGACAGGCGGATCGAGCCGCGCATGTAGTCCGCGAACTGCAGGAACGTCGAGCCGTACGGCCGCACGATCCCGCCGTGGGCCGCCATGCCGTTGACCGCCCCGCCCATTCCGTGCTCGCGCACGCCGAAGTAGACGTTGCGGCCGGCCTGCCGCTCGGTGTAGTGGGCGCTCTCGCCCCCGGGCATCATCGTGTTGGTCGAGCTCGCCAGGTCGGCGGCGCCCCCGACGAGCGTCGGGACGAACGGGGCCATCGCGGCCATCGCCTCCTTGCCGGCGACCCGCGTGGCGAGCCCGTCCTTGCTGAAGCTCACCGAGCGCAGCGCCTCGCCGACGCCGGGCAGCGGCCTCCCGGACCACGCCGCGTCCCACTCGGCGGCGAGATCCGGGTCGCGCTCGCGCCACGTCCGCATCTGCGACTGCCACTCGGCCTGGAGCGCAGCGCCGCGCGCGACCTGGCTCATGTGCTCGGCGACATCCGCGGGGACGTCGAAGCGCAGGTCGGGGTCGAGGCCCATCGCCTCCTTCGTGAGGCGCACCTCCTCCTCGCCGAGCGGGGCGCCGTGCGCGCCGCTCGTGCCCTGCTTGTTCGGCGACGGGTAGCCGATGATCGAGCGCACCCGCACGAGCGACGGGCGCTCGTCCTCGCGAACCGCCCGGTCGATGGCCTGCTCGAGCGCGGTCAGGTCCTCGACGTCGGCGACCTCCTCGACGTGCCAGCCGTAGGCCTCGAAGCGCTTCGTCGTGTCCTCCTTGAAGGCGAGCGACGTCGGCCCGTCGAGCGAGATGTCGTTGTCGTCGTAGAGGTAGACGAGCCGGCTGAGTCGCAGGTGGCCGGCGAGCGACGCGGCCTCGGAGGCGATGCCCTCCATGAGGTCGCCGTCGGAGACGATCGCGAAGACGTGGTGGTGCTGGACGTCCTTGCCGAAGCGCTCACGCAGGAAGCGCTCGGCGAGCGCCATGCCGACGCCGTTGGCGAAGCCCTGTCCGAGCGGTCCGGTCGTGACCTCGACGCCGGGCGTGACGTTGACGTGGTCGAGCTCGGGGTGGCCGGGCGTGATCGAGCCCCACTGACGGAAGCGCCTGAGGTCGTCCAGGGAGACGTCGTACCCGCTGAGATGGAGCATCACGTAGAGCAGTGCCGATCCGTGACCGGCGCTGAGGACGAACCGGTCGCGGTCGGGCCACGTGGGGTCGCGCGGGTCGAAGCGCATGATCCGCTGGAACAGCAGGTACGCGGCGGGCGCCATGCCGAGCGGCAGGCCGGGGTGTCCCGAGTTCGCCTCCTGCACGGTGTCGATGGACAGCGCGCGGATGGTCGCGATGGAGCGGCGGGCGAGATCGTCGGTCACGGCCGCGTAGTATCGCTGCCCAGATGACGCACTGCTTTGTCGAGATTCCCAAGGGCTCGCGCAACAAGTACGAGTGGGACGAGGAGCTCCAGGCGATCAAGCTCGATCGCTTCCTCTTCTCCTCCGTCGTGTACCCGACCGACTACGGGTTCATCCCCGACACGCTCGGCGAGGACGGCGACCCGCTCGACGCGATGGTGTGCGTGAGCGAGCCGACGTTCCCGGGCTGCGTCATCCCGGTCAAGGTCATCGCGCTGTTCCGGATGCGGGACGACAAGGGCGTCGACGACAAGGTCTGCTGCGTCCCGCTCGAGGACCCCAACTGGAACCACATGGAGACGCTGGACGACCTCCCGCAGCCGCTGCGCGACGAGATCAGCCACTTCTACTCGATCTACAAGCAGCCCGAGGGCAAGCACGTGATGGTCGACGGCTGGTTCTCGCGCGAGGACGCGATGACCGCGATCGACGAGGCGCGCGAGCGCTGGCAGGCGCTCCGGCCGACGAGTTAGTCGGCCGGCGGCAGCGCGGGCGTCTCGATGCCCGCCCGCAGCTCGTACCCGCGCCGCGCCGAGGCGTCCGCGTGCTCCAGCGCGGCGTCGACCTTCAGCGTCCGGCGCAGCGCGTCGCGCGCGCTGCGGGGAAGGACCGTGTTGACCGTCGTGAGCGGCCCGATCGAGCGCGGGACGTAGACGTCGAAGCGCGGGCGCCGCAGCGCGGAGAGGATCTCGGCGGCGACCTCCTCGGGCCCGACGTCGCGCGCGGCGCGCGAGTCGGCGAGGCCGGCGGACAGATCGGTGCGGACCTGCCCGGGCATGACGCACGTGACGTCGACGCCGGTGCCGCGCAGCTCCGCGCGGATCGCCTCGCTCGTGCCGTAGACGAAGAACTTCGACCCGCAGTAGGTCGCCGCGTTCGACAGCCCGGTGCGCCCGAGCGAGCTGGAGACGTTCACCAGGTGCCCGCGGCCGCGCTCGACCATCCCGGGGAGGACGAGCTTCATGCCGTTCAGGACGCCGTGGACGTTGACGTCGACCAGGCGGCGCGTCGCCGCGTCGTCCTCCT
>DAIPYF010000149.1:0-6884 GCA_036782855.1 Solirubrobacteraceae bacterium
GTCACCGAGATCGGCGACAAGCTCAGCGTGATCATGGTCCCGAAGGTCGAGGGCGCGTGGGACATCCACTACGTCGATCGCCTGCTGGCCCAGCTCGAGGCGCGCGCCGGGGTGCGCAAGCCGATCCTCGTGCACGCGATCCTGGAGACCGCGCTCGGCGTCGCGAACGTCGAGGAGATCGCCTACGCGAGCCCCCGCATGCAGGGCATGAGCTTCGGCCCGGCGGATCTCGCCGCCTCGCGCCGCATGAAGACGACGCGCGTCGGCGGCGGGCACCCCGGCTACGTCTCGATCAGCGACCCGGAGCTCGACGCCGAGGGCGCGATCGTCGCCGGGCAGACCCGCGAGACCGCCCAGCAGGACCCGTGGCACTACTCGATCGCCCGCATGGTGGACGCCTGCACGAGCGCCGGCATCCTTCCCTTCTACGGGCCGTTCGGCGACATCCGCGACGTCGAGGCCTGCGAGGCCCAGTTCCGGTCGGCCTTCCTGCTGGGCTGCGTCGGTGCCTGGTCGCTGCACCCCGTGCAGATCGACATCGCGAAGAAGGTCTTCTCGCCCGACCCCGACGAGGTGAAGTTCGCCAAGAAGGTGATCGAGGCGATCCCCGACGGCCGCGGCGTGCACATGATCGACGGCAAGATGCAGGACGACGCGACCTGGAAGCAGTGCCAGGTCATGGTGCAGCTCGCGACGATGCTGGCCGAGAAGGACCCGGAGCTCAAGGAGGCGTACGGGTTCTGAGGCAGAGCCGGGCCGCGCGCCCTGCGGGGGCCGACCCGCCGAGGCGCCGGCTCGTGCTCCGGCGCTGAGATCCGTCAGCCGACGAGCGGGTTGCGCACGCGCAGATCCGGAAACCGCAGGTAGTCCCGGTCGGCGGTCCAGAACTCGGCGACGCCGTTCGCCAGACAGATGGCCGCGATCCGGGCATCGTGCACGCGCACGCCGCGCGCCCCGCCGGCGACGACGAGCGCCCGGAAGCGCTCGTATGTCTGCGGAGTCTCGCCGAGCAGGTGTGCGCCGCCCTCGGTCAGCCACCAGTCGAGGGGACCAAGCGCCTGCTCCGGAGGCAACCGCACGCGCGGCCCCGTGAGCTGCGCCACGAACTCGCCCGCGACGGGCCAGGGGATGCCCCAGACGCCGCCCGTCTCGACGAGCCGCCGGACGGCCGCGTGCGCCGGGTCGCTGACCGCGGACCCGGTGTCCGTGGCGTACAGCAGGACGTTCGTGTCGACGGCGATCACGGCTGTCCGAGGCCGCGCTCGCGCATCTGGGCATCGATCTCCGCGTCGCGGGCGCCGCGGACCTCGTCCTTGGCCGTCTCCCAGTCGTCCGCGAACCCGCCGAGGTCGAACGTCGGCCAGAGCGGACCGCTCGGGCGCCGCCGCGCCGGCTCGGCCAGCACACCGCGCAGGCCCTCCTCGACGAGCGCGCGCAGCGTCGTACCACGCTCACGGGCATGTGCCTTCGCCTGGCTCAGCAGCGCATCGCTGATCTCGATCGTCGTTTTCATATGGGTGGCCATACTGTCACACCCAGCTACCTTGCTCAAGCGGCCGCACGACCACCGGCGCCGCGCTTCCTCTAGGCTCCGGCGCCGCCGGATCTCCCCCCAGAGGCAGGTTTCCCCTTGAGGTTCTACGAATACGAGGCGCGCGAGATCGTCAAGCGCGCCGGCATCCCGGTCACCGACTACGGCTTCACGCGCGACGCGCAGGAGGCCAAGACGATCGCCGAGCGCATCGCCGGCCCCACCGTGATCAAGTCGCAGGTGCTCTCGGGCGGCCGCATGAAGGCGGGCGGCGTGCAGTTCGCCGACACGCCGGAGGAGGCCGAGGCGCACGCACGCGACGTGCTGCAGCTCGAGATCAACGGCCACATGCCGCGCGGCATCCTCGTCGACCCCAAGGCCGACATCGACCAGGAGTTCTACGCGGGCGTCGTCTGGGACGGCACCGCCAAGAAGCCGGTCATCATCTTCTCCCCCGTCGGCGGCATCGACATCGAGCAGGTCGCCGAGGAGCAGCCCGACAAGGTCGGGCGCCGGCACTTCTCGAACCTCATCCCGTTCAGCGACTTCGAGGCCAAGGAGGTCATCGCCTCCACCGGCGTGACCGGGAGCGACCTGAACCGACTCGTCCCGATCGTCACGCGGCTCGCCAAGCTGTTCGTCGAGAACGACATGACGCTCGCCGAGATCAACCCGCTCGGCAAGCTCAAGGACGGCTCGTTCGTCGCGCTCGACGCGCACATGGACATGGAGAACGAGGCCCGCGGCCGCCACAAGGCGCTGCTGAAGGATCTCGGCGTCGGCGACGACGAGACGCGCGAGGCGCGCGAGCCCACGCCCTTCGAGCTGGCCGGCGAGGCGGTCGACGCCCAGGACCATCGCGGCGTCGCCGGGAACGTCACCGAGTTCGACGGCAACCTCGGCCTCGTGATCGGCGCCGGCGGGGGTTCGCTGACGCTGTTCGACGCGGTCCGCGCGCAGGGCGGCAAGCCCGCGAACTACTGCGAGATCGGCGGCAACCCGTCGGTCGCGAAGGCGTGCGGGCTCGCGAAGCTCGTCCTGCAGAAGCCCGGCGTGGACAAGATCGCGGTGATGATGTCGATCGTCTCCAACACGCGGGTGGACATCGTCGCCCGCGGCGTCATCAAGGCGTGCCTGGAGCTCGGCATGGACCCGGCCGAGAAGATCGCGATCTTCCGGATCCCGGGAGCCTGGGAGGAAGAGGGCTTCAAGATCCTCGAGAAGTACGGCGTCGAGTACGCCGACCGCTCGGTGTCCCTGCACGAGGCGGCGCGACGCGCCGTCGAGAAGATCGGAGCGGCGGCCTGATGTCGATCCTCATCAACGAGCGCACGACGTTCATCGTCCAGGGCATCACGGGCCGCGAGGCCGTGAACCTCACGCGCGAGTGCCTGGACTACGGCAAGGGCGCGAAGGTCGTCGGCGGCGTCACCCCGGGCCGCAAGGGCCGCGAGGTCCACGGCGTGCCGGTGTTCGACACCGTCGCGCAGGCGGTGGAGCACCACGGCGGGCCGATCGACGGCTCCGTCGTGACGGTCCCCCCCGCGTTCACCAAGGACGCGGTCTTCGAGGCGCTGCAGAACGGCATCAAGATCATCGTCATCGTCACCGAGCGCATCCCGCGCCGCGACGTCGCGCAGATGGTCGAGCTGGCCGACATGCACGGCGCGCGCATCATCGGCCCCAACTGCCTGGGGATCATCGTGCCCGACGTCATCAAGATGGGCGGCATCGGCGGCCCGGCGAAGGACGCCGCGAAGGCCTACACGCCCGGCTCGATCGGCGTGATCTCGCGCTCGGGCGGCATGACGACCGAGATGTCCTCGACCCTGACCGCCGCCGGTCTCGGCCAGTCGACCGCCGTCTCGATCGGCGGCGACGCGATCATCGGCTCCGCCTACGCCGAGCTGATGCCGTTCTTCGAGGCCGACCCCGAGACCCAGGGCATCGTCATCTACACCGAGCCGGGCGGCCGCATGGAGGCCCAGCTCGCGCAGTGGGTGACCGAGAACGACTCGCGCCTGCCGATCGTCGCCTTCATGGCCGGCCGGTTCATGGACGAGATGCCGGGCATGAGCTTCGGCCACGCCGGCACGATCGTCGAGGGCAAGGAGGACACGGCCACCGAGAAGATCGCGCGCCTCGCCGAGGCGGGCATCACCGTCGCCGAGGAGATCTCGGAGATCCCGGACCTGATCAAGGCGAAGATCGCTGAGAGGAGCGCGGCATGAGGCTCGACGGAACGTTCATCGGGATCGAGGTCGGCGACGCGGCGGCCGCGGACGCGGCGATCGCGGCGAAGCTCGCCGAGGTCTGCCCCGTGGACATCTTCACGGTCGACGGCGGCGCGCTGAAGCTCGTCGAGGGCAACCTCGACGAGTGCGTCCTGTGCCGCCTGTGCATGGACGCGGTCCCCGGCGAGGTGAAGGTCCTCAAGCTCTACGACGGCGGCGCGGAGTTGTAGACGCCGGTCAGGCGGGCGCGGGCGCCGAGCGCTCGCGCAGCCGCCGTCGCAGCCGGCGGATGACCGTCCACGCCGCGGCGAACATCGCAACGACGACCAGCGCCGCGAGCACCGGCAGCAGGATCGCGACGAAGCTCAGCCCGAACGAGACGACGTCCTCGATCAGCGAGACGACGGGATTGCCCGCGCCGCCCGTCGTGGCGGTCGAGAACGGGCGGATCGCCATGCGCGTGCCGTGCGAGGTCTCCGCCGCGACCAGGCCGATGACCGTCATGACCGCCGGTGAGACGTCCAGGGCGCTCGAGGACGCCAGCGCCGCGACGACGCCGGTCGCCGGCGCGATCACCGTCCCGGCCGCGTGCAGCGCGTGGTCGATGCCCGGGACCTTGTCCCCGACGAAGTCCAGCGCCGCGACGGCGCCGAGGGCGAAGAGCACCGCCGTGTCCTCGAGGCTCGCCCACGTGCCGTCGAGCTCGATGACGTCGGTCCAGCGCGCGAGCAGGCCCGTCGCGAGCAGCGGGATCCACGCGTTGAGACCGGCGGCCGTCGCCAGTCCGAGTGCCGTGAAGTAGCCGACGATGTCCATGGCGCGAGCAGTACACCACGCCGGTGCGACGCGTTACGCGGGGCGGGCGTGCTCCCACGCCGCCCACGCGGCCGCGAGCGCCGGAGCGTGCGCCTCCCCCTCGTCCGGCAGGTACGCGATCGGGTCCTCGATCGTGTTCGGGCGCCCGAGCAGGCCGAGCAGCGTCGCGACGGTCCCGACGGCGCCGTAGGTGCGCGCGTAGCCGCCCTCCTGGATGACGGCGAGCGACCCGATCCCGAGCTCGTCGGCCGCGGCGCGCACCGCGGTGCCGATCGCGTGGAAGCCGGGGCCACTGACGCACATCCGCCCGTTGGGGTCGAACTGGGAGGCGTCGGTGCCCGCGGCGCAGACCAGCGCCTCGGGCGCGAACTGCCGCAGCGCGGGGATCACGACCTCCTCGAGCGCCGCCGCGTACGCGCGGTCGCCGAGGCCGAACGGCAGCGGGACGTTGAGCGTCGCGCCCAGGCCGGGGCCGGCGCCGCGCTCGGACACGAGGCCGTCCTCGGGGTGCGCCGCGCCCCACGAGCGGTGGTCCATGTGGATGCTGATCGCCAGGACGTCCCCGCGCTCCCAGAAGCACGCCTGCGTCCCGTTGCCGTGGTGGACGTCCCAGTCGACGATCGCCACGCGCGCCGCGCCGTGGTCGCGCAGCCGCTGGGCGGCGAGCGCCGTGCCGTTGTAGAAGCAGTAGCCGTCGATCGTGGCCGGGCCCGCATGATGGCCGGGCGGCCGGGTGCAGGCGTAGGCGACCGGAGCCTCGGCGCGCGCCGTCGCGTCGGCGGCGGCGAGGGCGGCGCCGGCCGCCAGCCGCGCAGCGCGCGGTGTCGCGGCGGATGCGAACGTCGAGCCCCCGACGTGGACCACGCCCTCGACCTGCGCGAACGCCTCGACCACCGCGATGTGCTCGGGTGGATGGATCGCACGCAGCTCGTCGTCGGTCGCGAGCGGCGCCTGGCGCCACGCGACCTCGTCGCCCAGGACGGCGTCGATCGCCGAGCGCACGTTGCGCAGCCGCTCGGCGTTCTCGGGGTGCAGCTCCGGGACCGCGAGCAACGGCGACGGACCCGCCTCGAACAGCCCGGCACCGGTGTCGTGCAGCAGGCAGTCGTCGTGCCACCAGGCGAGGACCGGCGGGGTGCGCACGCCGATCGGGCTCAGTGGCGTGCCTTCTTGAGCCGCGAGCGCTCCTCCTGCTTGTCCACGACCTGCTGGATCAGCTTGAGGTACTGGTCCACGCCGGTCGCCTTCACGCGGCCGGTGACGAACGCCTGCCGCCAGTCCTTGAGCTGGTTGTGCTCGGTGAGGCGGTTGAACTCCTCGCGGCGCATCTCGACCTGCACCTTCGAGTCGGCGGCGATGTCCTTCGTCACCTCGACCTCCGGCAGCGCGAGGCGAAACTGCTGCGTGTCGCCGCGCCCGTGCAGGTCGATGCGGACGACGAGGTTGAGCGGCTTCAGCGCCGGAACCTGCTCCAGCAGGCCGGTCACGGCGTTGGCGATGAGCCTGCGTGCGTCCTCGGACATGAACGGACCCTAGCGGGCGCGCGCCGGGTCGTTCAGTGCACGAGCACCTTCAGCAGCACGACCGCACCCCCCAACCCGACCGCGACGGCCGAGGAGGCGAGCGTCATCGGGATACCGGCGCCGGACGAGCGCGCCGCGTAGGCGCCCGACGTCCCGAGCTCCAGCAGGGCGGCGAACACCGCGAGCAGGATCGCCGTCTCGTCGCGCACGACGTCCAGCGCCCCGAGCAGGAGGATCAGCACGAGCGGGATCGTCACCTCGACCAGCGGCCAGTCGTGGCGCAGCACCTCCCGCGCCTCCGATCGCGTCGGCCAGCTGTCCCCTGCCATCGAGCGCGACAGGATGCGCGCATAGACGTGGGCGAGCCAGAACACCACGCCCGTGACGAGCACGGTCACCGCGATCGTCCCGGCGTTCGTCGACTCGTACTCCCGCGACACCGCGATCACCGACACCGCCAGGATCAACCCATAGATCCCCTCGGTGACGCTCCCCTGCGTCCGCAGCACCCGCGGGCGCCAGTCGATGTGAGACAACCGTCCGGACACGGCAGGCACCGTAGCCAGCCGGCCCGACACCACGCTTCTCGAGCGGGAGATCGTGGATGCCTGGGACGGCACGCGGTCAGGGTGCTGCGCCCGTGGCACAGCCCCTGACACGCGTGGCGCCTCAGGCGCCGCGGAGATCGATCGGCCCGGCTTCGCCGGCCCGTCCTGCCACCGCGGGGCGCCTCAGGCGCCGCGGAGATCGATCGGCCCGGCTTCGCCGGTCCGTCCTGCC
>DAIPYF010000150.1:0-4847 GCA_036782855.1 Solirubrobacteraceae bacterium
CCTACATCGGCCGCGTGCGGACGGTGCTGCTGCGCAACACCGGCGCCGCGCTCTCGCCGTTCAACGCGTTCCTCTTCCTGCAGGGCGTCGAGACCCTGCCCCTGCGGATGGAGCGCCACAACGCGAACGCGCTCGCGGTCGCCCGGCATCTGGAGCACCACGCCGACGTCGAATGGGTGTACTACCCGGGCCTCGATTCGAGTGAGTACAAGGAGGTCGCCGACCGCATCCTCACCGGCGGCTACGGCGCGCTCGTGACCTTCGGGATCAAGGGCGGGGCGGAGACCGGCAAGCGCTTCATCGAATCGCTGAAGCTCTTCAGCCACCTCGCGAACATCGGCGACGCGAAGTCGCTGGCGATCCACAACGCCTCCACGACGCACTCGCAGCTCAGCGCCGAGGAACTGGCGGCCGCCGGCGTGACGCAGGAGACCGTCCGCCTGTCGGTCGGCATCGAGCACATCGACGACATCCTCGCCGACCTCGACCAGGCGCTCGCCGCGGCGACGACACCGGCGGCCGCATCGGCATGACGGACGGCGGCCTCGGCCGCGTCGAGACCCGGCGGGTCGTCCTCTTCACCGCGGACGACCCGCTCGTCCTCGAGTCCGGAGCCACGATCGGCCCGGTCGAGGTCGCGTTCGAGACGTACGGAACGCTGGACGAGCACCGCTCCAACGCGGTGTTCGTCCACCATGCGCTGACGGGCGACGCGCACGCCGCCGGCCATCACGGCGATCCGGCGCGCCGCGGCTGGTGGGACCGGCTGATCGGGCCGGGGCGCCCGATCGACACCGACCGGTTCTTCGTCGTCTCGCCCAACCTGCTCGGCGGCTGCCGGGGGACGACCGGTCCCTCGTCGGTGAGCCCGGCGACGCACGCGCGGTACGGGCTGGAGTTCCCGATGTTCAGCGTGCGCGACCTGAACACGGTGCACCGGCGGCTGCTCGAGCACCTGGGGATCGGGCGCCTGCACGCGGCGCTCGGCGGGTCGCTCGGCGGGATGCAGGCCCTGCAGTGGGCGCTCGACGACCCGCGAGCGATGACCCTCTGCGCCCCGATCTGCGCCAGCGCGGAGCTGAGCGCGATGAACATCGCCTTCTCGACGGTCGCCCGCGAAGCGATCATGCGCGACCCGGGATTCCAGGGCGGCGCCTACCACGACAGCCCTCCCGGGCCGAACATCGGCCTCGCGGTGGCGCGGATGATGGCGCACATCACGTACCTCTCCGAGGAGTCCTTCGCGCGGAAGTTCGGCCGCGCGCGGCGCGAGGAGGGCGCGCCGCCCGGACTGGGTCCCGACTTCGAGGTCGAGCACTATCTGCACCATCAGGGGGCGAGCTTCCTGGCGCGCTTCGACGCGCTGACCTACCTCTACCTGACGCGCACCATGGACTACTTCACGCCGTTCGACGACGAGGGTGTGGAGGAACGGCTGCGCGGGAACCCCACGCGGTTCCTGGCGATCTCCTTCGACACCGACTGGCGCTTCTCCGCGGCGCACTCGGCGCGGATCGTGCGCGAACTGACGGCGGCCGGATGCGCCGCCGAGCACCTCGACGTGACGTCACCGTGGGGACACGACTCGTTCCTGCTGGACGTGCCGGAATACCACGCCGCGCTCGGGGAGTTCCTGCGCGGTGAGCGCGGCGCCCCGGCGGCCGCCTGAAGCGGCGACGCGCCGGGGTCCGCGGCGAGGCGGTCGCTAGTGGGCGAGCGCCTTCGCCTTGAGCTTGTCGAAGTCGTCCTGCGTGATCGTGCCCGCGTCGAGCAGCTTCTGCGCGGTCTCGATCTCGCCGGCGGGGCCGCCCTTGCCGGCGGCTTCGCGGACCTGCTGGTCGAACGCGGCCTGTGCCGCCTCCTGACCCTTCTGGTTCCGCTCCGCGATCCCGTTGTGGTAGGCGATGAGGTAGAAGAGCACGCCCAGCAGCGGGATGAAGATGATGAAGACGATCCAGATCGCCTTGGCGAACCCGCCGATGTCCTGGCGGCGGAAGATGTCCATGAAGCACATGATCGCGATCCAGATCCACATGATGAAGCCCATGAAGACCAGCATCGACCACAGGATGTTCAGGAATGGGTAGTCAGCAGCAATTGGCATAGCGGCGATCATCGCAGACCGGCGGGCGGCGGCACCGCCCCCTTCGGGTGAGGCTCAGTCGAAGGTCAGGACGGTGCGAATGCCGTCCTGCTCGTGCATCAGGTCGAACGCGTCGTTGACGCGTTCGAGCGGCAGGTGGTGGCTGATGAACGCGTCGAGCGGCAGCTTCCCGTCCAGGTAGAGCTGGGCGAGCGCCGGCACGTCGTCGCGCCCGCGCGCGCCGCCGAACGAGGCCCCGGCGATCCGTCGCCCGGTGATCAGGAACCGCGGGATGACGTTCAGGGTCTCGCCCTTGCCGGCGACGCCGGCGATGACGCACTGGCCCCAGCCCATGCGGGCCGCCTCGACGGCCTGGCGCATGACGGCGACCAGGCCGGTCGCCTCGAACGTGTAGTCCGTGCCGAACCCGCCGGTGAGCTCGAGGATCTGCGCGACGACGTCCTCGCCGCCCTCCAGCTCGTCGGTCGCGCCGAGCTCGACGGCCTTCGCGCGGCGGGTCGCGCTGGGGTCCACGATGATGATCCGCTCCGCGCCCGCGAGCTTGGCGCCCGCGACCGCCCCGAGACCCACGAGCCCGGCACCGAAGACGGCGACCGTGCTGCCCTGCTCGACCTGCGCGATGTAGAGCGCGGCGCCGATGCCGGTGGTCGCGCCGCAGGCGAGCGTGCAGAGGACGTCGAGCGGCGCCTCCTTCGGGACCTTCGCCAGCGCGATCTCGGGCATGACCGTCGCCTCGGCGAACGTGCTCGTCCCCATGAAGTGGCGGATGCGCTCGTCCCCGCGGTGCAGGCGCGTCGTGTGGTCGGGCAGGTATCCCTGTCCCTGCTCGTCGCGGATCGCCAGGCAGATGTTCGTCTTGCCGGAGGTGCAGTGCAGGCACTCGCGGCACTGCGGGGAGAAGAGCGTCAGGACGTGATCCCCCGGCCGCAGTGAGGTGACGCCCTCGCCGACGGCCTCGACGACGCCCGCGCCCTCATGCCCGAGGACGGTCGGCGCGTACCCCGACGGGTCGACGCCGCTGGCCGTGTACATGTCGGTGTGGCAGACCCCGCAGGCCTGCACCTGAACGAGCACCTCGCCCGCCTTCGGCCCGTCGAGCCCGACGTCCTGGACGACGAGCGGCTTGCCGAATTCCTCGAGGACTGCTGCGCGGATCTGCATGCGCGGACGCTATCGCGCTGCGCCCCGGTCGCGCGAGCCCGCCTCGCGGGCACCTATGCTCGCCGCGATGACGGCCACGGCGATCGAGGTTCGCGGCCTGCGCGTCGAGCGCGGCGGCCGGCTCGTGCTCCCGGAGCTGGACCTCGACGTGGCCGCCGGGCGCATCACCGGGCTCGTCGGCCCGAGCGGTGGCGGCAAGTCCACGCTGATCCGCGCGATCGTCGGAGTGCAGGTCGTCGCCGCCGGGTCGGTCACGGTCCTCGGCGAGCCCGCGGGCACCGCCGCGCTGCGGTCCCGGGTCGCGTACGTCACCCAGTCCGGGTCCGTCTACCGCGACCTCACCGTCGCGGAAAATGACGCATACAGCGCGGGGAGCCTCGGGGCGGCGGGCGCCGACGGGAAGCGGCAAACCGCGCCCGGCCACCTCACCGCCGTGACCGGCCGGCGGGTCGGGAACCTGTCGGGCGGGCAGCAGCACCGGGTCTCGCTCGCGTGCGCGCTGCTCGGTGCTCCGGAGCTGCTCGTCCTCGACGAACCGACAGTCGGGCTGGACCCGCTCCTGCGCCGCGACCTGTGGGCGCTGTTCGGGCGGCTGCGCGACGAGGGCCGCACGCTGCTCGTCTCGACGCACGTCCTCGACGAGGCGAACAATTGCGACGCCGTCCTGCTGCTCCGCGACGGGCGGATCCTGGCCGCGGAGACCCCGGAGGCGCTGCGCCGCGATGCGGGGACGGACGACCTCGACGAGGCGTTCCTGCGGCTCATCGAGCGCGAGGGCCCGGCGTGAGCCGCCGCGCGACGCTCGCCACCGCACGGCGGATCCTCGCCCAGCTGCGCGGGGACCCGCGGACGATCGCGCTGATCCTCGTCGTGCCGCTCGTCCTGCTCGGCCTGCTGAAGCTCCTGCTGGAGAACGACGAGGCGACGTTCCAGAAGGTCGGCGCGCCGCTGCTCGGGATCTTCCCGCTCGTCGTGATGTTCCTCGTCACGTCCGTGACGATGCTGCGGGAGCGCACGAGCGGGACGCTCGAGCGCCTCATGACGCTCCCGCTGGGCAAGGCGGACCTCGTCGTCGGCTACGGCCTGGCGTTCGCCGTCGTCGCCGCCGCCCAGGCCGTGGTCGCCGCGGCGTTCGCCGTCGGCGTGCTCGGGCTCGAGGTCGGCGGCTCGACCGCCGGGCTCGTGGTCATCGCGATCCTCAACGCCGAACTCGGCATGGCGTTCGGCCTGGGGCTCTCGTCGTTCGCCACGACCGAGTTCCAGGCCGTGCAGTTCATGCCCGCGTTCATCCTCCCGCAGTTCCTGCTGTGCGGGCTGCTCGTGCCGCGCAGCGCCATGAGCCCGGCGCTCGACACGCTCGCCGGACTGCTGCCGATGACGTACGCCTACGAGGCGCTCGCCGACGTCGCCGCCGGCGACGCGAGCGGCGCGGCAAGGGCCGCGGCCGTCACGTTCGGCTTCTGCCTCGCGGCGCTGGCGCTCGGAACGCTGACGCTGCGCCGGCGCACGGGCTGACGGCGGCCCCTCACCAGAGCACCTCGACGTCGTAGGCGCCGAACGCCCGGTCGCCGGTGACGACGGG
>DAIPYF010000150.1:4947-6877 GCA_036782855.1 Solirubrobacteraceae bacterium
CGCGGTCTCCCAGACCGACGCCGCGCTCACGTAGACCGGAACGCCGCCGTCCCCGGCTCAACCCGCGGCGAGCTGCCGCAGCACGTACTGGAGGATGCCGCCGTGGCGGAAGTAGTCCGCCTCCTTCGGCGTGTCGATCCGGACGATCGCCTGGAACTCGAGGTTGCCGGCGTTCACCGTGACGTGGCGCGGCAGCTCGCCCGCGTTGAGCGGGCCGGCGAGCCCGGTGATCTCGAAGACCTCCTGCCCGGACAGACCGAGCGACTTCGCGCTCTGCCCCTCGCAGAACTGGAGCGGCAGGACGCCCATCCCGACCAGGTTCGAGCGGTGGATCCGCTCGAAGCTCTCGGCGAGCACCGCGCGGACGCCGAGCAGGCTCGTGCCCTTCGCGGCCCAGTCACGCGAGGACCCCGACCCGTACTCCTTGCCGCCCAGGACGATCAGCGCCGTGCCCTCGCGCTGGTAGCGCATCGCCGCGTCGAAGATGCTCATCTCCTCGCCGCGGGGGAGGTGGCGCGTGACGCCGCCCTCGGTCCCCGGCGCGAGCAGGTTGCGCAGGCGGATGTTCGCGAACGTGCCGCGCATCATCACCTCGTGGTTGCCGCGCCGCGAGCCGTAGGAGTTGAAGTCCTTGGGCTCGACGCCGTGGACGTCGCGCATCAGCGACTCCGGGCCGCCGACGCCGTTGTCGCTGCCCGCGACGTCGGCCTCGTGCGCCGGCGCGTCGCCGGACGCGCCGACCCCGAAGTTCATGAGGTAGTGCCCGGCCGGCGAGTCCTTCTTGATCGCACCCGCCGGGGAGATGTGGTCGGTCGTGACGCTGTCGCCGAGCTTCGCCAGCACGCGCGCGCCGAGGATGTCGCGCACGGGCTCGGGCTCGCGCGGCATGTCCTCGAAGTACGGGGGATTGCGCACGTACGTCGACGTCGCGTCCCAGGCGTAGCGGTCGCCGGCCGGCACCTCGAGGCCCGACCAGTTCACGTCGCCGTCGTACACCTGCGCGTAGCTCTTGCGGAACATGTCCGACTGGACCGCATGCTCGACCGTGAGGGCGATGTCGTGCTCGCTCGGCCAGATGTCGCGGAGGAAGACGTCGGCGCCGTCGGCGTCCCGGCCGAGGGGATCCCCGACGAGGTCGATGTCCATCGTGCCCGCGAGCGCGTAGGCGACGACCAGCGGCGGCGAGGCCAGGTAGTTCATCTTCACGTCGGGGTTGATGCGACCCTCGAAGTTGCGGTTGCCGGACAGCACCGAGCAGACCGTGAGGTCGTGCTCGTTGACCGCCGCGGAGACCTCCTCCGGCAGCGGGCCGGAGTTGCCGATGCACGTCGTGCAGCCGTACCCGACGAGGTTGAAGCCGAGCGCGTCGAGGTCGTCCTGCAGGTCGGCGCGCAGGAGGTAGTCCGTGACGACCTTCGAACCGGGCGCCAGCGACGTCTTGACCCACGGGCGCGTCGTGAGCCCGCGCTCGCGGGCGTTGCGCGCGAGCAGCCCCGCGGCGAGCATCACGGACGGGTTCGACGTGTTCGTGCAGCTCGTGATCGCCGCGATCACGACGTGCCCGTGCGCCAGCTCGGTCCGCGTCCCGTCGGCGAGCGTCACCGGCACCGCGGTGCGCACCGCGGTCGTGGCCGTCCGGCCCTCCGGCGCGACGTAGCCCCCGAGCTCCTCACGGAACATCTCCTGCGACCGGCGCAGCGGCACGCGATCCTGGGGACGGCGCGGACCGGCGAGCGAGGGCTCGACCGTGCCGAGGTCGAGCACGACCGTGCTCGAGAACGTGGGGTCCTCGGTGTGCTCGTCGTGCCAGAGGCCCTGCTCCTTGGCATAGGCCTCGACGAGCGCGACCTGCTCGGCCGGGCGGCCGGTGAACTCCAGGTAGCGCAGGGTCTCGGCGTCGATCGGGAAGATCGCGCAGGTCGAGCCGAAC
>DAIPYF010000151.1:0-2872 GCA_036782855.1 Solirubrobacteraceae bacterium
GGCGGTCGCCCAGGCCGCCGGATCGGCGAGTTCCTCCTCGACGGCGGCGAAGTCGGCCTCGGCGCGCTCGATCGCGGCCTCGAGCCGCGCCTGCTCCTTCTGGCGGTTCTTCGACGGGCCCTTGGCCTTCGTCCGGGGCCGGGCGGCCGGCGCGGCGGCCATCCCGTCGGGCCGGCGCTCGTCCGACGGGGCGACCGCGCCCCCCTCGCGCGGCGGTGGCGGCGGCCCGTTGCCGATCCCCAGCGCCTTGCGCTCCTCGCGCACGCGGGCGTACTCCGCCCAGCCGCCGACGTACGAGTGCAGCGTGTAGTCCTCGACCGCGATCGTGCGCGTGCCGACGGCGTCGAGCAGCGCGCGGTCGTGCGTGACGAGCAGCAGCGAGCCGGGAAACGCCTGCAGCGCGTCCTCCAGCGCCTCGCGGCTCTCGAGGTCCAGGTGGTTCGTCGGCTCGTCGAGCACGAGGACGTTGGCGCCGCCGGTCACGAGGATCGCGAGGCCGAGGCGCTTGCGCTCGCCCCCGCTGAGGCCGTCGAGCGGTTTCTCGGCCTCCTCGCCCGAGAAGAGGAACTGCCCGAGCAGGGCGCGCGCCTCGTTCGGCGTCAGGCCGGTCCGCTTGACCGCGGCCTCGATCACGGTGCGGGCACCGCCGAACTCGAGCTCCTCCCCGTGCTGGGAGAGATAGCCGACGGCGACGTTGTGGCCGGTGCGCAACCGGCCCTCGGCGAACGGTGCGTGCCCGGCCAGCGCCTTGATCAGGGTCGTCTTCCCCGTGCCGTTCATGCCCACGAGCGAGACGTGCTCGCCGCGTTCCAGCCACAGCTCGGCGTCGTGCAGCAGCGTGCGCGGGGACGCCGGGTCGCCCACCTCCAGGCGCCCGCCCTCCAGCTCGAAGATCACCCGGCCCGAGCGCTCGGGCTTCTTGAACTGGAACCCCAGCTCGCGCCCGTCCTTCGGGTCGCGGGTGATGCGCCCCGCCTCGAGCTTCTGCAGCTTCTTGACGCGGTCCTGCGCCTGGCGCGCCTTCGTCGCCTTCGCGGAGAAGCGCTCGACGAAGCGCTCCATCCGCGCGATCTCCGCCTCCTGGCGGGCGATCGCCTTGCCGAGCGCCAGCTCGCGCGCGGCCTGCTCGCGGCGCCAGGCGTGCCACGGGCCCTTGAAGAACCGCGACCGCCCGGCCTCGATCTCGAGCACACAGGTGCCGACCGCCTCGAGGAACCAGCGGTCGTGCGCGACGAGGACGATCGCGGCGTCGAGGCCGATGAGCGTCTCCTCCAGCCACTCGAGCGACTCGATGTCGAGGTGGTTCGTGGGCTCGTCGAGCATCAGCAGATCGGGGCGTGAGGCGAGCACGCGCGCGAGCGACGCGCGGGTGAGCTCGCCGCCCGAGAACGTCGACAGCTGGCGCTCCAGGTCGGCGTCGACGAACCCGAGGCCGTGGACGACGTTCGTGACGCCCTCGCGCCACGTGTAGCCGCCGGCGGCCTCGAAGCGCGCCTGCACGCCGGCGTAGGACTCGATCGCGCGCTCGTCGCCCTCGGCCATCGCCTGCTCGAGCCGGCTGAGCTCCGCCTCCAGCTCGAGCGGCTCGGTGCATCCCGAGAGCACGTAGTCGCTCAGGGCGAGATCCCGCTCACGCGGCGGGCGCTGGTCGTGCAGCGCGATCCGCGCGCCCTTCTCGAACACGATCTCGCCGCCGTCCACCGACGTCTGCCCGGCGAGCATCCGCAGCAGCGTCGTCTTGCCCGCGCCGTTACGGCCGGCGATCGTCATCCGATCGCGGCGCTCGAGCTTGAACGACACGCCCCGGAGCAGGGGCTCGCCCGCCATGTCCTTGGCGAGGTCGGAACTGATGAGGACGGCCACACCCCCATGCTACGGTCGAAATCCGGCGTTGCGGCGTGCCACGGCAGGACCAGCCGCGTCCGACGGCGAAGAGAACCCGACGATGAGCACCACGGACGCGACCGACACCTTCTCCACCGCGATCGCCACGCTCGCGATCTTCCTGCTGGTGCTCGTGCTGCTCGTGGCGCTGCTGGCGTTCGCCGCGCTGTTCTCAGCGGGCGCCCGCCGCGCCCTGACGGGGCTGCGCGACACCTTCGCCGGCAGCGAGCTCTGGATCGGCTTCGTCATCGCGCTCGCGGCGACGCTCGGCAGCCTCTTCTTCTCCGAGGTCTCGGACTTCATCCCCTGCCGCCTGTGCTGGCTGCAGCGGATCGCGATGTACCCGCTCGTGGTCATCCTGCTCGTCGGGGCGATCCGCCGCGACCGCGGTGCCGTGTACTACGCGCTGCCGTTCCCGATCATCGGGCTCATCATCGGCGGCTACCACAAGTACATCGAGATCCACCCGGAGGCCGAGAGCGCCGGCTGCAAGATCGGCGCGCCCTGCGCGACGAAGTGGATCGAGGAGTTCGGCTTCGTGACGATCCCCGTGCTCGCGATGTCGGCGTTCGCCGCCATCCTCGTGCTGCTCCTGTTCGCGCGGTCGAGCGGCCGCGCGGCCGCGCGGCGCGAGGACGCCGTCGACGACGAGGACTCAGCCCTGCGGGAGCCCGGAGCCCTCGCGCTGGAAGGCGACGAGTAGCTCGTTCTCGTGCGCGACCCGCGCCGGCGTGGCGTCGAGGTCGCGGAACATCGCCTTGAGCCGCCGCAGGCCCTCCGGCGGGTGGGCGGCGATCTCGGCGGCCAGCGCGACCGCCGCCGCCTCGGCCCGCGCCGCGGGTGCGGTCCGGCTCAGCAGGCCGAGCGCCAGCGCCTCCTGCATCCCGACGACGCGGCCCGTGTAGACGAGGTCCTTCGCGCGCGCCACGCCGACGAGCGGCGCCAGCCGCGCCGGGCCGACGGGGACGCCGAGCCGGCGGAAGGAGAA
>DAIPYF010000151.1:2882-6872 GCA_036782855.1 Solirubrobacteraceae bacterium
CCGGCCCACGCGAGCCGCAGGTTGTCCCCGCCGACGCGCAGGTCGCTCCCGGCCACGAGCTCCGCGCCCGCGCCGACGCAGTTGCCGACACACACGCACACCACCGGCGCGGGGAACGCGTCGAGCGCCCGGTAGAGCGCCGCGAACGCCTCCATCCGCGCCACGCCGCCCTCGCGGTCGAGCCGCTCCCCGACGTCCGCGCCGGCGCAGAACGCGCGCGTGCTCGTCGTCGAGAGCACGAGCACGCGCAGCGCCGGATCGGCCGCCAGCTCCTCCAGCGCGGCGAGCAGCTCGTTGATCGTCGCGGTGTCGAGCGCGTTGCGCACGTCGGGGCGGTCGAGACGGACGATCTCGATCCCGTCGTCGCGACGCTCACGCTGTAGGGCGGGCATGCCGCAAGGTTCTATACGATGCGACTCGTCATGTTCCGCGCGCTCGCCCTCCTCCCCACCGGTCTGCTGCTCTTCCTCCTGCTCGCGCCCGCCGCGCTGGCGGACCCCCAGGAGCCGATCAGCGGCGAGGGCCTCTACGGGATCGCCGACGACAAGGTCGTCACGAACGCGTTCTTCCTGGTCATCATCTTCTTCCCGCTGTTCATCCTGTGCATGAGCCTCCTGCAGTGGCAGCTCGACAAGCGCAAGGAGCGGCGCAAGGCCATCAGCAAGCGGCTCAGCAGCGACCGCCGCTGGCAGTCCGGCTGGTAGCCGGACCGGATAGCCGGATCTTCACACCCCGAGCGCCCGGCGCTGGCAGGCTCCCTGCCGACGCGAGCACCCTCCTCGCTCACGTGACGCCCCGGGACCGCACTCCCGGGGCGTTCTTTTTCCCGGCGACGTAGGGTCCGCCCCATGAGCGAGATCGACGAGGTGCGCTACGAGCGGGTCGGCGCGGCCGGGCTGCTGACCATCGACCGTCAGGCCCGGCGCAACGCCGTCGACGGCCCGACCGCCGAACGGCTGCTCGAGGCCCACCGGGCGTTCGAGGCCGACGACGACGCGCGCGTGCTCGTCGTCACCGGCGCGGGCGGCGTGAGCTTCTGCGCGGGCGCCGACCTCAAGGCGATCGCCTCGTTCGGGCCGCGCCTGGACGCGCCGGAGGGGCCGTTCGGGTTCACGCGACTCACGCCGTCCAAGCCGGCGATCGCAGCGATCGAGGGCTGGTGCCTGGCGGGCGGCCTGGAGCTCGCGCTGTGGTGCGACCTGCGGATCGCGTCCGCCGGGTCGCAGCTGGGGTTCCCCGAGCGGCGCTGGGGCGTGCCCCTGATCGACGGCGGGACGCAGCGGCTCCCGCGCGTCGTCGGCCTCGGGCGCGCGCTCGACCTGATCCTCACCGGCAGGATCATCGACGCCGCGGAGGCCCACGGCATGGGGCTCGTCAACGAGGTCGTCGCGGACGGCACGGCGCTCGATCGCGCGCTCGCGATGGCGCACGGGATCGCGGAGTTCCCGCAGTCCACGATGCTCGCCGACCGCCGCGCGGCGCTCGAGGCCCAGGGCCTGCCGCTCGCCGACGGGCTCGCCCTGGAGGCCCAGGCCGGGCCGCAGGTCTTCGCGGACGCCGTGGAAGGCGCCGGCCGCTTCGCGGGCGGCGCCGGGCGCGGCGGCGCGGGCGCGGGCGTGTAGCGCGCCGCGCCGGGGGCCTTGCGACACTCTGGGCTGCTTCTGGCGTCCGGCGGTGCGTGCCGCGGCGCCGTATCCGGCTTCTGGAAGAGGATCCATGTCCCGTCGCATCCTGCTCACCCCCGCCGCGCTGGTCGCTGCCCTCCTCCTCGCGGCTCCGGCCCTCGCCGCAGATCCCACGTCGAACGTCACGAGCCCCGCCTCGCCGTTCCAGCCCTTCATCGACACGAACCTGCCGGGGACCGACCCGAGCCGGCTGTTCACGGTCGCGGGCACGACGAACATGCCGGAGGTCGATCTGAAGTGCGCGTTCCGCGAGCCCAACGGGGTCGTCGTCACGAACGCGCTCGCGGGCTCCCCCACACCGGTCAGCGGGGGTTCGTTCTCCCAGTCCCTGCCGATTCCGGGGGGGCGTGCCTGCAGGATCGTCGCGCTTCCCACCGCCGGCGGAACGCCGAGCGACCTGGGCCCGTTCACCGGTCCGCGGTACTTCGGCGCCGAGCGGCAGGCGTACACCATCGGCGGGATCGGTCCGAACGCGGACGTGGTGAAAGACGTCTTCGTCAGCAGCGCCGCACCGACCCTGTACGCCGACACGGAGAGCATCGCCGGCGGCGGCGCGCCGTATGACATGGCACCGATCGACGACAGCGGCGACCTGCCGCTCTACGCCGAGTACCTCTGGTACGCCAACGCCGCGCTCTACGGCACGAGCTCGAAGCCCGGCGAGACGCGCTCCCAGCTCCAGGTCGACGGTGTGAACGCCTTCGCGCCCGCCGCCGCCCATGAGCTGTGGAGCGGTGCCGACACGGCGTCGGGCCTCCCGGGCATCAAGGTCGAGAGCGTCGACCTCGATCCCGTCACGCGGGACGTCACGCACGTCACGACCGAGCCGTTCGTCACGTGCCCCACCGACGGTGGCGCCAACGTCACCGACGCCGCCGCGAGCGCCGTCACCTGCGGCAGCTTCCGGCCGTCCGGCGTCGCCGTGCAGCGCACCGTCGTGATCCGCCCGGCCACGCGGTCCGTCGAGACCAAGGACCGCTGGGTCAGCACCGACGGCAGGGCGCACGAGATCGACGCGCTCTACGACCAGAGCCAGAACAGCTCGCCCGGCGTCAACGGCTACCGCTTCCCCTGGGTGGACGGCACCGCATTCAACGCCCACGTGGCCGGCGACGAGATCGCCGCGCCCCCCGGGCGCGTGACGTCGCTGTTCGCGAAGTACAAGCTGGACGCGCCGGGCGACGACGAGCGGTACACGCAGGGCTCGCTGACCCTCGCGCCGAGGCCCGACCTGATCCGCTTCACCTCCGCCTCGCAGTTCGAGGTCGGGTACAGGCGGACCGTTCCCGCCTCGGGCGCGCTGGGGATCGAGCAGCGCTTCACGGTCGGCACGAAGCGCGCCGCCGTCGAGGCGCTCGCGGCGACGATGGAGCAGCGCGCGAACGCCGGCCTCGCCGTCGCGATCACGAGCGCCACGCAGGTCTCCGGCTACGACCCGGCCTACACGGTCAGCGGCGCGACCGCGACTCCCGGTGGCGTGCGGTCGCTGGTCGTCAACGGCGCCGCGGTCACCACCAAGGCCGACGGCACGTGGTCGACGACGATCCAGCTCGCCCCGGGCGCGAACGCGCTCTCGGCGACCGTCACCGACAACGCGGGCGACAGCGCCTCGACGAGCGGGACCGTCACGTTCACCCCCGGTCCCTCCCAGGCGACGGTCCTCTCGGCGGGCGTGAGGAAGGGCGTGCTGAGCGCGCTGCTGCGCTGCCAGACCGTTCCCGGCGCCACGTGCAAGGGCAAGGTCAAGCTCACCGCGCGCGTCACGCGCACGAAGAAGACCAGGCGCGGGAAGCGCAAGAGCACGAAGACGATCACGCTGGCCTCGCGCAGCTACAGCGTCCCGCGCGGCGACCGCGCGATCAGGACGGTGCGCCTCGGCAGGGCCAACCGCAAGCTCGTGCGCAAGTACCGGATCAAGCGCGGAACGCTCACCCTGACGCAGACCGTCGGCGGCGTCACGAAGACGACGAAGACGAGCGTGCCGGTGCGGCTGTAGGGTCCGCGCATGGAGGGAGACCGAAGCACCTACTTCGTCACGGGAGCCACCGGCTTCATCGGGCGCAATCTCGTCGAGCGTCTGCTGGAGCGGGGCGGTGAGGTCCACGTGCTCGTGCGCGAGGGATCGCGCGAGCGCCTCGACGAGCTGATCGAGCGCTGGGAGGGCCAGGGCCGCGTCCATCCGGTCGTCGGCGACCTGCGCGAGCCCAAGCTCGGCGTCGACCCCGGCTGGATCGACGCGCACCGCGGGAAGATCGACCACGCGTTCCACCTCGCGGCGATCTACGACATGACCGCGGCCGACGAG
>DAIPYF010000152.1:0-6810 GCA_036782855.1 Solirubrobacteraceae bacterium
CACCTGCGTCGTGTGTTCGCCGACGGCCGGTGCGGGGCGCGGATCGCACATCGGCGTACCGGAGTAGAGAATCGGCAGACGGATGTTGGGCAGCCAGCCGACGGCCTTGTGCCGGATCCGCGTGATCAGCTTGCGCGCCCGCGATTCGGGGGAACGGTGCGCCTGCGCCAGATCGCGCACCTCGCCGCACGGAATCTTCGCCGCGCGCATGCGCGGCGGCCGGGCGGTCGAGCTGCGCCGCGAGCCGGTGCCCGCCGCCTACCGCGTGTTCTTCCGGCACATCGGCATCGACCCCGACGACACCCGGACGCCCGTCGAGGAGGCGGCGATCACCCGCCTCGTGGAGGGTGGGCACCGCAGCCGCGGCCCGCTGCCCGACGCGCTGCTGCTCGCGCTCCTCGACACAGGCGTGCTCGTCAACGCGTTCGATGCGGATCGGCTCACGGGCGCGCCCGGCCTGCGCCCCGCGGCCGCGGGCGAGCGTCTGGGCTCGGGTCCGGATGCCCCGCCCCTCGGATCGGGGCGCCTGGTGCTCGCCGACGGCAGCCGGGCGCTCGGCGCCCTCTTCGGCGACCAGGCCGCGGACGTGGTCCCGAGCCGCCGCAGTGCCACGCTGCGACTGACGGCGGTGCAGGTCCCCGGCGTGCCGTCGATCCACGTGGAGGAGGCGCTGTGGACGTGCCAGGAGTCGCTCGACGCCTGCGGGCCGGAGTAGACTCGCCGGGAAGGAGGATGGTGCGATGACCCTGCTCGACGTCCCCACGCGGGACCATGCCGTTCCGCCCGCGCCGCCCGCAGCCGATGAGGCCGCGGCGCGACGGGCGCTGCGCGAGCAGATCGCGCTGCTGGAGCACCGACTCTCCTGTGCCGTGGTCGACTCGATGCCGGACGGCGGGGTCGTGACCGGCGTCCCGGAGCTGCGTGGGCCGCGCGTCCTCACGCTCGGCGAGCTCGAGCGCCTGCGCGACGCCCTCGCCGGCCGCGTCGCGGACGCGCGCGCTCTGCTGGAGGAGCGCGAGCGCCGGCGCGAGGACGCCCGGCTCCTGCTGGAGCGGATGCTGCTCGAGCCGGGGCGCCATCGCCACGTCCGGATTCCGCGTCGCGAGCTGGGGGAGGGCGGCTGCGGCGTGTGGCACGTACGCCCGCGCCTGGGCGTCGTCGGCCGGCTGATGGGCTGGTGGCAGGTCAAGCTCTCGTCCGGCTGCCCGTTAGCCACCTGACAGCCTCAGCGACCTGATGGGACGCCGCAGCCGCAAGCGGGGAGTGCTCTCCGCGCCGATCGACGCGCAGGCCCCGCCTGCGCGCGAGGCCGGCGACCCCGAGCCCGCCCCGCGGCGCCGCCCCGCGCCCGATCCCGGCCGGCGCGCGCGGCTGGACGAGGCGCCGCGGCCGCCGTGGCACCCGGTCCCGCTGACCGAGCTGAGCATCCTCGTCGGGCTGATCGTCCTCGCGGCGGCCTTCATCGGTGGCGGCCCGACCGCGCTGCTGGTCGGGTTCGGCCTGGTGCTCGTCGTCCTGGCGACCGGGGAGCTCGCGCTGCGGGAGCACCTGGCCGGGTACCGGTCGCACTCGGCGCTGCTGGCCGGTCTCGGGGCCATCCTCGTCGCCGCGCCGCTGGCCGCGCTCGCGCGGCCGCCGAAGGCCGTGGTGATCCTCGTCGCGGCCGTCGTCTTCCTCGTCGCGATGCAGCTGTTCCGCGACCTGTTCCGCCGGCGATCGGGCGGGGTGACCTGGCGTGCGTGACGGCCGCCGCGCCATCGTGTTGGATTCCCTGTCGTGACCGACCTTCCGCAGAGCGAGCCCACCGTCCCGGCGCCCGAGCCGGCGCGGCGCATGCGCATCACCGGGCTGCACCACGTGACGCTCATCAGCGGCGACCTGGAGCGCACCACGACGTTCTATCGCGACGTCCTCGGGCTCGCGCTCTGGCGCGAGGGGGCCAACGACGACGATCCCGGCGCCCGCCACTTCTGGTTCGCGGCCGACACCGCCGGCGCTCCGGGCAGCCTCATCTCGTTCCTGGAGTACCCGCAGATGGAACCGGGGACGCAGGGGACGGGCGCCACGCACCACATCGCGCTGGCGGTCGGGTCGGGGGCGGAGGTGACGGCGTGGCGCGACTGGCTGCGCTCGCACGACGTGCCGACGACCGAGGTGTTCGGCCGCGGCGGTCTGTCGTCGCTCTACCTGCGCGACCCCGACGGGCACATTCTCGAGATCTGCGCGCCGGCCTGAGCCCGACCGGCCCAGGCCCGGGCGCGCCCTCCCCCCTCAGGCCGCCGCGACGGCGAGCGCCGGGGCGCGCTCGCGGGACTCGGCCCCGGACTGGACCGCCAGGAGCTCCGCCGCTGCTTGGCGCTGACGATCGGTCATCGACCCGATGGTCTTGCTCTCCGACAGCGGGATCGTCTGCAGGAACCGGCGGCACCGCGTCTGACCCCAGCGGCGCTGGCTGGTCAGCAGGTCGGCGACGGTCATGGACTCCGCCTCCCAGGGTGCGTCCAGGATCACGTCAGCGGCGCTGACATCCCCACAGGCGATGCTGCGCTTCAGCGCCGCACGGGCGAGCCGTACGGCATTCGCGCGCTCGAGCGCCTGCAGATGCTGCGGCGCCGGGGACGTCCTCGCTGCTTGCGTCATGGGTCCTCCCGACCGCCCCGTCCGGGGCGGTGCTTCTCGAATCGTGGACTGTGATGCGCGTGAGGCGTACGAACCCGGGTTTCCCTCCGAGCGGGCGTCACCGACGGCGGTCAGCGGCATCCGACTGCCCGCGACCTCGTCTCTGCCCCTTCTCCCGAGCGCCTCACCGGCGCAATCGGCAACCTACGAAACCGGTGGCCGGAAGGTCAACGGGTGGTGAACGGTTTGGCCGCTCAGAGCGTGCGTTTCGTGTGACCGCGATGTGACCGCGCAAAGGTGCGCGCGCCGACCATTCCGGCGCGTTCGCGGTCGGTCAGTGCAGCTCGCCGGGACCGGGAAGCGGGCCGTGCTCGGCCTCGAACGTGCGCTTCACGTCGGCGAACATCGCCAGCGCGCGGTCGATCGTCGCGCGGTCGTGCGTGGCCATGACGCTCGTGCGCAGCAGGGCACCGCCCGGGGGGACCGCGGGATGGAGCGCGGTGTTCACGAACACGCCGGCGTCGTAGAGGGCGCGCCAGAGCAGGACGGCCTTCCAGTCGTCCCCGACGAGCACCGGGACGATCGGCGTCACGATCGCGCCGTCGCGGACGCCCGGCGCGTCGTGCTGCGCCGTGGGCGACTGCAGCCGCTGCGGGCGGATGACGGCGAAGCCGAGGTCCTCGAGCCCGTCGCGCAGCGCCCACGCGTTGTCGAGGACGGCCTCCAGCAGCCCCGTCCCCTCGTCGGAGCGCAGGACCCGCAGCGCGGCGAGCGTCGCGCCGACCGCCGCAGGGACCGACGAGGCCGTGAACAGGTAGGCGCGGGACTGGACGCGCAGGAAGTCGATCACGTCCGCGGGGCCGGCCACGAAGCCGCCGCAGGCCGCCAGCGACTTGCTGAACGTCCCGACCCGCAGGTCCACCCGGTCCTCGACGCCGAGCAACTCGGCGGTCCCGGCGCCGCGGCGGCCCAGGACGCCGGCGCCGTGCGCCTCGTCGACCATCAGGCGCACGCCGAAGCGCTCGGCGAGGTCGCAGATCTCCGGCAGGGGTGCGAGGTCGCCCTCCATCGAGAAGACGCCGTCCACGACGATGAGGACGCCCCCGCCGTCGCCGGTGCCGCGCTCGAGCGCGCGCTCGAGCTTGTCCATGCGGTTGTGGCGGAACGGCCGCAGCTTCGCGCGGGACAGCAGGCAGCCGTCCAGGATCGAGGCGTGGTCGCCGGAGTCGGCGATGACCGTGTCCCCGGGGGCGAGGATCGTCCCGAGCGCGCCGAGGTTCGCCTGGTGCCCGGTGGTGAACACGATCGCGTCCTCGGTGCCCATCCACTCGGCGATCTCCCGCTCGAGCTCGAGGTGCAGGGGGATCGTCCCGTTGAGCAGGCGCGAGCCGGTCAGGCCGGTCCCGTAGGTCATGAGCGCGTCCTGGGCGCCCTTGATGACGCGCTCGTCGGCGGTCAGCCCCAGGTAGTTGTTGGAGCCGAGCATGATCCGCTCGGCGCCCTCCATCAGGACCACCGGCCGCGCGGGCCCGTCGAGGGTCCGGAAGTACGGCAGGACGTCCGCCTCCCGGGCGGCCCGGAGCTGGTCCAGGCGCTCGTGGGTGCGGGCCTTCTCGAAGACGTCGATGCGGGTCTCTGGCATGTAGGGTGCGCCGCCGTGGCGCTCGAGGTGCAGCCCGTGCGGTCGGGCCGGGACAGGAGGGAGTTCATCGAGCTCCCGTACCGGCTCCATGCTACCTCGCCCCACTGGACGCCTCCGCTGCGGATCGAGCGGCGGCTGTTCCTCAGCCCGAGGTTCAACGCCTTCTTCAAGCACGGCGAGGCGCAGCTGTTCCTCGCCCGGCGCGAGGGCCGGGTGGTCGGCCGCATCAGCGCGCACATCGACCACGCCTACAACGCCTTCCACGGCAGTCGCTGGGGCATGTGGGGGTTCTTCGAGTGCGAGGACGATCAGGAGGCCGCGGACGCGCTCCTCGCCGCGGCCGAGGCCTGGCACCGCGAGCGCGAGCGCGACCGGATGGTCGGGCCGATGGACTTCGTCATGAACGACGAGAGCGGCATCGTCGTCGAGGGCGGCCACCTCGACGCGATGATCCGCCAGCCATGGCAGCCGCCGTACTACCGGGAGCTGTGTGAGCGGGCCGGGCTGGAGAAGGCGATGGATCTGCTCATGTGGCAGTTGGAGATCGCCGACCGCGCGCAGATCCTGCCCGTGATCGTCGAGCTGGCCGAGCGCTGCGAGCCCGACCACGGGATCCGCCTGCGGCACATGCGCCGGCGCGGGCTGCGCCGCGACATGAACGTCTTCGCGGAGATCTACAACCAGGCCTGGGCGCGCAACTGGGGCTTCGTGCCCTACGACAAGGCGGATCTCGACGCCTACGCCCAGGAGCTGCAGCTCGTCTTCGACCCCGACTGGTTCATGGTCTCCGAGAAGATCGACACCGGTGAGCCCGTCGGCATCGCGATCACGGTGCCGGACATCAACCAGGTGCTGCGGAAGATGAACGGGCGCGTCCTGCCGTTCGGCTGGTGGCACTTCCTGCGCCGGCGTCGCACCATCGATCGGTGCCGCGTCGGCTTCCTCGGTGTCAAGCCCGAGTTCCAGCACACCGGTGTGGCCGCCCAGCTCTACATCGAGCACTTCGACATGGCCGAGGTGAGCCCCGTCACCTGGGGCGAGATGGGGTGGATCCTCGAGACGAACATCGCCATGAACCGGGGGATGGAGGCGATGGGGGGGCGTGTCGTCAAGCGCTACCGCATGTACGAGCGCCGGCTCGAGGCCGACGCCGCGCCCGCCTGGCCCGCGGACATGAAGGTCTGGGCGCCGACGCGCGAGATCGAGCACCCGGCGTCGTGAACGGCCGGTAGCCTGTCGCCGATGGAGCAGGTCGCGCCCGACGCCCCGCAGATCGGGGACCCTGAGGAGGTCGACGCCGTCGTCGTGCGCGACGCGCGTCCCCTGCCCGCGCCGCGTACGCCCGCCCAGGTCGTCCGCACGCAGGCCGTGGTCGCCGCCGGCTCGTTCGCCGTCGGGGCCGCCACCGCCGTCGTCGTCGCCCACAAGCGCGCGCGCCGCGCGACCGCGAAGGCGGGCCGCCGCCGCGGGAGGTCCGCGCTGGACGTCGCGGCCACCCGCTCGTTCCTGGTGGACGTCCACCTGCTGAACCGCAAGCCGTGATCACGGTTCACCGGGAGGTCCGCCCGGTCTGGCCCGTGCGGCTCCCGCGGGCGGGGATGGACGGTCTCGCGCGGCGCCGTGAGGGGGTGCTGGAGCGCCTGCTGCACGTCGCGGGGGAGCCGGTGCGCGTCCAGGTCGCGCAGCCCGCCCCCGAGCTCGTCGTCTTCGGCGCGCGCGCCGAGCGCCGCGACCTCGCCGAGGAGGCGATCGCCCGGATGCGCTTCGCGACGGGCGTGGACGACGACCTGCGGCCGTTCCACGACGCCTTCCGCGCCGACCCGCTGATCGGCGCGTCGGTCCGCGCCCGGCCGCACCTGCGCGTGCCGCGGCGCCCGGATCCCTTCGAAGTGCTCTGCTGGGCGGTCTGCGAGCAGCTCATCGAGTACCGCCGGGCGGTGCAGATCGAGCGTGCGATCGTCCGGCGGCTGGGGCGCGCCGACGCCGCCGGGGACCTGCGCGACCTGCCGTCCGCCGCGACGCTCGCCGCCGTCGCGCCCGCCGAGCTTCAGCGAATGGGCCTGAGCGCCGGACGCGCGCTCGCGCTGCGGCGCGCCGCCGCGGAGGTCGCGTCGGGCCGCGTGGACCTGCGCGCCGCCGAACCCGAGCCGGGATGGCGGCGCCTGCGCGCGATCCCGGGAATCGGCCGGTGGACCCTCGACGTCCTCGCCCTGCACGGCCAGGGGCGCTTCGACCGGCTCCCCGCGGGCGACCTGGCGTACCTGAAGTTCGCGGGGCCGCTCCTGCACGGGCATCCTCGGGCGCGGGCGACGGAGGAGGAGGTGCGCGAGCTGTTCGCCCCGTACGGGCGCTGGGCGGGCCTGGCCGGCGCCCACGCGCTCGGCGCCCCCGTCGGCCTGGGCTCGCTCCGCGCGACCGCGGCGGCTACGGCGCCTTCGGCGCCCCGGCGACGTCCCCGAGACCTTCCCCGGGAAGGAACTCGTTCGTCGCGACCGTTCCCACGTCGACGGGCCGCGTGAGCAGGTCGTTGCGGCGCATCCAGTCGGCGT
>DAIPYF010000153.1:0-5763 GCA_036782855.1 Solirubrobacteraceae bacterium
GGTGTTCCTCTACGGGATGCTGGGGGACGGGCGCACGCGCGCCGAGATCCGGCGCGGCGGGCCGGACGCGCTCGCGGAGCGCATGCGCTCCGGCGAGCTGGCACCGGACTTCGGCCCGCCACGGCCCCACCCGACGGCCGGTGCGGTCCTCGTCGCCGCGCGCCCGCCGCTCGTCGCGTTCAACCTCGAGCTCGCGCCCCCCGCGCGGCTCGCGGACGCCCGGCGGATCGCGGCGCTGGTGCGGGAGGGCGGCCCGGAGGGGCTCCCCGGCGTGCGCGCGATCGGGCTCGAGCTCGCCCATCGCGACGGCGTCGCGCAGGTCTCCGCGAACGTCGAGGACCACCGCGCGGTCCCGCTCGCCGCGCTCCTGGAGGCCGTCGTGCGCCACGCGCCGGTGGCCCGGGCCGAGCTCGTCGGCCTCGCGCCCCGGGCCGCCCTGGACGGCTGGCCCGCCGACGTCCCGGTGCTGGGCCGCGCGACGATCGAGGACGCCCTCTAGGCTAGACGCGACCATGGCCCAGACGAAGAAGAAGCGCTCCACCAAGCACCGCGGGAATGCCGCGGGGGTCGTCGAGGCGCGCGGGCGCACCGGCCGCAAGCTCACCGACGAGGAGAAGGGCAAGAACGCCGCGGCGTCGGGGAAGGGCGCTCCGCGGGGCGACCGGTTCGACCGCCCGCCGACATGGCGCGGCGCGGCGCAGCGGTCGCTCATCGCCGTCGTCATCTTCATCGCGGTCATCGTCCTGCTGTTCAAGCAGGACCCCGCGCCGGCCGTCGCGCTCGGAGCCGCGCTGCTGATCGTCTACATCCCGATGAGCTTCTACACCGACCTCTGGCTGTACCGGCGCCGACAGGCGAAGAAGCTGGAGGGCGGGGGCGGAAAGCCGAAGAAGGGGTCCGCGTAGTGGACGTGCGCATGTTCACCGTCGGGCAGGTGCAGGAGAACAGCTTCCTGCTGCGGCGTACGGCCGACGCCGATCGCGCCGTGCTCGTGGACCCCGGCGACGAGGCCGACAAGCTGCTCGGCGCGCTGGACGAGTTCGGCGTCGGGCTCGACGCGATCCTGCTCACGCACACGCACTTCGACCACGTCGGCGCCGTCGCGCCCGTCGCGACCGCGACCGGCGCGCCCGTCTACTGCCCGGCGCTCGAGACGCAGGTGCTCGCCGACATCATGAGCTACGTCCCGTGGCCGGGCTTCGGGCCGTTCGAGTCATGGGAGGCCGAGGAGACCGTGGCGGGCGGCGAGCGGCTGCGCCTGGCCGGGTTCGACATCGACGTGCATTTCACCCCCGGGCACAGCCCCGGGCATGTGACCTACGCCTTCCTGCGCGACGACGCGCACCCCGACGTCCCGGTCGTCCTGGCATCCGGCGACGTGCTCTTCCAGCAGTCGATCGGCCGCACCGACCTCCCCGGAGGGGACCACGCGACGCTCATGCGCTCGATTGCGGACCTCGCGGAGCGCTACGACGACGACACCGTCGTGCTGCCCGGTCACATGGGCGTCACCTCGCTCGGCGCCGAGCGGGCGGGCAACCCCTTCCTGCAGGACCTGCCGGCACGGCAGGCGTGACCTCGCGATGAGCAAGGGCCTGCAGGCGCCGCGCGGCACCTTCGACGTGCTGCCCGAGCAGTCCGCGCTGCGGCTCGTCGTGGAGCAGACCGCGCGATCGGTCCTGGAGGCGGCGGGCTACCAGCGCATCGAGACGCCGATCTTCGAGGACACCGACGTCTTCCGCCGCACCGTCGGCGAGAGCACCGACATCGTGCAGAAGGAGATGTACACCTTCGACGACGCCGGTGGGCGCTCGCTGACGCTGCGCCCGGAGGTGACCGCCCCGATCGTCCGCTCGTACCTCGAGCACGGGATG
Source organism: Solirubrobacteraceae bacterium (assembly GCA_036782855.1). Lineage (GTDB taxonomy): Bacteria > Actinomycetota > Thermoleophilia > Solirubrobacterales > Solirubrobacteraceae > F1-60-MAGs163. The sequence goes on from DAIPYF010000153.1 coordinate 1,875, forward strand.
CACAAGCTCCCGCTGCCGGTGAAGCTCTGGTACCTCGGGCCCTGCTTCCGGCACGAGCGCGCGCAGGCCGGGCGTTACCGCCAGTTCTGGCAGATCGGCGCCGAGGCGATCGGCTCCGACGATCCCGCCGTCGACGCCGAGTCGATCCTGCTGCTCGCGGCGCTGCTCGAGGAGCTCGGGGTCCGCGGGCTGCGGCTGCGGCTGGCGAGCCTCGGCACGCCCGCGTCGCGCGCCGCCTACCGCGAGCTGCTGCAGGCCCACCTCCGCGCCCACGAGGGCCGGCTCTCGGGCGAGGTGGCCGCGCGGATCGACCTCAACCCGCTGCGCGCGTTCGACAGCGACCATCCCGGCACGCGCGAGGTGATGGCGACCGCGCCCGTCCTGATGGACCACCTCGACGCGGACGACGCCGAGCACTTCGCCGCCGTGCGCGCGATGCTCGACGCGGTCGAGCTGCCGTACGAGATCGACGGGTCGCTCGTGCGCGGACTCGACTACTACACGCGCACCGTCTTCGAGTTCACCAGCGACGCCCTCGGCGCCCAGAGCGGCGTCGGCGGCGGCGGGCGCTACGACGGCCTCGCCGAGCAGCTCGGCGGCGGCCCGACGCCCGGGATGGGCTGGGCGGCCGGGGTGGAGCGCATGCTGCTCGCCGCGGAGGAGCGGCCCGTGCCGGAGGGCGTCTGCGACCTCTACGTCGTCCTCGCGGGCGACGTCGCCGCGCGGCGTCCGGCGGCGATCGCCCTCGTGGCCGAGGCGCGCCGCGCCGGGGTCCCCGCGCAGCTGGAGCTGGCCGGGCGGTCGGTCAAGGGCCAGTTCAAGCAGGCCGCGCGCCTGCAGGCCCGGTACGTTGCCGTGCTCGGCGACGAGGGGATCGAGTTGAAGGACATGGAGAGCGGGGCGCAGGAAGCGGTCGAGAGCGCGTCCGCAGTGGTGGCGCGGGTGCTGCGCGGGCGGTACGCATGATGCGCGCGCCCCGGCCGAACCTGTTCCGCGACAGCTGGTGCGGGTCGCTCGACGCCGGCCGCACCGGCCACGAGGTCCGCGTCGCGGGCTGGGTGCACCGCCGCCGCGACCACGGCGGCCTGATCTTCATCGACCTGCGCGACCGCACCGGGCTGGTGCAGCTCGTCTTCCACCCGGAGACGAGCGGCCCGGCGTTCGCCCTCGCCGAGCGCCTGCGCTCCGAGCACGTCGTGTCCGCGGCGGGGACGGTCGTGCGACGCGAGGAGGGGAACGGCAACCCCAACCTCCCCACCGGTGGGGTCGAGGGCAGGATCCCCAGCCCCGACACGCCCGCCTCGAGCGACACGTCGTAGGTGTCTTCTCGGCCTGCAGTGACCGTCGACGAGACGACCCGGCTGCGCTACCGGTGGCTGGACCTGCGCCGGCAGGGCATGCGCGACGCGATGCTCACGCGCACGCTCGTCGTGCGGACGATGCGCGAGGTGCTGGACGGTCGTGACTTCCTCGAGCTGGAGACGCCGATCCTCACCCGCTCCACGCCCGAGGGCGCGCGCGACTTCCTCGTCCCCAGCCGCATGAACCCCGGCGACTTCTACGCGCTGCCGCAGAGCCCGCAGCTGTTCAAGCAGCTCTTCATGATGGCCGGCTTCGAGCGCTACTACCAGATCGCCCGCTGCTTCCGCGACGAGGATCTGCGCGCCGACCGCCAGCCCGAATTCACCCAGCTCGACCTCGAGATGGCGTTCGTCACCGAGGACGACGTGATCGAGGTGATGGAGGCCGTGATGTCCGCGGTCTTCACCGCGACGGGCTTCACGCTGCCGCCCACGCCGTGGCCGCGGATGCCCTACGACGAGGCGGTCGCCCGCTTCGGTGTGGACCGGCCGGACACCCGCTTCGGCCTGGAGATCCACGACGTCGGCCCGCTGCTTGCGGGAAGCGACTTCAAGGTCTTCGAGAGCGTCCTCGGCGGCGGGGGCGTCGTCCGCGCGATCAACGCCGGACCGCGCGAGCTGTCGCGCTCGGAGCTGGAGGGGCTCAACGACGTCGTGCGCATCCACGGCGCGAAGGCCGTCGCGCCGATCTACGCCGCGGACGGCAGCTGGGCCGGCAATCTCGCCAAGTTCTTCACGCCCGAGCAGATCGCCGCGGTCAACGCCGACCTCGAGGCCTCCGACGGGGACCTGCTGCTGTTCGTCGCCGACGCGGCGAAGACGGCCGCCGCATCGCTCGCGGGTCTGCGCCTGCACCTGGCCGAGCGGTTCGGGCTGATCCCCGAGGGCCGCCACGACCCGCTGTGGATCACCGACTTCCCGATGTTCGAGAGCGACGAGGCCGACGGGATCCACGCGCGCTGGGCCGCGCTCCACCACCCGTTCACCGCGCCCGAGGGCGACCTGGACGACCCGTCCTCGCTGCGGTCGCGCGCCTACGACCTCGTCCTCGACGGCGTGGAGATCGGCGGCGGCTCGATCCGCATCCACACCCCGGAGGTCCAGCAGGCGGTCTTCGACCACCTCGGCCTGCCCGAGGGCGAGGCGCGCGAGCGCTTCGGGTTCCTGCTCGAGGCGCTGAAGTACGGCGCGCCGCCGCACGGCGGCATCGCGATGGGGATCGACCGGATCGTGGCGATCATCTGCGGCCTGGACTCGATTCGCGACGTGATGGCGTTCCCGAAGACCGCGACCGGCAGCGACCCGCTGGCCGGCGCGCCCGCGCCGGTGGACGCCCCGCTGCTCAAGGAGCTGGCACTGAAGTCCCTGGTCGAGCCCCCGCCACCCGCCCCGGCGTAGCCGGCAGCGGGGCGCGCGGCGCTCAAGCGATCGGCCGCCGAGGCCGATGGGGACTCCAATGGCGCAGATTTCCCTTCCCTTCCGCATCGCGCTCGTAGCGATCGCGCTCCTGGGCGCGGTCTGGTTCGTCGCGCTGCGCCCGAAGTCCGAGTCCGGCGCCGAGGCGCCGCTCCCGGTCGCCCCGGGCGTGACGGGCCTCAGCACCGCCACCGGCAAGGCCGCGGCGGCCACGAAGGCCGCCGAGGCGTCCGCCAACCGCGCCGAGGCCGCCGCCGCGGCGGCCGAGTCCGGGTCCGCGGCCCCGGCGGAGAAGGCGTCCGCCAACGCCGCGAAGGCCAAGGACGGCGCGACCGTCGAGAAGTCCGCCTCCGCGGCGACGACACCGTCCGGCGGCGTCGCCGTCACCAAGTCCACGAAGGTGAAGCCCGCGGCGCCGGTCGCGCCCTCCAACCCGGCGGCCCCGCTGCTCGCGGCGCTCGACCGCGGTCGGGTCGTCGTCCTGCTCTTCCGCAACAGCTCGTCCGACAGCGCCTCCGTCGCGACCATGGTCCGCCGGATCGGCAAGCGCCGGACGGTCGTCGCCCGCGTCGTGAGCATCAAGGACGTCGGGAAGTACCAGACCTTCACGTCGGGCACGCCCGTGACGCAGGCCCCGACCACGATGGTCATCGGGCCCAAGCGCAACGCGGAGCTCATCGTCGGCTTCACGAGCCCGGGCGAGATCGCCCAGGCCGCCGCCGACGTGCGCCGCGCGGGCCGCAAGGCCTCCTGACCGCCGGGCGCTCCTACACTCCGGCGCGATGGCGGACGAGCGCTTCGAGGATCACCTGCGCCACCCGCGCGGACGCGGCCACACCCCTGCGCGGTCACACATGGCGACCGCCGGCGCCGTCGCGTGCGGCGACGTCGTCCGCATCGATCTCGCCGTGGACGGCGACCGCGTCGCGGACGCCGGCTTCGACGCCGAAGGCTGCGGCGCCACGATCGCCGCCGCCAGCGCCGCCGTGGAGCTCGCGGCCGGCGCGACCGTCCTCGACGCCGCGCGCATCGGCCCGGAGGACGTCGCGGCGCAGCTGGGCGGCCTGAGCCTCGGCAAGCGCCACGCCGCGGACCTCGCCGCCGACGCGCTG
>DAIPYF010000153.1:5773-6788 GCA_036782855.1 Solirubrobacteraceae bacterium
TCAAGCTTATGTCATGGTCGATTGGAGCGCCGCCTCCAAGCCGACGACGGGGCCGGACTCGATCTGGATTGGTGTCCTGAAGCGCAATGTGCGCTTTCAGATGGCGTTCGAGGCGCACAATCCCGCGACGCGCGCCGACGCCGCGCTCCCGGCGCTCGCCGGCCGCACGCTCGTGGCCATGTCCGGCGGCGTGGACAGCGCGGTCGCGGCCCTGCTGTGCGCGCACGACGAGGGCGCCGCGCCGGTCGCGGTGACGCTCGAGCTCTGGCGCGACGCCGAGAACGACGGGGAGCGCTCGTGCTGCTCGGCGAGCGCCGTGCGCGCCGCGCGCGCGCTCGCCCGGCGGATGGGGCTGCCGCACCTGACGCTCGACCTGCGCGCCGAGTTCCGCGACGGGGTCGTCGACCCGTGGATCGCCGGGCATGCCGCCGGGGTCACGCCCAACCCGTGCGTGCGCTGCAACGGCCACCTGCGGCTCGACGCGATGCTCGACCTGGCCGCCCGCGTGGGGGCGGAGCGCCTGGCGACCGGTCACTACGCGCGCGTCAGCGACGACGGGCTCATCCGAGCCGCCGCCGACCCGGCGAAGGACCAGAGCTACATGCTCGCCGCGCTGGGTCCCGCGAGCGTCGCGCGCATGCGCTTCCCGCTCGGGGAGCTCACGAAGCCGCAGGTGCGCGACCTCGCCGAGCGCGAGGGCCTCCCGGTCGCCCGCACGCCCGACTCCCAGGACCTGTGCTTCCTCGCCGGCACCGGCCGCGAGGCGTTCCTCGCGCGGCACGGCGGCCCGCGCGAGCGACCCGGCACGACGCTCGACCGCGCCGGCCGCGCCGTCGGCCGTCACCGGGGCGCGCACGTGTACACGGTCGGGCAGCGCCGCGGCCTCGCCGAACGTCCTCCTCCTCGAACTGAAGCCCGAGCCGTCGCCGATGCAGAACGACATCGTCACCGACCCGATCGAGATGAAGGGCGGCTGGATCGAAGTCCGCGACGCGCCCGGCCTCGGGTGCCAAAC
>DAIPYF010000154.1:0-2344 GCA_036782855.1 Solirubrobacteraceae bacterium
CCGTCGGATAGGCTCGACACCATGTCAGCCGCCCGGAACGTTGCCCTCGACCAGTTGCAGGTCGCCGATCAGGAGCTGTGGACCGAGGGTCCCCCGCACGACGTGTTCCGGAGGCTGCGCAATGAGTGCCCGGTGCACTGGAGCGAGGGAATCGCGCAGGCGCCCGAGGAAACGGGCTTCTGGTCGGTGACGAAGGCCGACGACGTCTTCACCGTCAGCCGGGATTGGGAGACGTACTCGTCCGCGTCGAACTTCCTGCTGATGGACCATGCGGTGCCGCTCGACCTGCTCAAGCAGATGTTCATCGGGATGGACCCGCCCAAGCACGACCGGATCAAGGCGCTGTTCCAGCGCGCGTTCACTCCGAAGGCGATCGAGCAGCACGAGCCGAGGATCCGGGAGATCACGGCCGGTGTGCTGGACGGGCTCGCCGGGCGTGAGACCTGCGACCTCGTCACCGACATCGCGCAGCCCGTCGTGGCGCGCGTGATCGGGAGTTTCATGGGCCTGGACCCCGCCGACGACAAGCCCTGGGCCGAGGCGATCAACACGCTCATGGGCTTCGGCGATCCCGAGCTCAACCCGAAGGGGCTCGAGCAGATCGCGTCGGAGGACCTTCCGGCCATGTACGGGAAGTGCATGGAGCTCGTCGCCGACCGGCGCGCGAATCCCGGCGAGGACATGCTCAGCGTGCTGGTGTTCGCCGAGATCGACGGCGACGTGCTCACCGACGAGGAGATCTTCTCCGGCTTCGTGCTGCTGATGGCCGCCGGGAACGACTCCACGAAGGCGACGTACACGAGCACGATGCGTGCGCTGATGGAGAACCCCGACCAGCGGCGGCTGCTGATCGGCGACCCGTCGCTCGTGCCCGGCGCCGTCGAGGAGGCGCTGCGGATGTTCCCGGCGTTCGCCCATTTCCGCCGCACCGCGACGAAGGACACCGAGCTCGGCGGCTGCCCGATCAAGAAGGGCGACAAGGTCGCCATGTGGTACCCCTCATCGAACCGCGACGAGGACCGCTACGAGGACCCCGATCGCTTCGACGTCCTGCGCAACCCGGAGCACCAGGCGTTCGGCGCCGGCGGCCGGCACTTCTGCCTCGGCACCGCGCTCGCGCGCCTCGAGCTGAAGATCCTCGTCGAGGAGACGGTCAAGCGCTTCCCCGAGATGACCGAGGCCGGAGAGCCGACCTGGGTGCTCTCGCAGTTCTCCAGCCAGCTCAAGAGCCTCCCCGTCCGCCTTCACGGCTAGGACGGACGCGCTGCGCCGACGGTCTCCCGCGATGCCCCGAGAAACGGTCAACCCGCACCCGGCGGCGGCCGCCGGGTGCGGGTTGACGCGCGTCTGAATGCGGGTACGCTCGGCGCGTGTCCCCCTTGCATGCGGCCCGGCTGACACGCTGGGGCCCAATCACGTTTCTGCTCGCCGTCGTCCTGCTGCTCGTGCCGGCGGCGGCCCCCGCGACCGCTGGCGACCGGCCGTGCTGTGAGCAACAGCGCTCGCCGCGCGGCCACTGTGCCAAGCAGGGGGACAGGTCGTCGGCGGCCCGGCCACGGCGCGGCGACAAGCGCTCGTGTCGGCGGGTGCGTGCACGACGTGCACTGGCAACGGTGGCCGCCCGCAGCGCCGGGCTCGAGAGCCGGGCATTCGACGAGTTCGACCAGGCCAGCCGGACGACCGGGACGCTGGCGACGGACGAGCAGCGGGCATACGAGGGCGCCGTCTCGGCGCGCGCGACGTACGGCGGGGGCGGCGCAAACGGGTACGCCCGCGGCGTCTGGAGCGTCTCGTGGGCGGAAGGCGACGAGGTCTGGTACTCGTCGGCGTTCTTCCTGCCATCCGGCTTCAAGGCGGCCATGCAGGGTCAGATCGACCTGCTGCGCTGGGACGACTGGCCTTCGAACCGCTCGGACGCCGAGTGGGGCGGGCTCGTCATCTATGGCTCCGACAAGCGCCTGCGACTGAGGCGTTTCAACGCCGCCGGCACGGCGGACACGACGCTCGTCGGCCCGATCGACATGCCGGAGGGCCGCTGGGTCCACCTCGAGGTCCACCAGCGCCTGAGCCGGCAGGCACCGCTCAGCGAGCTCTACCTCGACGGGCAGCTCGCCGGCCGGTCCACTGCGGTGAACACGTCCGGCCGGCCGATCGAGCGGCTGCGCGTCGGACTCGTCGCGATGGCGAGCGGGAAGCAGATCAATCCGCTGACGCTGTGGTTCGATCGCGCAGCGTTCGGCGGCCTGCGGTCCGGACCGGCGGGGACGGCTGCGCCCCCGCCCGCGGCCCCCCCCCCCCCGGCCGCCGCCCCCCCCCCCGCGCCCCCACCCCCACCCCCCCCCCC
>DAIPYF010000154.1:2358-6747 GCA_036782855.1 Solirubrobacteraceae bacterium
GGCGTCGCGCCGTCGTACGCGGACTGGCGGCTCTTCCTCCCGGTCTACACACCCTGATCCCCGCGCGTCACCCGCCGGCACCCAGGGCTCTCCCGGGTCGCTGAGCGGGCCGCGGCATCGGTCCCACCCGCGGCCTGCGGCGTTCAGCTTCACGGCGGCGCGGGTGCGGGCCTTCGGTGCGGGCTCGTCGACAGCCGCAGCCCGCGTAACGTTCCCGCCGCGAGCGCGACTGCGCGGCATGAGCATTCCCGCAGCGATCCAGGGATTCATCGACGCGCAGTGCGACGCGGCGACCACGCGCTATGACGACCTGCGCGCCGTCATCTTCAACGGCACGCTGAAGCGCTCGCCGGAGGAGAGCCAGACCGACGGCCTGGTCGCGATCCCGCGCGGAATCCTCGAGCGCGTCGGCGTGCGCGTCGACGAGATCCGCACGGTCGACCACGCGATCCCGCCGGGCGTCTGGCCCGACATGCGCGAGCACGGATACGACGCCGACGACTTCCCGGCGATCTACCGGGATCTCGTCGAGCCCGCGGACATCATCCTGCTGACCGGCCCGATCTGGCTCGGCGACCAGAGCTCCATGACCCGGCTGATCATCGAGCGCCTCTACGCGTACTCGGGGGAGCTCAACGACCGCGGCCAGTGGTCCTACTACGGCAAGGTCGGCGCCGCGATCACGACCGGCAACGAGGACGGAGGCAAGCACGTCAGCGCGCAGGTGCTCTACGCGCTCCAGCACATCGGCCTCACGATCCCGCCGCAGTCCGACGCCTACTGGGTCGGCGAGGCGGGGCCCGGCCCCTCCTACCTCGACCCGGACGCGGGCGGCCGGCACAACGCGTGGACGACGCGCAACAGCGTGTTCCTCGCCTGGAACGTGCTGCACCTGTCACGCATGCTCAAGGACGCGGGCGGCATCCCGGCGCACGGCAACAACGCGCGCGACGACTGGGACCTCTCGCAGCCCGAGCACCCGAACCCCGAGTACCGCAGGTGACGGGGATCCACCGCCGGGCGCGGTCGCCGCGCTTCAGCAGGCGACCGTCACCTTGCCGCGGGCGACGACCTTCTGCTTGACGAGGATCTTCACCTGCCACTCGCCGTTGATCCGGATCGGGCCGAAGGGGCCCTGGGCGAAGCTGTAGCCGTACGGCTGGATCGACGTCTTCGTCTCGCCGACCGGCCAGCGGAACGCCGTCTTCAGCACGTCGGCGTCGGTCGGCTCGGCCGCGAACCCGGCGCTCGGCGGGCCGCCCCAGAGACCCACACCGACCTTCGTGCGCTTGGCGATGCCGCGGCCGCGGAAGATCGCCCGGATGCTGCGCTGGCCGTTCCCGGCGTCGAGGCACTGGTCGATCGTCCCGTTGTTCTTGACCTGCGGCGTCGACGCGGCAGGCGCGGTGCTCCACCCCAGGATGGAGACCCGGACCTTCGCCTGGGCGGCCGTGGCCGGGAGGACGAGGGCGCCGGCGAGGAGCGTGGCGGCGAGGGCGATGCGGGGCGTCGGCATGCGCGAATGCTACCCGCGCCCGCGCCGCGCCCACATAGGATCCGCCGGGTGCGGATCGTGATCGCCACGGACGGCCTCAGCGCCCGCGGGGGGATCCACTCGTACCTCGATGCGGTCCTCGGCGAGCTCGTCGCGCTCGACCACGAGGTCCACGTCGTCGCGCCCGTGTTCGGCCGGCCCGAGACGATCGCCGGGGCCGGCGCGGCGATGCACACCGACCTCGCGGACGTCCCGCGCCCCGTGGACGGCGTGATCGCGTTCTTCGACTTCTCGGCGCTCGAGGCTCGCGCGGCCTTCCCCGACGTCCCCCTGCTCGAGGTCAGCCACGGCCCGTGGTATGCGCAGGACGCGCCGACCGTGCTCGTCGAGCCGTGCGCGGCGATAGCGCTCTCCGACCCGTCGCTCGAGCGCCTCCGCCAATCCGCCATGGCCGAGGCCGGAGTGCCGATCGTCCGCCTCACCCAGCCGGCGGACTTCCGCACGCCGCCCCCGCCGAACGTGCTCCCGGACTCCCCCGCGCACGCGGTGATCGTCGCTCACCGGCTCACCACACGCCGTGAGCCGCTCCTGCGGGAGTTCCGCGAGCGTGGCATCCACGTCTACGCGGTCGGCGGCGCGGCCTACACCGAGGACGTCCTCGACCACGTGCTCGCCGCCGACGTCGTCGTCGGAATCGGGCGCGTCATCGTCGAGGGGATGGCGGCCGGTCGCGCGTGCCTCGTGCTCGACGAGGTAGGGGGCGGCGCCTGGCTCACCGCGGAGACCTACCCGGAGTTCGAGGCGAGCGGGTTCTTCCTCGGGCCCGGTGTGGGCGTGGCGCCCGAGGACCTCGGGTCGCTCATCGACGGGTACCGCCCCGAGTACGGCCGCGCCGGGCGCGAGCTGGCGCTCGCGCACCACGCCCCCGCCGCACACGCCGCGCGGCTGATCGCGCTGCTGCGCGCCGCCGGCCCACCGAAGCGGGCCGTCGATCCCGCAGCGCTGCTGGCGGAGGCCCGGCGCCGTCACGAGCGCTACGACGCGTACTTCTCCGACCTCGCCGAGGCCTGGGCGGCCGCCACGCGGCGCCGTGACCTGAACGGCGAGGCACGCCTGCTGGTGAAGTACCTCACCCGCGAGAACGAACGGCTCGGCGCGGAGCTGGACCGCGAGCGCGCGGAGCGCCGGGCGGAGGTGGACCAGCTGAACTCGGCCCGCTCGGCAGAGCTGGAGCAGCTCTACGGCAGCCGCTCGTGGCGCCTCACGCGCCCGCTGCGGCGCATCGCGGAGCTCAGGCGGGGTGGTCGAGCGCCGCGATGATCGCGGCGGCGAGGTCCGTGCCGCGGCGGGTCATCTGGACGAACCCCACGACGACGTCCCCGGGCCGGGCGCGCTCGGCCGCGAGGCTCGCCGCCTCCGCCTGGGACGCCGCCGACAGCACGCCGTCGCCGCACTGCAGGTACCAGTCGCGGAGTGCCGGGTCGCTGGTCGACGGGTAGTCCGGGTGCTCCATCGTCGGGAGGACGATCGGGACGTCGGCCAGCCGCAGCGCGCGCGCGTAGCGCCAGCCCCAGGTCCTGATCGTCGCCCCGAAGAGCGGTTCGAAGACGGCGATGACGCGCGCCCGCGGATGGCGCCGGCGCAGCGCGAGCAGCCCTTCGCGGACGGCGGCCGGGTGCTTGCCGCCGAAGTCGTCGTAGACCCACACCCCGCGGTGCCGGCCGAGCGGCTCCAGCCGCCGGTCGAGCCGATCGATGGCGGCGAGTCCGTGCGCCGCCGCCTCCGCGCCGGCGCCCAGTGCGCGGGCGGACGCGTAGGCAAGCGCCGCGTTCGTCGCCGTGGCCGGCCCGACGAGCCGGACGAGCGCCTCGACCCGCTCACCCTCGGGTCCGTCGATCCGCACCACGGCGCCCTCGTCGCGCTGCGCCACGACGCGGGCGGCGACGTCGACGCCGATGCGCCAGACCGGGACGCGCGCACGGCGCGCGAGCAGTTCCCTGCGCGGCGAGGGCCCGAGGATGACGTGCGTGCGCGCGCGCTCCACGAAGCCGCCCACCGACGCGGCCTCCTCGGCGACGCTCACCGGCAGGTGCGGGTGGTCGTCATCGAGATTCGTGACGGTCGCCACGTCGCACGCCACGAAGTGCGCGGCGAGGTCCGACCCGTCGACCTCGACGACCGACGGTCCCGACCCGGCGTGAAACGCGCCGCCGAGCTCCGCCACATGCACCCCGAGCACCGGCATCGGGTCCAGCCCCGCGGCCCGGGCCGACGCGGCGGCGAGCGCCGCGACCGTCCCCTTCCCGTGGCTTCCGGACACCCCCACCCCCTGGCGTGCCGCCATCACGGCCGCGGTCAGGTCCATCCGCCGGTGCAGGCGTCCGGCCGAGCGGGCCGCCTCGACCTCCGGGTCATCGGTGCGCGCGGAGGCGGTCGCGACCAGTTCCCGGCCGTCGTCGAGATGCGCCGGGTCGTGACGCGTGTCCGGGACGATTCCCAGGTCCCGCAGCAGGACGCCGGAGAACGGGAACCCGCCGGGGTCGCATCCCGTCACGTCGGCGCCGAGGCTCGCGGCTGCGGCCGCGAGCGGCGCGAGGCCCCGCCCGCCGATCCCCAGCAGGTGCAGGCGAGCACCCGCGAGCGGCGGCAGCGGGTGCTGCCAGGCGTCGTCGGCGCCGGGCAGCCCGAGGGCCGCGACCGCGGCGAGCGCGATCCGCTCGTGCCCCAGCGGGTTGGCGTGCAGGCGGTCGGGGTGGAAGAGGCGCGGGTCCATGGGCCCGCCCCGTTCGAGGTCCATCAGCCGGGCCCGGTGCGCGGCGGCGATCGCGCGGATGTGGCCGTTGAAGCAGGCCAGGCGCCGGCGCACGGGGCGCGCGGTGAACATCGTCTCGCCG
>DAIPYF010000155.1:0-6686 GCA_036782855.1 Solirubrobacteraceae bacterium
CCGTCCACTCCGATCCCGACGCGGACGCGCTGTTCGTCCGGCTCGCCGACCGGGCGGTGCGCCTGGGCGGCGCCTCGCCGGCGGAGTCCTACCTGCGCGGCGAGGCGATCATCGACGCCGCTCGGCGCACCGGCGCCGACGCGATCCATCCGGGCTACGGCTTCCTGGCCGAGAACGCCGCGTTCGCGCAGGCGTGCGCGGACGCGGGGATCACGTTCGTCGGTCCCTCGCCCGACGCGATCGAGCGCATGGGGTCCAAGCTCGGCGCCAAGCGCCTGCTCTCGGGCGCGGGCGTGCCCGTCCTGCCGGACATCGACGCCGGTGGGCTCGAGGGCGCGGCGTTGCTGGAAGCGGCCGAGACCGTCGGCTACCCCCTGCTCGTCAAGCCGTCCGCGGGCGGCGGGGGCAAGGGCATGCAGGTCGTCGACGCCGCCGACGCGCTGGAGGCGGCGGTCGCCTCCTCCCGCCGCCTGGCCGCCGACGCCTTCGGCGACGACACCCTGCTGCTCGAGCGCTACGTCGCCTCCGGTCGCCACATCGAGATCCAGATCCTCGGTGACCATCACGGCACCGTCACGCATCTCGGGGAGCGCGAGTGCTCGGTGCAGCGCCGCCACCAGAAGATCCTGGAGGAGTCGCCGTCGGTCGCGGTCAACGAGGTGCTGCGCGCCCACATGGGTGATGCGGCCATCGCTGCGGGCAAGGCGATCGGCTACGTCGGCGCCGGCACCGTCGAGTTCCTCCTCGCCCCGGACGGCGCCTTCCACTTCCTCGAGGTCAACACGCGGCTGCAGGTCGAGCATCCCGTCACCGAGGAGGTCACGGGCCTGGACCTCGTGCGGCTCCAACTCGAGATCGCGGCGGGCGCGCCCGTCCCGGAGGAGGCACACGCGCCCGAGCCGCGCGGCCACGCCATCGAGGTGCGCCTCTACGCGGAGGACCCGTCGGCGGACTTCCTTCCCCAGACCGGCTCGCTCACGCGACTGCGCTTCCCCGAGCGCGGCGGGCTCCGCGTGGACACGGGCGTCGAGGACGGCTCGACGGTCTCCGTCCACTACGACCCGATGGTCGCGAAGGTCATCGCCCGGGCGGCGACGCGAACGGAGGCGGCGCGCGTCCTCGCCGCGGGGCTGCGCGAGGCGCAGATCGACGGCCTGCGCACGAACCGCGACTTCCTCGTGCGCCTGCTCGAGGATCCCGCGTTCCTCGCGGGTGACGTGGACACCCACTTCCTCACGCGTCCCGGCGCGGAGGGCTTGGTCGCCGGACTCGTGGAGGGCGCGGACCGCCGGGCGGCGTTGGCGGCCGCGGCGCTGGCCGGCCAGGCGCAGCGGCGCGCGGCCGCGTCCGTGCTGGGGACGCTCCCGAGCGGCTGGCGCAACAACCCCGGGAACGACCAGACGGTCGACTTCGAGGACGGCGACGCGACGGCCACGGTCGCCTATCGCTTCGGGCGCGGCCGTCTGGACCACCTCGCCGTCGACGGCGAGCCGGTCGGCGAGCGGATCCTGCTCGTCGCCGCCGCCCCCGGTGCGGTCGAGCTGGAGCTCGACGGCGTGCGGTCACGCTGGAGCGTGCGCCGCGGACTCGCGGGCGCCGTGCACGTGTCGGGGCCCACCGGGCAGCTCGACCTCGTCGAGGTCGAGCGCTACCCGGATCCCGCGTCGCTCGTGGCGCCCGGCTCGCTGCTGGCGCCGATGCCCGGGTCCGTCATCCGCGTCGATGTGGCGCTCGGCGACCGGGTGACCGCAGGCCAGCCGCTGCTCGCCCTCGAGGCGATGAAGATGGAGCACGAGATCGTCGCCACCGGCGACGGCGTGGTGAGTGCCCTGACGGTGGAGGTCGGCGCCCAGGTGGACGCCGGGGCGCTGCTCGCGGCGATCGAGGGCGACCCCGCGGAGGGGGCATGACGACGTCGGCCGCCGGATCGGCGCGCCCGCGCGCACGCCGCCTGGCGCCGGACGAGCGCCGCGCGCAGATCCTGCGGGCGGCGGACGAGATCTTCCGCTCGCACCCGTACGACGAGGTCTCCCTCGACAGCATCGCCGACGCCGCCGGCATCACCCGCGGACTCATCAACCACCACTTCGGCACGAAGCGCGAGCTGTACGTCGAGGTCGTGCGGCGGCTCATGCGCATCCCGGAGCTGCCCGTGCCCGCGTACGTGCAGGGGGCGACCCCACGCTCCCGGCTGGACGAGAGCATCGGCGGCTGGCTCGACGCCATCGAGCGCAACCGGGATCTCTACCTCGCGGCGATCGCGGTCACCGGGGCGGCCGACCCGGAGATCGGCGCGATCGTCGACGACGCGCGCGAGATCGCTGCGCAGCGGCTCGCCGAGGTCATCGGACTCGGCCCGGTCGGCGCTCTCGGCCCCGAGCAGATGGGGCTGCTGCGCGCATGGGAAGCCCTCGCGGAGGGGGCGGTCCGCCAGTGGCTCGAGTACGACCGCCTCAGCCGGGAGCAGGTGCACGTGCTGATGGTCGAGACCGCCGCGCGGGCGTCCGAGGGCCTCCTGGACGACCTGCTCGCGGTGATCGGCGCGCGCGGCACGACGATCCCGGCCGCGCGCTGATCACTTCGCGGGCAGCGACGCGGCATATGAGGCGCCGGCATCGATCCAGCGTGCGAGGTCCGTGTCGGCGACGGTCCCGTCCGCGTGCACGGTGATGAACCCGCGCATCGGCCGCCCCGTGAACTCCATGGGCCCGACGTGGGGCTCGCGCAGCGCGTGCTCGGCCCCTTCGCGGCCGAGCCGGACCATCATGTCGTCGCCGAGCGTTCCACAGGCCATGTTGCCGTTGACCATCCACGCGATCCCACCGAACATCCTGCGTTCGGTCACGCCGTCCCGGCCACCGATGACCTCGCGGATCCGGGCGGCGAGCTCCTCCGAGTAGGCCATGCCGCGAGTGTCATCCGCCCGGTCGCCGAGCTTCCCCGGCGCTCCGTCACCGAATCGTCAGCTCCGCGCAAGGTCGCGGTCACACCTGCTCGTGAGCATGGAGGGCGTCGTCTCACCCATCCATCGAAAGGACGCCATGCGACACCTCCGTCCCCTCCTGCTCGCCGCCGTCACCGCTGCCGCCGTGGCCGCGGTTCCCGCCACCGCGTCGGCCTCGGGCCCGTACGAGCCGCGGTACGAGGTCACGATCACCAACCTCACCCCGACGCTGTCCGCGACCCCGGGCAGCCAGCCGTTCTCCCCGCCACTGGTCGCCGTGCACCGGCGCAGCGCCGACGTCGTCGAGCCCGGCACCCCCGCCGGCACGGGGGTCGAGGCGATCGCCGAGGACGCGATCAACGGGCCGCTGCAGGACACGCTGAACGGGCTGAAGCCGGTGGACACCGCCTTCACGGTCGCCGGTGGGCCGATCCCCTCCGCGGCCACGCGCGCGTTCACCTTCAGCGCCAAGCCGGGCTTCAACCGCCTCTCGGTCCTCTCGATGATCGTGAACACGAACGACGGCTTCTGGGCGGCCGACTCGATCAAGCTGCGCCACCGGCCGCAGACGCACTATCTGTACGCCTACGACGCCGGGACGGAACTCAACGACGAACTGGCCGGCAACATCCCCGGCCCCTGCTGCGGCGACGGCGACCGTGAGGGGACGCCGGAGGGCGGCGTCGTCACGATGCACCGCGGCATCGCCGGCGTCGGCGACCTGGACCCCGACGACTACGGCTGGGGCCTGGCGCCCGTCGCCAAGCTCGACATCAAGCGCGTCGGCTGAGCGCCGCAGCGCGCGCCCTGCACGCGGAGCGCAACGCCGCCCGCGTGCAGGGCACCCCGGCAGCGGTGCGACGTGCGAGGGGTCAGACTGATGTGACCGTGACGGACCTGCTCCACGACACCGACTCCGGGCCCGCCGCGCCGGAAGGCCGCGAGCCCGTGCTCGTCTACACGCTCGCCGGCTGCGTGCACTGCTCGAACGCCCGCCGGCGCCTGAAGCGCAACGGCATCCCGTTCTCCGAGCACCCCGTGGAGTCCCTTCAGCAGGGCAGGAAGACACTCGTCGCGCGCACCGGAGGGTCGACGGCCCCGCAGATCGTCATCGGCACGCGCGCGATCGGCGGCGCCGCTGCCCTGGCGCGCCTGGACCGCAGCGGCGCGCTGGACGGCCTGGTCCGCGGTCAGCCGTTCCCGCGAGCCGTCGTCCGCCGACGACTCACGCCCGGTCGCGTTCTGCAGTGGCTGCTCAGCGCGCCATTCGGCGGAGCCTGCGGCCCACGCCGGATCAGCGTCGACATCGTCGACGAGCACGGATGCCGACTGGAGCGCCGACCCGCGCCGACGCGTGAGGCGGCGGACGCGATGGCGGCGGCCCTCAACGCGTGCGCGGACGTCGCGGCGGCCGACGGCGTGACGTAGCGGGTCGCCGCCTGGGCCCGCGAGGCGTGGTGTTCCAGCCGGCCCCGGCTGACTTCTACTCCGGCGGCGGCGAGCCCTCCCGGCTCTCGAGCGCCTCGTCACGCTCGTGCTCAGCCCGCACGGCGCGGCTCTCGGCTTCGTCCAGATGGCGCTCGGCATCGACGCGCCGCTCGGCGCCTTCGTGCCGCCGACCCTGCATCGTCAGGGCCACCATCAAGGCCACGAGCACGATCGCGGCGGCGATGACGATGACCACCACACCGGTTCCGACGGCAAGCACCAGGACGCTGAGCATGAGCACCGGACTCCTCTCGAGACGCAGGGCGAACGAGACTAGGGACTGCGACGGATCCTCGCGGGCCGGCCGGCCGGCCGGGCGGGCGCGGCCGCGGTGTCGGTCCGCGGACGCGCCGGTCCCGCTCAACGTGCGAGCTTGACCGTCCCGTTGCGGGTGGCCGCCGCGCCGCTCGTCGGCGCGACCCGGACACCGAGTCGCACCGGTCCGGCGGAGCGGCGCAGCGCCCGGCGTCCGGCGGCCGTGAGCGTCACGGTGATGCGGCGGGTCCCGGCGAACGTCGCCCTGCCTGAGCCGAGGGGGCCGGCGGCGGAGCTCAGCGTCACCCGCACCGTGGATCGGGACGTCACGGTGATCGGCACGGTGACGAAGCGGCCGGTCCGGACCAGACGGCGTGCGGACAGCGCGCGCACCTGCCGGGTGAGCGCGCGGAGGGCCTGCGCCGCCGCGCCACCCGCGCCGCTCGCAACGCCGGGCCCGTTCGACGCGGTCCCGGCCGGAGCCGGTACCGCACCACCCACGGCGGGCGTGCCGGTCGCGCCGCCGCCGCCGCCACCACCGCCACCGCCGGTCTCGCCCGGGCACGGGGCTGCGGTCGTCCCGCTCACGTTCGCCGCCTTCGGGGTCGGGGCCGCCAGCTGGAAGATCGCGGTGCCCAGTCCCTGACGCTGGATCGACTGGCCGGCCGGCGGCACCGGAGCGCGCGGGGCTGCGCCCGGGGATGCGACGCATCCGATCGCGACGCAGTCGACGTCCACCGCGGCCGGTGTTCCCATCCGCGCCGTGAAGCACAGGCGCCCGCCGGCGGGCTTCACCAGGCCGTTGTCGAGGAACCACTCTCCCTGGCCGGCGTTGCCGTACTCGACCTGCGAGCGCCCGTTGGCGATCAGCAACGGCCGGCGGTTGTCGCGGTTCTGCAGCAGGACGCTCGGGAACTGCTGGCTGGCGGCGACCTGGCCGGTCGTGCGGTCGTAGAGCGTCAGGCCGTACGGGGCGTCGGCGTTGGGGAAGCTCTCGTCCGCGCTGTCCAGCAGCTCGACGTACTGCGGCGTCTGGAAGGTGCCGTCGTTCACGAGCACCTCGTTGATCCGCATCCCCGCGAAGCCGGGCGGCTTCGGCAGCCCGCAGGTGTTCGGGAAGCTCGAGGCCGACCACATCGGGAACGCCCCCACCCGCCCGGTGTCGCTCTTCGTCGATCCGTCGGCGTTCATCGTCCAGAGACGCGGCAACCCGGTGGCGCTGTCGTTGTAGACGATGCGCGTGCCGTCGGGTGACCACGCGGCATCCCCGGACCCGCCCGTGGAGGGCGAGGCCGGCGGGTCGACGAGGTAGGCGCCGTTCGTCCCGTCGGCGTCCATGCGCCAGACGCCGGTCGAGGTCCCGTTGGAGCGGTTGGCGACGATCTTCTGCCCGTCGGGCGAGTAGCGCCCCACCACCATGTCGCCGTCGTCGGTGGTGACCCGCGTCGCCGTCCCGCCCGCCGCGGGCACGCGCCACAGGCGAACCGGTCCGGTGGAGTTCTCCACCGCGCCGAACAGGATCCACTGGCCGTCGGGCGACCAGGTCGCCGGCCACGTGAACCCTGCGACCTTGGCGATGGTCGGCGTGGACAGCAGCGCGGTCACCTGTCCGGTGGTCAGGTCGACCACGTGCGGCTGGTAGCGCGTGCCGTTCCCCGGATAGGTCTTCGTGGTCCACACCGCGACCTTCGTCCCGTCGGGCGAGAACTGCGGCCACTCCGAGCCGCCGATCCCGAGCGGCGTGTCCGCCACGCCGGAGAGCTGCGTCACTGCGCCGGTGGCGAAATCCTGAAGGGCGACCCCGAACGGCGTCGCGGCCTGGAGGTAGGCGATGGTCGTCCCGTCGGGCGAGACGTCGACCTGCTGACCCCCGCCGTACGTCGTGAACCCGCTCGTGTCCGCGCAGATCGACCCGAGCTGCCGGGGGATCGTCAGGTGATCGAAGAAGATGCGCCCGTTCGTCGGCGCGGCGCTCGCGCCGGCGGCGAGCGCCAGACAG
>DAIPYF010000156.1:0-6666 GCA_036782855.1 Solirubrobacteraceae bacterium
GCCCTCGTCCTCGGCCTCGACCGGCATCTCCATCTTCATCGACTCGAGGATGACGACGGTGTCGCCCTCGGCGATGGTGTCGCCGACCTGGCACTCGATCTTCCACACGGTGCCCGTGATGTGGGCCTCGATGTCCGGCACGGAACGCCTCCAGATGCAGGGGGAACGCAGCGGTCTGGCACCATAGTCCGCGGAATGGACGCCTCCGCGATCGCCGTCGTCATCGCCGCCCGGGACGAGGCCGATCGGATCGGCGAGACCGTGCGCGCGGTCGGCGAGGCGTTCCCGGGAGCCGCGGTCGTGGTCGCCGACGACGGGTCTCGCGACGCGACGGCGCAGGTCGCGCGGGACGCCGGCGCCGACGTCGTGCGCCTCGAGCGGTCCGCGGGCAAGGGCGGCGCCGCGACGCTCGCGGCCGAGCACGCACTCGCCGCGGAACCGGCGATCGTGCTGCTCTGCGACGCGGACCTCGCCGGCAGCGCGGCGCGTCTGCGCCCGCTCGTGGACGCCGTGCAGGCCGGCGACGCCGATCTCGCGGTCGCGGTCTTCGCGCGGCGTGTGGGGGGCGGGTTCGGCATCGCCGTCGGCTTCGCCCACTGGGCGATCCGCAATCTCACCGGGCTGGACCTGCAGGCCCCGATCTCCGGTCAGCGCGCGCTGCGCGCCGAGGTGCTCGACCTCGTCACCCCGTTCGCGCCCGGTTTCGGCATGGAGATCGGGATGACGGTCGACGCGGCGCGCGCGGGGTTCCGCGTCGTCGAGGTCGAGGTCGACCTGGAGCACCGCGCAACCGGCCGGACCTGGCGCGGGTTCACGCACCGGTTCCGGCAGTTGCGCGCCTTCGTGGCGGTGTGGGCCGCCCGTCGCCGGGGCGGGAACGGCTGAGAGGGCCGATCCCGGGGCGGTGTGTCCCCCACCGCCCCGGGTGTCGTTCGGCCCCGTCCCCTGTCGGGGAGCCGCGGCGGGGAGGGTCGAGCCCCGCCGCGGCCCTTGCCACGTGACCGAGCACCCGACGGGACTGCATTCACAGGAGGAGACGTGAGGGGCAGGAGGTCCGTCGGCGTGCTTGATCTCGTGGGTTGCATGATGCGGGTGAGAGGACGGGGGTCACACCGCCATGCGGTCGGAACTTTCGCCCCGGGTCTTCGCCACACGGTCGAGAGCCGATGCGCCGGGGTAGGCTGCGACCCCGATGACGATCCTCGCGATGGACCAGGGCACCACGGGCAGCACCTGTCTGGTCTTCGACCACGACGCGCAGCTCGTGGGGCGCGCCTATCGTGAGCTGCAGCAGCATTTCCCGCGGCCGGGATGGGTGGAGCACGACCCGCGCGAGATCTGGGAGACGACGCGCGCGGTCGCCCTCGAGGCACTCGCGGACGCCGGTGTGCCGGACGGCGGGCTGAGTGCGATCGGCATCACCAACCAGCGCGAGACGGTGTGCGTGTGGGACCCGGCGACCGGAGAGCCGCTCCATCGCGCGATCGTGTGGCAGGACCGCCGCACGGCCGACCGCTGCGCGGATCTGCGCGCCGCCGGGCATGAGCCGCTGGTGCGCGCCCACACGGGCCTCGTGCTCGATCCCTACTTCTCGGCGACGAAGATCGAATGGCTGCTGCGCGAGGTCGACGGCCTCGCCGAGCGCGCGCAGGACGGGCGGGCCGTCTTCGGCACGATCGACGCCTGGCTGATCTGGAACCTCACGCGCGAGCACGCGACCGACCCGTCGAACGCCTCGCGGACGATGCTCTACGACCTGCGCACGGGGGACTGGGCCGACGAGCTCTGTGAGCTGTTCGGCGTTCCCGAGCGCTCCCTGCCGGAGGTGCGGCCCTCGATGGGGACGCTGGGCACCACGACGGGCGGCGCGCTGCCGGGGCACGACGGGGTGCCCGTCTCCGGCGTCGCGGGCGACCAGCAGGCCGCGCTGTACGGACAGGCCTGCCTGGATCCGGGGATGGGGAAGAACACCTACGGCACCGGGTCGTTCGTCCTCGTCAACACGGGTGACCAGGCTCCGGCGGTGCCGCCCGGGCTGCTCGCCACCGTCGCCTGGGGGATCGGCGCGCGGCGCTTCTTCGCCCTGGAGGCGGCGATCTTCGTCACCGGCGCCGCGATCCAGTGGCTGCGGGACGGGCTCGGCGTCATCGCGGACGCGCACGAGTCCGCGACCCTCGCCGCCTCCGTGGAGGGGAACGACGGCGTGTACTTCGTCCCGGCCCTCACCGGTCTGGGCTCGCCGCACTGGGATCCCTACGCCCGCGGCGTCATCGTCGGGCTCACCCGGGGGACCGGGCGCGCGCACCTGGCGCGCGCCGCGCTGGAGGCGATCGCCTACCAGACGGTCGACGCCGTGCGCGCCGTCGAGGCCGCGACCGGCGATCCCGTCAGCGAGCTGAAGGCGGACGGCGGTGCCACGGCGAACGCCTGGCTCATGCAGTTCCAGGCCGATGTGCTGGGCGTCCCGGTGGTCGTGCCCGAGGTCGCCGAGACGACCGCGCTCGGGGCCGCGCTCATGGCGGGCGTCGGCGCCGGCATCTTCCCGCAGGCGCACGTGACGGACCTGTGGCGCGAGGACGCGCGCTACGAGCCGCGCATGGGGGAGGACGAGCGCGCAGCCCTGCTGCACGGCTGGTCGCGGGCGCTGGAGCGCTCCCGCGGGTGGGTCGAGCCGTGAGCGGCCAGCGGGGGGACTCGCCGCCCGAGCTGGGGCCGATGAAGGAGCAGGTCTACGAGGACGACCGGCCGGCCGAGGCCCTGGAGCCCTACTACCAGCGGGCGCTCAACAAGCCGCCGGACCGGTGGATCTACGAGATCGTCCGCGTCCTGACCTCGCTGCTGGCGTGGATCGGCTACCGCACGCGGACGCTCGACAGCGCGAACGTCCCGACGAGCGGCCCGCTGATCTTCGCCCCGAACCACTTCTCGAACCTCGACCACTTCTTCATGGGCCAGGCGACGCGCCGCAAGGTGCAGTTCATGGCCAAGTCGCAGCTCTTCGACGGCGGCCCGATGTGCTTCGTCTACACCCACGGGGGCGTCTTCCCCGTCCGCCGCGGGCACCGCGACGAGCGCGTGTTCGACATCGTGCGCGCGATCGCCGCCCGCGACGGCACGGTCTGCGTCTACTGCGAGGGCGGGCGCTCACGCAGCGGGAAGCTCGCCGAGCGCGCCAAGCCGGGCATCGGGCGGATCGCGCTGGAGACCGGCGCGACGGTCGTGCCCGTGGGCATCGCGGGGTCGCAGCACGCGCGCAACTGGCGGCGGCTGCGCCTCCCGCGCGTCACGGTCCGCTACGGCGAGCCGATGCGCTGGGAGCAGGTGGAGCACCCCACCCGCGCGCAGCAGCAGGTCGTCGCCGACGAGATCTTCACCGAGATCAAGCGCCTGCACGCCTCGCTCGAGGCGCCGCGCTGATCAGCGCTTGACCGTCTCGCAGTCCGCCGCGATCTCGTCCGTGGCGTCGGCATAGACCGTGTCGTTCCCGGGCCCGCAGGCGACGCGGTCGAAGCCGCCCGCGACGACCTGGATCGTGTCGTCGCCGTCGCCGCCCTGGACCGTGTCGTTGTCGAGGCCGGCGAACAGCGTGTCGTTCCCGGGCCCGCCGTCGAGCGTGTCCTCACCGCGCTCGCCGAACACGCGGTCGTCGTCCTCGTTGCCCAGGACCAGGTCGTCGCCGCCGCGGCCGTGCACCTCGTCGCGCCCGGGCCCGCCGTGGAGCGTGTCGTTGTCGTTCTCGCCGTCGACGTAGTCGTCGCCGCCCTGGCCGAAGAGCTCGTCGTTGCCGTCGGCGCCGAAGATCGAGTCGCCGCCCTCGGTGCCGTAGAGGAGGTTGTTGCCGGGCGTCCCCGCGATGACGTTCGTGGTGGGGGGCGCGTCGGTCGACGGCTCGGGGGGCACCGGGATGACGTTCTCGCAGCTCGTGAGGACGTCGCGCGTCGGTGCGGTGTCCTCGACGTACACGGTGTCTGTACCCGACCCGCAGTTGACCGTGTCCTGGAACTCGTCGGCGACGCGGACCACGTCGTTCGCCGTCCCCGCGTCGATCCGGTCGGTTCCGGGGCCGCCGACGATCTCGTCCGCGCCGTACGACCCGCTGATCGTGTCGTTGCCCGACCCGCCGTCGACCGTGTCCTCGCCGTAGGACCCGTAGATCCTGTCCGAACCGGCGTCGCCGCGGATCGAGTCGTTGCCGTCACGACCGAAGATCAGGTCGCCGGCCGTGCCGCCGTCGATCACGTCGTCACCCTCCCCGGCGTCGATCGTCTCCGCCCCGGAGCGGCCGAGCAGTGTGTCGTTGCCGTCGTCGCCGGTGATGCGGTCGCCGCCGCGGCCGCCGTCGATGAGGTCGTTGCCGGCGCCGCCGTCGAGCAGCTTGTCGTTGCCGAGGCCGGACTCGATGATCCGGTCGTCGCCCGCACCGCCGAGGATGCTGTCGTCGCCGTCCCCGCCATCGAGGTAGTCGGCGTCGGCGGCGCCGTCGAGCCGGTCGTTGCCGGTGCCGCCGAAGAGCGCGTCGTTCCCGCCGCCGCCGTCGAGCTGGTCGTCGCCCTGCGTGCCGAAGAGCCGGTCGGCGCCGTCACCGCCGTCGAGCACGTCGTTCTCGGTGCCCCCGTTGAGCTCGTCGTCGCCGGGCCCGCCGAACAGCTGGTCGTTGGCGCGGTTGCCGCTGAGGCGGTCGTTGCCCGCGAGGCCGTCGAGCAGGTCCGGCCCGCGCGTGCCGATCAGGACGTCGGCGCCGTCGGTGCCGCGCTGGACGGCGAGGCCGCCCTGGCCGGCGGCGCCCGACGCGCGTACGCCGGCGGGCAGCGCGACCGACCGCAGGCGCCTGAAGGTGATGGCGCTCAGGACGGACAGCGAGCGTCCGCCGCGGTCGGCGACGAACAGCCGGGTCCCGTCGCTCGACGCCGCGGGGAACCCGGGGCCGGCGCCGACGCGTACGCGCGTGACGAGGCGCCCGGAGGCCAGGTCGGCGATCGCGGCGACGGCGCGCCCGTCGCCCGATCCCGCGATCGCCGTGCGCCCGTTGGGCGTGAACGCCAGCCCGCCGCCGATGCCGGGCCCGAGCGGGATCGCACGGTCCCGGCGCCCTGACACCAGGTTGATGCGCACAAGGCGGCCACCCGCGCGGGTGCGCTGGAGGGCGAAGGCTCCGCCGGTGGGTGTGAAGGCCACCGCCGATGCGTTCGTGAGCGGGACGCGACGGCGCACCCTGAGGGTTGTGAGGTCGAGGATCGCGATGTGGCGCGTGTCGAGCAGCGCGAGGGCACGGAGGCCGTCGGGCGCGATCGCGACCGCCCGCGGACGGGCCGTCGATCCGAGGGCGATGGTCGCGATCGGGGCGGGGAGCGAGGCGGTCGCCAGGACATCGATGGCACCCCGGCGCCCGGCGAGGAGGCGCGAGCCGTTCGGGCTCGTGGCGAGGCTCATGATCCCGGCGCGCAGCGTCGTGAATCCCTCGGTCCTGCGGTCGGCGATGCCGACGGTCGCGACCCTGCGCCCGGCCGCGACGTACGCGCGTGCCCCGTCGCTGCTCGTGGTGACCGCGACGGCGGGCCCGCCGAGCCCGAGCGGCGCGGCGACCCGCCCGGTGCTCTGGTCGACGCTCACGAGGCCCGGCGTGCCGCCCGCGACGAGCACGGCACGCGCGGACGCCGCCGCCGGAAGGGCGAGCAGAAGCGTCAGGGCGCCGGCGAGGGCGCGCAGCTGGAGGGGGAGACGAGGCGACACGTCACCTTCAGTGAACCATCCCGGCGTGCGAAGTTGCGCTGGACGCCTGGCCGCACGACGGCGCCCGCGCTACTCCAGCGCGAGCTCGTAGGTCAGCCAGCGACTCGGCGTGGCGCCGACGCGCGCGTACACCGTCTGCGCGCGAGCGTTGTCGAGCGCCGTCTCCCAGGCGAGCACCTTCCCGCCGTGGGCGCGCGTGCGCTCGGCGCACGCCTCGATGAGCGCGGTCGCGAGCCCGGTGCCGCGCGCGTCGGGGTGGACGAACAGGTCGTTCATCACCCCGATGCGCCCGGCGTCGAGCGTCTGCCAGGTCCAGAAGACCGTGGCGAACCCGACCGCGCGGCCCCCGGGCTCGCGCGCGATGAGCTGCACGCCCTCGCGCTCGGGGTCGGCGATCAGGGCGCGGCACAGCGCCAGCAGCTGCGCATCGGGCGGGTCGACCTCGTAGAAGTCGCAGTACCCGCGCAGGAGCGGCAGCAGATCGTCCAGATCCCGCTCCGCGACAGCGGTGATGGTCGTCTCGGCCATCGCGCTAGGTGGTCATCCCCGTGAACTGGCCGCCGGTGATGTTCAGCGTCTGGCCGTGCACGTAGTTCGACCACGGCGAGCAGAGGAAGAACACGCCGCCGGCGGCCTCCTCCGGGGTCCCGGGCCGCCCGAGCGGGATCAGCATGGCGGCCATGCCGCGGAGCTGGTCCGGGATGCCGAGCTGCACCTTCTCGCCGTCGATCTCCATCACGTTCGCCTCGTCCTTGGAGGCCGTCAGCCGGGTCTCGATGTAGCCGAAGGCGACCGCGTTGCAGTTGATCTTGAACTGACCCCACTCCTTCGCGAGCGTCTTCGTCAGGCCGACGACGGCGGACTTGCCGGCGGCGTAGTTGGCCTGGCCGGCGTTGCCCATCGTGCCGGAGACCGACGAGACGTTGACGATCTTGC
>DAIPYF010000157.1:0-6635 GCA_036782855.1 Solirubrobacteraceae bacterium
GCGTGCAGCCGAGCGGCTGGCGCCGCGCCCGCGCGATGCTCCACTTCGACCGCACCGGCGAGCTGAAGCGCCGCTTCCTGCTCACCGCGGTCGAGCGCAACAAGAACTCGCAGCTGCGGATCCGCGCGCTGCAGGAGATCGCCGCGCTGAAGGACCCCGAGGCGTTCGACCTGGCGTGCGATCTTGTCGGCACGTGGTCGCGCGAGGAGCGCCGCGAGGGGACGAAGGTCCTGCTGCTGGCGCTCGCCGAGAAGCGGATCGGCCGCCGCGACCAGGCGAACGCGTGGATCTGGCGCCTGGCGGAGTACACGCGCGAGGTGCACGAGGAGTACGCGGTGCAGCGCTGGCCGGAGACCAAGCGGCTGCTCGGCCTGCTCGTGAACTCGTCGGGGCACGCCCACGCGCGCAACGCGCGCCGGCTCGTCCAGGCGACGCGCAACCAGGATCGACGGCTGCAGGCGGCGGTCCTCGCGGCCGCCGTCGCGCACACGCCCGAGGCCGAGGAGGTGCTGCGCGGCGCGCCCCCCCGCCTCTCCCGCAAGCCGGGCGCCCTTTCGCGCGAGCTGCTGCGCAACTTCCCGAAGGGCAAGGGCCGCCGCGGTCGCCGCCGCAAGAAGCGCGGCGGGACGGACAACGGCAACGGGCCCGGGCAGAAGGGCCAGGTCACGGCCGTCAAGACGGCCGGCGGCGGCGACGAGGCCGCGGCGGCCTGAGTCAGCCTGCCCCGGGCGAGAGCCCCAGGTGCACCTCGCCGGCCTGCAGTTCGGTCCGGCCGCCGCCCGGGAGCGCGACGATCAGCCGCCCGTCCCCGTCGATCCCCGCCGCGACGCCTGTGCCGCCGGACCACGTGATGGCGCGTCCGCGCAGCGCGTCGGCCGCGCGGTAGGCGGTCAGGATCGCCGCGTCGTCGAGCGCGAGCGCGGCCTCGAGCTCGCTCAGCAGCCGGCCCCGCACGAGCGGGATGTCGGAGGCGCCGAGCCCGAGGGTGGCCGCCGTCGTGTGCAGCTCCTCCGGCAGGTCCTCGACGCGGAGCGCGACGTTCAGCCCGATCCCCAGGACGGCCCAGCCATCCTGAGGGCGCCCCTCCGCGAGGATGCCGGCGACCTTGCGGTCATCGAGGAGCACGTCGTTCGGCCACTTGATCCGTGCGCCTTCGCCGCACACGCGCGCGACCGCGAGACCGGCGGCGAGCGGCAGCAGGTCGGGCGGGTCGCGGAGCACGAGGCTCATGAGCAGGGCGGTGCCCGCCGGTGCCGACCAGGTCCGGCCCTGACGCCCGCGGCCGGCCGACTGCGCGCCGGCCGTCACGAGCGTTCCGTGGGGCGCGCCCGCCTGCGCGAGTCCCCGCGCGCGGTCGCTCGTGGACGCGGTCACGCGCAGGTGCAGGTGCGGCGTCCCGAGCGCGCTCAAGGGGCCGGACGGATCCGGACCTCGTCGTCGATCGCGAGGTCGAGCAGTTCGGCGGCCGAGCCGCGGTTCACGGCGAGGGCGAGGGTCCGGTAGGCGTCCTCGTAGACGAGCGGCTCGCCGGGCTGCACCTCGGCGAAGGTCTTGGCGTAGACGCAGCGCGCGCCGTTCACCGTCATCGGGCGGCCGAGTCGCAGCCCGAACGCGGCGAGCTCCTCATGCTCGACGTCGAGCATGACGTTCCCGAAGCGGTCGACGCTGACGGCGTGCGCCACGATCTCGTCCGCCTCGGCGCGCGCCAGCGGCATGTGGAGGGTGACGAGGTCGTCCGGGTCGACGGGTTCGCCCGCCGCAGCGAGCGGCGCGCCCGCGGAGAGCGCGGCGGCGACGGGAGCGAAGATGTCGCGGCCGTGGAACGTGGCGGACGCGGGCTCCAGGCGGTGGCGCGAGAGGCCGACGTCGACCGCCTCGACCGCCCCGCCGAAGCGCGCGACGGCGAGGGACAGGAGCCCGTTGTCCGGCCCGACGAGCACGCGGTCCTGCTCGGCGACGCGCACCGCGACCGCCAGGCGCTCCCCGCCGACCTCCGGGTCCACGACCGCCAGGTGGATGCCGGGCGGGCAGTAGGGGAGGGCCCGTCGCAGCACGATCGCACCCGACCGCACGTCGTGCCGCGCGACGCCGTGGGTCACGTCGATCACCCGCGCCTGCGGGGCGAGCCGCGCGATCACGCCGTGGCACACGCCGACGAAGTCGTCGGCGAGCCCGTAGTCCGACAGGAACGTGATCGGCCGCGTCACCCGGCCAGCGGACGCTGGGGGTTCTGCGGGTCACGCTCGCTGACGCCGTGGGGCGAGCCGTACTCGGCGAGCTTGTCGAAGAACGGGACGGCGTCGAACGCGGCCGGACCGAGCACTCCGGCGCCCGACCAGACCCCGGTCGCGAGCAGCTCCATGCCGATGACCGGGTTGATCGCGGTCTGCCAGACGACCGCCTGCGATCCGTCGAGCTCCATCGTGTGCGCGTTGTCGGACACGTGGTAGATGTAGGTCGCCTTCGCCCGGCCGTCCTTGCCCGTGCCGGTCACGAGCGTGCCCGCGCAGGTCTTGCCGCTCATGCGGTCGCCGAGCTCGGCGGGGTTCGGCAGCGCGGCGGCGACGACGTCGCGGGGGCTCACCTTCTGCCCGCGCACGTCGATCGGCTCGGTGCGGTCGAGTCCGAGCAGGTGCAGCGTCTTCAGGACCTCGATGAACTCGTCGCCGAGGCCGTACTTGAACGTGCACCGGCGGCAGTCCACCCAGCGCGGGATGAGCAGCACCTCCTCGTGCTCGACGTTCACGCACTCGACGGGCCCGATGCCCTCGGGGAACTCGAAGACCTCGGGCTCGGAGAACGGCGGCGTCGTGAACCAGCCGCGGTCCTT
Source organism: Solirubrobacteraceae bacterium (assembly GCA_036782855.1). Taxonomy (GTDB): domain Bacteria; phylum Actinomycetota; class Thermoleophilia; order Solirubrobacterales; family Solirubrobacteraceae; genus F1-60-MAGs163. Next base: position 2,831 of record DAIPYF010000157.1, read on the forward strand.
CTCCCAGATCACCGGCGGGTTCAGGCACTCCTCGATCGTCGTCCAGATCGAGAACGTGGGGGCGAAGTCGTAGCCCTCGATCACGAGGTTCGCACCGTCGCGCACGCCGGCCTCGTCGATCTCGGAGAACAGGTGGTCGGCCGCGTAGCGGGCCGCCAGGTCGGAGAAGCCCGGCTCGACGCCGAGGCCCAGCAGCGCGAGCTGTCCCTTCGCCTCCCAGTCGCCGGCCTTCTCGAACTGCGCGTCGCCGAGCTTGACCCCGGTGAGCTCGTGCGGCTTCTCGGGGTGCGGCGAGGACAGCGTCGCCGCCATGTCGATGTACGTGCAGCCCGCCTCGAACGCCGCCTGGAAGATGGGCGGGTTCAGGCGCGGGTCGCACGCGTTGAGGATGACGTCGGCCTCCTCGATGCGCGCGAGGTCCACGATCGCCTGCGGGTTCGTCGCGTCGATCGCGGTCGCCGCGTAGCGCGGGTCACCGAGGCGGTCGACCGCTCCCTGCGCGCGATCGTGGTCGACGTCCGCGAGGACGAGCTTGTCGAAGAAGTCGCGCCGGCGCGCGATGGCTGCCGCGGCGACGCCCACGCCGCCCGCGCCGATGATGAGGATCCGCATGCGCCGACACTACCGCCGCGGGACGCCGCCCCGCCATCGAACGTCCCTCAAGACCCCGTATGGGGTTCAGCGCGGGACGTTGGTGGTCGATGGGCGCCGGTCAGCGGCGCGCGGCCACGTCCGCGAGGAGCGCGTCGAGCAGGCCGTCGGGCGTGTGAACGGCGGCCTCGACGTCCGGCGCCGTTCCCAGCTCACGCAGCGCGTCGCTCGTGATCGGGCCGATCGAGACGATCCGGGGACCGGCGAGCGTGCCCGCGGCCGCGTGGAAGAAGCGCGCCGACGAGGCGCTCGTGAAGGTCGCGTAGTCGGCCCCCAGGGCGGCGTCGCGCGCGTCCGGCGCGAGCGGCTCGGCGATCGTGCGGTACAGCGCCAGCACCGTGACGTCCGCGCCGCGCTCGAGCAGTGCGTCCGGCAGGACGTCGCGCGCGTCCTGGGCGCGGGCGATCAGCGCGCGCTTCACCGGGACATCGCGGAGCGCCTCGATGAGCGACTCGGCGATGGAACGCTCCGGGACGATGTCCGCCTCGACGCCGTGCGCCCGCAGCGCGCGGGCGGTGCCCGGGCCGATCGCCGCGATCGTCGGGCCGGCGAGCGCGCGGGCGTCGCGGACGCGGGACAGGAGCTGCTCGGCGCCGTTGGGGCTCGTGACGCAGACGAGGTCGAACGTGTCGAGCGGCGGGACGGCCACCTCGAGCGGCTCGATCCGGATCGCGGGCGCCTCGACGACGCTCGCCCCGAGGCCGCGCAGCCGGCCGGCCAGCTCGCTGGCCTGGGCCCGCGCGCGGGTGACGGCGACGCTGATCCCCGCGAGGGGGCGGGCGGCGTCGCGCCAGGCGAGCTCCGCTCCGAGCGCGGCGACGTCGCCGACGACCGTGATCGCCGGGGCGCGGACGCCGCCCTCGGCGGCGATCTGCGCGATCGTCGCAAGGGTGCCGTGGACCTCGCGCTGGTCGGGGAACGTCCCGCGCTGGACGACGGCGACCGGCTGGTCGGCGGGGCGACCCCCCGCGATCAGCTGCTCGGCGATCCGGCCGAGCTGGCGCACGCCCATGTAGAAGACGAGCGTTCCCGGGAACGCGGCGAGCGCCGGCCAGTCGATCTGGGTCTCGGGCTTCTGCGGATCCTCGTGGCCGGTGACGAACGCGACCGCCGCCGACACGCGCCGCTGGGTGACGGGAATGCCCGCGTAGGCACTCGCGGCGATGCCCGCCGTCACGCCGGGCACGACCTCGAACGGGATGCCCTCGGCGACGCAGCGCTGGGCCTCCTCGCCGCCGCGGCCGAACACGAACGGGTCGCCGCCCTTGAGCCGCACGACGCTGCGGCCCGCGCGGGCGCGCTCGGTGAGCAGGTCCTCGGTCACGTCCTGTGGCACCTGCTCGCCGCCGCCGATCTTCCCGACGTCGATGACCTCCGCCCCCGGGCGCGCGGCGGCCAGTGCCTCGATCGGGATGAGCTTGTCGTGCAGGATCACGTCGGCGGAGGCCAGCAGCTCGAGCGCACGCGCGGTCAGCAGGCCGGGGTCGCCCGGACCCGCGCCGACGAGGTAGACGGTCCCGGGGACGGCGGCGCTCACCGGCCGAGCACCTCCTGGGCGCCCGCGGCGACGAGGCGCGCGGCGACCTGGGCGCCGAGTGCCTCGGGCGCCGCGCCGCCGCCCGCGACGGTGAGCGTGTCGCGCAGCCAGGCGCCGCCGTCCGGTCGCCCGACGAACGCCGTGAGCGTCATCGTGCCCGCCTCGTCGAGCGTCGCGTGCGCGCCCATCGGGGTGTGGCAGTCGGCGTCCAGCCCGCGGACGACCTCGCGCTCGGCGCGCAGGCACGCGTGGGTCGCCGGGTCGTCGAGGTGGCGGGCCGCCGTCAGCGTCGCCTCGTCGTCCGCGCGCGCGGCGAGCAGCAGCGCGCCCTGACCGGCGCACGGCACCATCTCGGGCAACGTCCCCGTCGCCTCCTCGTCCCGGGCCAGACGCTCGAGCCCGGCGAGCGCGAGCACGATCGCGTCGTAGTCGCCCGCGTGCAGGCGCTGCAGTCGCGTGCCCACGTTGCCGCGCAGCTCCGTCACCACCAGATCGTCCCGCAGCGCCCGCAGCTGCGCCTCGCGGCGCAGCGACGCCGTGCCGACGCGGGCCCCGGCGGGGAGCGCGTCGAGTGACGCGGCGCCGCACAGGGCGTCCACCGCCGGGGCGCGGATCGGGACGGCCGCGATCACGATGCCGGCGGGCAGGTCCGCCGGAACGTCCTTGGCGGAATGCACGGCGAGGTCCACGTCGCCGCGCAGCAGGGCCTCGTCGAGCTCGCGGACCCAGCGCTCCTTGTCGAGCGCCGCGCGGTCCCGGTCCCCGCTCGTCGTGATCAGGACCAGCTCGTGTCCGGGGCCGAGGCCGTTCGAGACGGCGCCGGCCTGCGCGAGCGCGAGCGCGCTGCCTCGCGTGCCGATCCTCATGGCCTCACGAGGGCCGGCGACGCAGCTCGCGCACCTGCGCGGGCTCGCCGCCGGTCGCGACGTCGGCGGCCGACGCCGCGCTGCCGGCGGCCTCCTCTGGCACCTCGTCGAGCCCGAACAGCTCGCGGAGCACCGCGAGGCGGCCATGCCCGCCGCCGCTCTCGAGGGCCTTCATGCGGATCGTCGGCTCGTGCAGCAGGCGCTGCATGACGGACCGCGCGACGGCCTCCACGCGGGCGACGTCGCGTGCGGACGCGGTCTCCCAGCGCCCGGCGTTCTCCGCGAGCACCTGGTCGACGATGGCGCCGCCGTGCTCGCGCAACGCGGTGATCGTGGGCGTCGCGGTCTGCTGCGCCATCCACGTCGAGAAGCGGTCGATCTCCTCCTCCACGAGCGCCTCCGCGCGATCCCGCTCGCCCTCGCGGACCCCGAGGTTCCGGGCGCCGACGGCCTGCAGGTCGTCCATGTCGTAGAGCGTCACGCCGTCGATCTCGGCGCACTCGTGCTCGAAGTCGCGCGGGACGGCGATGTCGATCAGCACGATCGGGCGCCCGCCGCGCGCATCCATCACGACCCGCAGTTCGTCGGCACCGACGATCGGGTGCGGCGACGCGGAGAACAGCTTGGCGTTCTCGACGGGGAACCAGCGGCCGTGATGGTCGACGGTCTCACCCGTCCACAGCTGCCTGATCACCCCGAGCGCCTCGACGAGCGCGTCCTGACGCTGGTCGATGGGTGGCCAGCGCTCACC
>DAIPYF010000158.1:0-6608 GCA_036782855.1 Solirubrobacteraceae bacterium
GCAGGCGCTGCTCGCCGTACACGAGCGCGCCGAGCGCGCCGAACATCACGATCGCGAACAGGGGCGTGTCGACGCCGGTCACGAGCGCGACGATGAAGATCGTGGAGACGATGGCGGCCAGGCCGGCCACGTCGTTCATGCGGCGGCGGGCGAAGCCCTCGTCCGAGGCGCTGTCGGCGCCGGTGAGCGGGCGGTTCATGCTGTTGGGCGTCATGGAACTACCTTTCGGCGCACGCGCCCACCGGGTTGAGCGGCCTGGACGATCGGCCGAGTGGTGGGCGGGCGCCGCCGGACGGCGCCGGAAGCGCGCCCGGCGGCGCTGATCCGTTCGGACCGTCGCGTACGTTTCCGCCATGCCCATGCGACGGACCCCGCCCGCGGCGGCGCAGGAGGCCGGCGGCGGCACGCCGCGGGTGCGTCCCGAGGAGCTCTCGGGGCTGTTCGCCGCACCCGCCTGGCTGCGCGACCTGGGGGTCATGTCGTGGCTGCTCGTCGGAGCCGTGGCCGTCGTCGTCGGCGTCGTCTGGCTGATCGACCTGACGGCGACGATCACGATCCCCGTGATCATCGGGGTCGTGGTCGGGGCGGTGGCGGGTCCGCTCGTCGGGATGCTCCACCGCCGCGGCGTGCCACGCGGCCTGGGGGCGGCGCTCGTGATGCTGCTGATCGTCGCGGCGGGGGTCGGCGTGCTGTTGATGACGCTCGGCGGGCTGGCCACCCAGGCGTCGAGCATCAGCAGCGCCTTGACGCAGGCGCTCGACGAGATCGACGACTGGCTGCAGGGCCTGGGGATCAAGGACGGCACGGTCAAGGCGGAGCTCCAGCAGGCCGTCCCGCAGATCGGGGGCGCGCTGATCGGCGGCGTCACGACCGGGATCAAGGAGCTCTCGTCGGTCGTGATGCTCCTCACCTTCGCCGTCTTCACGCTCTTCTTCGTCCTCAAGGACGGACCCGACATGCGGCGCTGGGTCAGCCGCAACATGGGCGTGCCGCAGTCCGTGGGCCTCATCGTCACCGGCAACACGATCCGCGCGCTGCGCCAGTACTTCCTCGGCGTCACGATCGTCGCCCTGTTCAACGCCGTCATGATCGGCGGAACGGCGCTGCTGATCGGCGTCCCGCTCGCCGGCACCATCGCCGTGGTGACGTTCATCGGCGCGTACGTGCCCTTCGTCGGCGCCTGGGTCGCGGGGGCGTTCGCGGTCGGGCTCGCGCTCGCCGGCGGCGGCACGAGCGATGCGGTCGTCATGGCCGTCATGGCGCTGCTCGCGAACGGGATCCTCCAGCAGATCGTGCAGCCGATCGCGTTCGGCGCGACGCTCAGCCTCAACCCGCTCGTCGTCCTGATCGCGACGATCGGCGGCGGCTGCCTGTTCGGGATGGTCGGCCTGATCCTGTCGGCGCCACTCGTGTCCGCGGCGGTGCAGATCGTCAAGGACCTCGGCCTCGGCGACGGCGGCGAGCAGGCCGCCGCCGAGCAGGCCGCGCCCGCCTGACCGGCGCGATCGCGGTCAGCGCGGAGCGGTGCCGCGGCGCTCCTCGGCGTACAGGCGCGCGGCGAAGCGCCCGGCCGGATGCCCGCGCAGGCGGCGCGACTGCGCGGCGACCGCGGGCGGCAGCGCGTCGAGCGGCGGCAGCGGCGAGCCGTACTCCTCCGGCATCAGCACCGCGCTGCTCAGCGCGCCGAACGCGAGGTCGGCGGCGGTGAACCGCTCGCCGGTGAGGAACGGCCGCCCGTCGGAGAGCATGCCGGCGACCTCGTCGAAGACCGCGTCCACGCGGGCGAGCGCGGCGGCGGCGCGGGCGTCGTCGACGCCGAGGTAGCGCCGGATCAGCGGGTCGAGCGCGCCGCCCGCGACGGCGAACGCCCGGCGCTCGGAGCGCGGCGTCCCGGCAAGCGCCCAAGGCGCCATGTCGCGCACCACGGGCAGCGTCCCGTGGTACATCCACAGGCGCCCGTCGGGTCCCAGGCCCGCGTCGAACCGGGCCTCCAGCTCCGCCGCTCGCACGCCCTCGGCCCCGGTCGGGTGGAGCCGCCGGTCGGCCGGGGTCCGCGCGTCGGCCCAGCGCAGGATCTCCCAGGACTGCCGCAGGACCGGCCCGTCCCCGGGCACGAGCACGGGGACGGTGCGCCCGCCGCCCGCGCGCAGCGCCGCCGCGATGTGCACGAACTGCACGTGCGGCTCCTCGCGATGGGCGATGCCGGCGCGGTCCAGCGCCCAGCGCGCCTTCTCGCAGTAGTGGCTGATCGGGATGGTGATGAGGCGCGGGGTCATGGCGGTCCGGCCGCGTTCGGGGCGGTCCGCCATGATCCCAGGATGATCGCCGCCCCCACCGACGTGCGTGAGCTGGCCGCCGGCCTGTGGATGCTCCCCGGCGTCGTCAACTGGTACCTCGTCGCCGATGAGCGCGGCGTCCTGATCCTCGACGCGGGCCTGCCGCGCGACTGGGACCGCCTGCTCGACGCGCTCGTCGCCATCGGGCGCTCGCCGCGCGAGGTCCGCGGCGTCCTGATCACGCACGGGCACGCCGACCACGTCGGGTTCGCCGAGCAGGTCCGCACGACGTTCGGCGTGCCGGTGCTCGCGCCCGCGGGTGAGGACCGCCTCCTGCGCCACCCGCTCGCCGGCATGCGCAGCGAGCGCCCGCCGGTCCTCTACATGCGCAACGCGAGCGCCCGCGCGGCGGCGAACGCGATGCGGCGCGGAGGCGCGTTCCGGCCGACGCGGATCCGCGCCTGGACCCCGGTCGCCGACGGCGAGACCCTCGGCGCCCTTCCCGGTGCGCCGGTCGCCGTCGCCACGCCGGGCCACACCCCGGGCCACACCGCGTACCTGCTCCCCGCGCAGCGCGCCGTCGTCGCCGGCGACGCGCTCGTGACGTTCGACCCGTACACCGGCGTCGCCGGGCCGCGGCTCATCGCGCGCGGCGCGACCTGGGACTCCGGCGCGGCCGGCGCGTCGCTCGACCGGCTCGCGGAGCTCGACGCGGACCTCGTGCTGACCGGACACGGCGACCCGTTCGAGGGACCGGTGGCGGCGGCGGCGCGCGCCGCCCGGGACGCCGTCCACCCCTGAGGCGGACGCGATCGCCCCGAAGCCCGCCGGCGGCTCCGGGGCGGACCGGTCGCCGTCAGCTCCTGACGGCGCTCTTCAGCTTCGCGCCGGCCGTGAACTTCGGGGCCGTCGTCGCGGGGATCGAGATCCGCTCGCCGGTCGCCGGGTTCACCCCCTGCCGTGCGCTGCGCTCCGCGACCGAGAACCGGCCGAAGCCGGTGATCGCCACCTCGCCGCCGGATGCCAGCTCCGCCTCGATGCTCTCCAGCACCGCGCCGAGGGCCTCCGACGCCGCAGTCTGCGACATGCCGGTCCTGCCTGCCACCGTCTTCGCCAGGTCGTTCTTCGTCATCGACGACCACCTCCTGGGGTTGGGGACGAGGTGACGCTAGGCGGGCCCCCGGTCGGAATCGCGGGCCGCGAGCGCGGTCTCGATCGCGGCGACGAGCGTCGCCGGGTCCTTGTCACAGGCCGACAGCTCGGCGGGGCCGAGCAGCAGCTCGATCCCGGCGTCGGTGTGGGCGAGCACGCAGGGCGTGCGCCCGTCGCTCGCGGCGGCCTCCGCGGGGCTGCGCTCGTCGAGGTGCACGGCGGTGAACGGGACGGGGAGCCGCTCGCGCTCGGCGCGCCACCGCGCCTTCTCGCGCACGCGCCCGTGCGTGATGTCGCAGAGCGAGCAGTGTGCGCGGCCGACGAGCGTCCCGGCGACGTACCGCAGCTCCCCGAGGAGCGAGCCGTCGGCGTGGTAGACGCCCGTGAGGCGGGTGACGGGGTCGGCGCCGGTGGTCATCGGCGGCAGTATGCCCTGCGGCGGGTCAGCGCTCGATCCGGCCCGGCAGCAGGAACGGGTAGGCGCGCCGGCGCACGTGCCGCTGCCAGGAGCGGTCGGGCCGCCGCAGGCGCAGCAGCACCTCCCAGAGCAGCGCGTCGGACCGGTACGCGCGCCGCACCTCCGTCTCGCTGATCGGCTCGGGCAGCCGCCCGCCGACGCGCGCGAGCGTCACCGGGACCCAGGGGTCCAGGCGCTCCTTGAGGAGGTTGCCGAGCAGGTCCAGGACGACCGAGCGCGGGTCGCGATAGCGGTGCAGCAGATCGGGGACGACCCAGCGGCGGACCGCGGGGCGCAGCGCGGCGGGAAGCGAGGCGAGCAGCAGGTCCATGTCCAGCCGCAGCTGGCCGCGGTCGTCGAACAGCAGCGGGGTCGTGACGTCGAGGTACAGCAGCCGCTCACCGTCCCAGGCGAAGTTCGAGAGCTGCCCGTCCAGCGCCAGCAGCGGCCCGGGGATCGCAAGGTCGACGTCCAGGACGGCGTCGAGGGCCGGATGGCCCGCCGCGGGGTCGGCGCCGCGCAGGAGCTCCGGAGCCAGGCTGCCCGCCGGCAGCAGGGGCTGGACGAGCCAGCCGATGACGCCGTGCGCGTCGTCGATCACGCGCACGTCACTGGCGACGCACGCGAGCCCGCGCCCCGCGAGCGCCGCGATGTAGTCCGCGAGGGTGGCCGCGAACGCGTCGGCGCCGGCGCGGCTCCCGAACGGCGGCAGGCGCTTCAGCGCGTAGGCCGGCGCGTCCGCCGGCCAGCCGAGGACGGGCCCGATCTCGCCCCAGGCGAGCATGCGCAGCCCGGACTCCTCGCCGCCGCCGAGCGCCGCGCGCACGAGGCGCTCGACCTCGGCGAGGTCGCTCGCCGAGGGTCCGGCGCCGGTCATGCGCCGAAGACGCGGCGCACGATCGCGATGATCTCGTCGGCGTCCGCGTCGTCGAGCACGAGCGGGGGCTTGAACTGCACGACGCGCGGGTCGTTGTTCGCCCAGACGGCGAACACGCCCGCGTCGATCAGCGCGCGCGCCGCGGCGAGGCCGCCGCCGTCCTGCGGGAACGCGAGCGCCATCGTCATGCCGCGGCGCCGCAGCTCGAACGGCAGGCCGGCGAGACCGTTCTCGAAGCGCTCGCCGAGGGCCCGCACGCGCTCGAGGAATCCCGGGGCCTCGACGACGTCCAGGACCGCGAGCGCCGCGACGCAGCCGGGCTCCGCGCCGCCGAACGTGGCGCTGTGGGCGAACGGGTGGGTGTCGATCACCTCGTGCATCGCCGCGCTCGTGAGCAGCGCCGCGATCGGGTAGACGCCGCCGGAGAGGCCCTTGCCGACGACGATCGCGTCGGGCTCGACGTCCTCCCGCTCGTGGAACCACATGGTGCCGGTGCGCCCGAGCCCGGTCTGCACCTCGTCGATGACGACCAGGGCGCCGCGCTCGCGGGCGAGGGCGGCGACCGCCGCCAGATAGCCCGGCTCCGGGGGCGGGAACCCCAGGGTCGCGGGGATCGCCTCGAGCAGCACGGCCGCGGTGCCGGGCCCGATCGCCGCGTCCATCGCCGCCAGGTCGTTCCACGGCACCTGGCGAAAGCCGGCGGCGCCCGCGCCGAACGGCTCGCGGTACTGCGGGTCGCCGGCCGCCATCGCGTAGCCGGTGACGCCGTGGTAGCCGCCGGCCGCGGACACGATCTCCTCGCGCCCCGTCGTCCCGCGCGCGAGCTTCACGGCGACGTCCACCACCTCGCTCCCCGAGACGCCGAGCACGACGCCGGGCAGCCGGCCGCCGGTCGTGGCGACGAGGCGCTCGGCGAGCGCGCCGCGCCAGGGCGACATCAGGTGGTGGTTGCCGATGTCGATCTCGTCGAGCGCCGCCTGCACCGCCGCGACGACGCCCGGATGCCGGTGCCCGAGGTTGAAGACCCCGCCGTTGCAGTGGCAGTTCCAGTACCAGCGGCCGCTGTAGGCGTCCTGGAACCGCGCGCCCTCGCGGGCGCCCAGGACGAGCGGCATGCCGAGCGCGGTGAACGCCTCCACCTTGCCGCGGTTGACGTGCGCGAACGCGCGCTCGGTGCCCGCGAGCGTCGGCAGGGGCGGGACGACGCGGCTCGTGTCGGTGCTCACGGGGCCGGAGCCTACGCTCCCGGGGCGCGCCCCTCGTAGCCGGCGGTGAGCAGCCCGACGAGTTCGGCGAGCAGCGGGATGCGCGGGTTCGTCCGCATGCTCGGGTCCATGAACGCGGCGCGCGCGAGATCCGGCAGCGCGGCGTCCCATTCCTCGCGGGCGATGCCCAGTTCGGCGATCGACCCGGGCATGCCGACCGTCACGAGCAGCTCGTCGACGCGCGTGAACAGCGTCTCGCGCCGCGCCTCCTCGTCGCGCCCGCCGACCCCGAGGATCCAGGCTGCCTGGGCGTACTTCTCCGGCGCGACGTAGTGCGAGTACCCCGGCGCCGGCATGAACTTGCTCGGCAGCGACGCGTTGTAGCGCAGCACATGCGGGAGGAAGATGCCGTTCGCGCGGCCGTGCGCGATGCCGAAGCGCGCGCCGACCGCGTGGGCCAGCGCGTGGTTGACGCCGACGAACGCGTTGGAGAACGCGAGCCCCGCGATCGTCGCGGCGTTCGACATCATCGTGCGCGCCTCGAGATCGGACCCGTCCTCGTACGCGCGCGGCAGCGCCTCGAAGATGAGGTTCATCGCCTGCATGCAGAACGCGTCGGTGAACGGCGAGGCGAAGATCGA
>DAIPYF010000159.1:0-6548 GCA_036782855.1 Solirubrobacteraceae bacterium
GTGACGTCGTCGCAGGCGTGCCTCAAGGCGAGAACGAGGTGAGTCAGGCGTGGCGGCGCACGTACGGAGAAGCCCTCCACCGGACTCGAACCGGTGACCCCTTCCTTACCATGGAAGTGCTCTACCAACTGAGCTAGGAGGGCAGGTTGGAGCAGGGTAGCGGTCGCGGACGCGGGACCGCGCAGCGCCGTTCGCTGCGGGTTGCGGCCAGTGACTGGTCGAAACCCGCGGTGGCGTGACCGTGGCGCGCGTTGGCTGCGAGTTCTGACCACTCACTGGTCGAAACCCGGCAACGATGCGCGAGGAGTCCGCTCGCCCCGCGCCTTGCGTATCGTCCGCGCCGATGCCCGAGCCCGCCGACCTCGCCACCGTCACTGCCATCCACCTCGCCGAGGTCGAATCCGGCCCGGTCCACGCGGTCGACCGCGTCGAGGCCGTCGCCGGCGCGGGTCTGCGCGGGGACCGCTACTTCGAGCCGGGCGCCGACCCCGAGCGCCACCTGACGCTGATCGAGTCCGAGGAGCTGGAGCGCCTGGCGGCAGAGGACGGCATCGCCCTCGCGCCCGGCGAGTCGCGCCGCCAGCTCACCACGCGCGGCGTGCGCCTGAACCCGCTCGTCGGCAGGCGCTTCAAGGTCGGCGTCGTCGAGTGCCGCGGGATCGAGCTGTGCGAGCCCTGCAGCCACCTGCAGAAGCTCACGGGCCGCGCCGGCCTGATGCGCGCCGCCGCCCACCGCGCGGGCCTGAACGCCGAGATCCTCACCGACGGCGAGATCGCCGTGGGTGACGTGATCGAGGCGCTGGACTGACGGCTGCACGCGGGACTTCAGCCGGAGCCCCGAAGCTCCGATACCGTTCCTCGGAGCTTCTATGCAGGTCTTCCCCACCAGCATGAGGCGTTCGGCGCTTCTCGCGCTGCTTGCCGCCATCGTCACCGTCGCCCTCCCGGGCGTCGCTTCGGCGAGGACGCTGAGCAAGCCGACGTGGTTGTCGAAGGTCATCGTGACGGAGTACTTCCCCGCCCCCGAGTGGTGGTTCGTCGGTGCCTCCGTGAAGACGCCCGGCCTCGCGCGCAAGAGCAAGGTCGACTGGCTCTACTCCGCGCGCGGCGTCTCGATGGAGGGCGACGGGATCGGCATGGACGGCCGCAAGTACCACATCGAGTCGATCGGCTCGAGCGGCTGGATCACCGAGCGCGGGCGCCGCGCCCAGTTCGGCCGCGGCGGCATCTTCGCCCCGTTCTGGCGCGCCGCCGGCTACTGGAAGAACAGCAGCGGCGCCGTCACGTTCCCGCTCGACGGCGGCGGCTGGTACGCCGGCGCGGGCAAGCGCTATGTGGATCCCGCCGACATCACCTTCGCCGCCGGCCCGTCGCGGCCGCTGCGCGCCTACCGCAGCGTCGCGGTCGACCCGAGCCTCATCCCGCTCGGCAGCCTCGTCTACGTGCCGGCCTACAAGCCGCTGAACAAGGACGGCTGGTTCCGCGCGGACGACACGGGCGGCGCGATCAAGGGCCGCCACATCGACGTGTACCGCCGCCCGCCCGACTCGTCGGCCGACAGCGGCCGCTACCTGCAGAACCGCCGCATCTTCGTGGTGCCGCAGGAGGACGTCGCCGGCTACGTCAAGCAGGCGCGCGTCGCGGCCAACCATCTGCCGCAGGTTCCGCGGCGCCTGCTGCGCGCGCCGTCGCGCTGAGCGCTCAGCGCCGCAGCGCGATGCGCTCGTCGTAGCCGAGCAGCCGGCTGACGGTCACGAACCGGTAGCCGCGCCCGCGCAGGCCCGAGATGATCTGCGGCGCCGCCGCCAGCGACTGCGAGCGATTCCCGCCGCCGTCGTGGCCGAGGATGATGCCGCCGGGTCCCGTCTGGCCGAGGACGCGTGAGACGATCGCGCCGGTGCCGGGGGTGCGCCAGTCGAGCGGGTCGGCGCTCCAGATGACCGACGTCATCCCCTGTGCGGTGACCCGGGAGACGAGGTCCGCGCCGGTGCTGCCGTACGGCGGGCGGAACAGGCACGGCGTGAAGCCGGTCGCGGAGCGGATCGCGGCGTTCGTCCGCTGCAGCTGCGAGGACGCGCCGGGACCGCCGCCGCCGAGGTCCGCGTGGTTCCAGCTGTGATTGGCGAGCTCGTGGCCGGAGGCGAGCATCCGCCGCAGCAGCGCTCCCTGGCTCGGCACCTGCTGGCCGATCATGAAGAACGTCGCCGGCACGCCCAGGCGGTCGAGGGTCGCGAGCAGCGGCCGGGTGTACGGCGAGGGACCGTCGTCGTAGGTCAGCGCCACCTCCTTGCGGGCCGGGCCCCGCTGCACCTGGCCCGCGCCGCCGCGCGTGCACCCGGTCACCACGGCACGCCAGACGCGCCCGGCGTACGTGCCGGTGCCGCGTGGCGCGCGCGAGCGGCAGGGCGCCTGCGGCGCGGGCGGCGCGCCGCCGCCCGTCCCCGGCGCGGTGCCGCCCGTCTGGGCGGCGGCCGCGCGGCCGCACGAGGCGGGCGTGGCCGTCACCGACCAGCGCAGCGCGCCGGGCTCCAGGCCGAGCGCGCGCGGCGTCGCGCGAATCACGAGTGTCCCGGCGCCCGGCTGCCCGACGCTGCCCTCGACCGTGCGCGAGCCGCTGCGCAGCGCCCAGCGCCCGGAGCGGCGCTCGACGCACAGGGGCCGTGAGCCGACGGTCGCGCAGAGGCGCCCGTCACCGGCGGCGAGCTCGGCCGGGTCGATCCGCGAGCGCGTGCGGACCGTCAGCACGAGATCCCGGTCAACCTGCCCGAGCGCCACGCTGCGCAGGTCCAGCGGCGACGCGTCGGCCGCCAGGTCGTGGGGCTTCCCGCCCTCGCTCGCGGCGAGCGCCGGCGTCGGCGCGGCCGCGCACGCGAGCGTCACGACGGCTGTCACGAGCGAGCGGCGCACCACGATCACCGCGCCAGGATCGGCGCCGGGGCGGACGGACCGCCCCGCGCGCCCACCCGGGCTACTGCTTGGCGGACGTGACCTTCTTGAGGTCGACGACGAAGACGAGCGTGGCGTTCGCCGGGATGCTCGGAGGCGATCCGGCCGCGCCGTAGGCGAGCTCCCCGGGGATGATGAGGCGGCGGCGACCGCCGACCTTCATGCCGACGACGCCCTGGTCCCAGCCCTGGATGACCTGGCCGCCACCGAGCGTGAACGAGAAGTTGTTGTCCGCCCGCTTCCACGAGGAGTCGAACTCCTTGCCGTCCTTGCGCAGAACGCCGACGTAACGCACGTCGACCGTGTCGCCGTCCTTGGCCTCCTTGCCGGTGCCGACGATGAGGTCCTGCACGACCAGGACCTTCGGGTCCGCGCCGGTCTGCTTCGGGATGACGGGCTTCTTGTCGATGTCGCCCTCACCCGGCCCCGGAGTGACCTTGACCGCCTTGACGGTGACGGCCTTGGGATCCTCGATCTTCGGCGGGTTCTTCTCCTGCTCTGCGGCGAGCTCGGCCGACTTGTCGGCCTGGCTCTGTTCGGTGCCGCCGCAGCCGGCGACGCCGAAGGCGGTCGCGGCGGTGATGAGCAGCAGCAGGATTGCGGGACGAGTGCGCGTTGACATACGGCCGGGGTTGATAGCAGGCCGGGGCGCTCGAAGGCGCCACACCCCTCTCAGTCGACGACCCGCGAGAGGGTGACGCGCGTGACCTTGCCGGCGCCGGAGATGGAGAAGTCGGTGACGACCCGGCCGGGTTTCACGCCGCCGACCGTGCACGAGCGGTAGCCGTAGCGCGTCGCGCACCGCACCCCGGGGACACCGCGCTGCACGGCGGTCTCCCGCGCGCCGACGCCGACGCCGGCGGCCGTCCGGTCGGCCCTGCTCGTCGACGTCACCGACAGGACCGTCCGCCCGGCCTTGACCGAGTCGAACATGATCCGCAGGCCCGGGTACCGCCAGATGCGGACCTTCCCGATGATCGGGTTCGGCGTGACCGCCGACGCCGTGGGCGCGCCGAGCGCCGAGCGGACCTCGGTCGGCGTCATGCCGAGCGCGACGCCGCGGATGGACGCCTGCACGACGATCGGCGGCCGGGCCGCGACCAGCGCGGAGGCGGCCGGCGCGAGCGTGGCGAGGACGGCCGCCAGCACGATGGGGGCCGCGACGGGCCTGGACCGGAGAAGCACGCGCCGCATTCTCGCGCGCTGTCCGGAGCGATGCGCCGGGTGGGCGCTCACGCGCCCGGCCCGGACGATGGAGGGAGCAGGATTCGAACCTGCGTAGGCAGAGCCAACGGGTTTACAGCCCGTCTCCTTTAACCACTCGGACATCCCTCCGAGGCGCGCGATGGTAGCGCCTCGCGGGCGTCGCGAGCGCCCCGCACGACGAAGGCCGGCGATCGCTCGCCGGCCTTCGCGGTACCTCTCCTCCGTCAGGCCTGTGACCGGCGCTGATCGCGCCGAGACCCCGCCCGCCCCTCAGCAGGCGTCCCGCAACCGCTGCGCCTCAGGCAGCGACTCGAGCTTCTTCAAGGTGTGGTTCTCGATCTGGCGGATCCGCTCGCGCGTCACGTTGAACGCGCGGCCGACCTCCTCGAGCGTGCGCGGGCGCCCGCCCGTGAGGCCGAAGCGCATCTCGATGACCTCGCGCTCGCGCAGCGGGAGCGTCTGCAGCGCGCGCTGCACGTTCTCCTTGCGCAGGTTCTCCGACGCCAGCTCGAACGGCGACTCCGCGGTCTGGTCCTCGACGAAGTCGCCCAGCTCGGACTCCTCCTCGTCGCCGATCGGCTTCTCGAGCGAGATCGGCTGCTGGCTCATGCGCAGGATGTCGCGCACCTCGCGCGGCGTCACCTCGAGCTCGGCGGCGATCTCCTCCGGCGAGGGCTCGCGGCCGAGCTGCTGCACGAGCTGGCGCTCGACGTGCACGACCTTGTTGAGCTTCTCGACCATGTGGACCGGGATGCGGATCGTGCGGCCCTTGTCGGCGATCGCGCGCGTCACGGCCTGGCGGATCCACCACGTCGCGTACGTCGAGAACTTGTAGCCGCGGCGGTAGTCGAACTTCTCGACCGCGCGGATCAGCCCGAGCGAGCCCTCCTGGATCAGGTCCAGGAACGTCAGGCCGCGCCCGAGGTAGCCCTTGGCGATCGAGACGACGAGCCGCAGGTTGGCCTCCACCATCTGCTGCTTGGCCTGCATGTCGCCGCGCTCGATGAGCTTGGCGAGCTCCACCTCCTGCGCGGCGGTCAGCAGCGAGACGCGGCCGATCGAGCGCAGGTAGAGCCGCAGCGAGTCGAGGCTCGGCTCGACCGTCAGGTCGATCTCGGGCTTCTTGCGCGCGTCCGGCTTCTGCGTCGCGCCGACGCCCTCGCTGTTGTCGCTCGCGCCGGGCGGGCCCTCGGTCATGGGCGGCGCGGGCGCGGCGATCCCGCCGTTGTCCTGGAGCAGGTCGATGCCCTGCTCCTCCAGGTGCGAGTGCAGCTCGCGCACCTGCTCCTTGGTGACGTCGACCTCCTCCAGGCACGCCGTCACCTGCTCGATCGTCAGGTACCCGCGCTCCTGGCCCCCGGCGATGAGCTGGCGCAGCTCGTCGAGCTCCCAGATCGGCGCCTCATCTGCCAACAGCCCTTCCGACTTCGTCGTGGTGCTCACGTCCCGGCATCCCCTGTGGACCTCTCAGGACGGCCCTCCCAGACCGCCCCCTCCCCACAACCCATCTCTCCCTCGCCCGCTGAGCCATGGTGTCCTCTCGCTCGTAAGTCCGAGGGGCTCAGTGGAAAGTGCGTGATTGATAGCACAAGCTCGGCCCGATGCCGGATACCCTCGATTCGACGCCGTCCGCCGGAAGGACCACCGCCATGGAGCCCGTCTCCCTCAAGCCCGCCCCCGACGTCCAGAACAGCGCCCCCTCGGTGAAGCTCTCGCTCTCCCGCGTCGGGGTCACCGGCGTGGAGAAGGTGATCCGCATCGGAGCGCCCGGCGCGGAGCAGCTCTTCCACGCCAAGCTCGAGTGCTTCGTGGACCTCGGCCCACAGCAGAAGGGCGCGCACATGTCGCGCTTCGAGGAGGTCGTCAACGAGGCGATCGGCGAGACCGTCGTCGGCGGATCCGCGTTCCGCGCGGAGGACCTCGCCACCCGCATCGCGGAGGACGTCCGCGAGCGCCAGGGGGCCATGCGCGCCGAGGTGACGATCGCCGCGCGCTACCCGGAGGACAAGCCCGCGCCGGTGAGCGGCATCACCACGCAGGAGATGTACACGCTGTTCGGCTCCGCGGTCGCGAGCGAGCGCGGCACGCGCCGGCTCGTCGGGGTCGCCGCGCAGGGGATGACCGCGTGCCCGTGCGCGCAGGAGCTCGTCGCCGCGAGCGCGCGCGAGCGCCTCGCCGCCGACGGGTTCTCCGCGGAGGACATCGCGCGGATCCTCGAGGCCGTCCCCGTCGCCACGCACAACCAGCGCGGCCTCGGCACGCTGTACATCGGCTGCGTCGAGGGGAACACCGTCGAGGTCGAGGCCCGCGACCTGCTGGACATCGTCGAGGGCTCGATGTCGAGCGAGATCTACGAGCTCATGAAGCGCAGCGACGAGGGCGCGGTCGTCGAGAAG
>DAIPYF010000160.1:0-6548 GCA_036782855.1 Solirubrobacteraceae bacterium
CCGAGGCGCGGATCCTCGAGGCGCTCGAGGTCGACTACATCGACGAGTCCGAGGTCCTGACGCCCGCTGACGAAGCCCACCACATCGACAAGTGGCAGTTCAAGGTTCCGTTCGTGTGCGGCGCGACGAACCTCGGCGAAGCGCTGCGCCGGGTCGGCGAGGGCGCCGCCATGATCCGGTCGAAGGGCGAGGCCGGCACGGGCGACATCGTCGAGGCCGTGCGGCATCTGCGCACGATCACCGGCGAGGTCCGCCGCCTGCAGGGCCTGGACGACGCGGAGCTCGCGACGACGGCCAAGGAGCACGGCGCCCCGCTCGACCTGATTCGCGCGACCGCCGAGGCGGGCCGCCTGCCGGTCGTCATGTTCTGCGCGGGAGGCATCTCGACACCCGCCGACGCCGCGCTCGTCATGCACCTCGGCGCCGAGGGCGTGTTCGTGGGCTCGGGGATCTTCAAGAGCGAGGATCCCGAGACGCGTGCGGCGGCCGTCGTGGAGGCCACGACGCACTTCCAGGACTGGGATCGCGTGCTGAAGGCCAGCGAGGGACTCGGTGAGGCCATGCAGTCCATCGAGGCCCGCAAGCTCGACGAGGACGAGGTCCTGTCGAGCCGCGGCTGGTGAGTCCGGGGCCGAGGGGGCTCGTCGGCGTCCTCGCGCTCCAGGGCGACTTCGCGGCGCACCGCGCGATGCTCGAGCGCCTCGGGGCCGAGGTTCGTGAGGTGCGCGTCCCGGACGACCTCGACGGGCTCGACGGGCTCGTGATGCCCGGGGGGGAGTCGACGACGATGACCCTCGGCATCGACCGCGAGGGACTCGCCGATCCGTTGCGAGCCTTTCACGCCGCGGGACGGCCGATATTCGGCACGTGCGCCGGGCTCATCATGCTCGACCGCGAGCATCTCGGGATCATGGACATCGTCGCCGCGCGCAACGCGTTCGGCCGCCAGGTCCACAGCTTCGAGGAGGACCTGGACCTCGGTCTCGACGGCGGCCCGATGCGCGCGGTGTTCATCCGAGCGCCGCTGATCGCCGAGCACGGGCCGCGCGTCGAGATCCTCGCCGCCGTCGACGGCCATCCGGTCGCCGCGCGTGAGGGGACCGTGCTCGCGATCAGCTTCCATCCGGAGCTTTCGGGCGACGCGCGGCTGCACGGGCAGTTCCTGGAGGCCGTCGGGCGCCTGCGCGACGGGTAGATTCCGCCGTCATGGCCGCTGAACGGCAGGATGGGGGCGGGCTCCGCTGGGAGGTCGTCGCTCAAGGCGACGCACACGGCTCGGCGAGCCGGCCTCCGGTCGTCCTCGCGGGCGACGCGGCGCTCGGCGCCGCCGTGGGCGTCGCGCGGGTCGGGGCGCGTGCCGCCGCGATCGGGGTCGGAGCCGGCGTCGGCGCCGCGCGATTCGCCGCCGGGCTCCCCGGCATTCGGCAGGCCGCCGGCGCGGTGGGGCACCTGCTCCGCCCGCTGGCGGACGACGGCCTGCAGGTCCGCGGGGATGCCGCACTGGCGCTGACGAGCGGGGCTCAGCGGGCCATCGAGGTCGCCGCGCCCGTCGTGGTCGACGCGCTCGACGTCGACGGGATCGTGGCGCGGATCGACATCGATGCAGTGGTCTCGCAGATCGACATCGACGACCTCGTGTCGCGGATCGACATCGACGGGCTGGTGTCGCGGATCGACATCGACGGGCTGGTGTCGCGGATCGACATCGACGGGCTGGTGTCGCGGATCGACATCGACGCGCTCGTCTCGCGGATCGAGATCGATGCGTTGGTGTCGCGGATCGATATCGACGGGCTGGTGTCGCGGATCGATATCGATGCGTTGGTGTCGCGGATTGACATCGACGGGCTCGTGTCGCGGATCGACATCGACGCGCTCGTCTCGCGCATCGCTATCGACCGTGTCGTACGGGACATCGAGATCGATGCGCTCGTGCGGCGGATCGACATCGATGCGCTGGTCTCGCGGATCGAGATCGACGGGCTGGTGTCGCGGATCGACATCGACGCCCTGGTCTCGCGCATCGCGATCGATCGCCTGGTGCAGGAGATCGAGATCGACGCGCTGGTGTCGCGGATCGACATCGACCGGCTCGTCCGGCGCATCGAGATCGACGGCCTCGTCAGGCGGATCGAGATCGACGACCTGGTGTCGCGGATCGAGATCGACGGGCTGGTGTCGCGGATCGAGATCGATGCGCTGGTCTCGCGCATCGACATCGACGCGCTCGTCGGGCGGATCGACCTCGACCGCGTCGTCGGCAGCCTGAACGTCGACGACATCGTCGACCGCCTCGACCTCGATGCGATCGTCGACCGGATCGACGTCAACGAGATCGTCCAGCGCGTGGACGTCGACGCCGTCGTCGAGCAGACCGAGATCGGCTCGATCGTCGCGCGCTCCACAAGCGGGATCGCGACCGAGACCCTGGACGTCGCGCGCACGCAGGCGGTCGGCGTGGACGACGTCGTGTCGCGGGTCGTCAATCGCGTCATGCGCCGCCGCGCGGGAGATGTGCCGCCGGGGCCGGAGCGGCTCGTCGGGCCGTCGACCGAGGCCGAGACGCCGGCGGCCGATGCGGAGCCCCCGGCGTGAGCGTCACGCCCCGTGAGGCGCGCCGCGCGCTGGAACACCAGGGCCGGTACGCGGGCGCCGTCACGCGCCTGCTCGCCTACCTCGCCGATATCGCGATCATCTCGGTCCTGTTCGGGGCGACGCTCGCGCTCGCCACGGCGGCGATCGACGTGGCGACCCCGTGGACCGTCGACTTCTCCAAGGACAACACGGTGGTCCTGATCGTCTATCTCGGCTGGGCGGCGCTCTACTTCGGCAACAGCTGGGTGCTGCGGGCCAAGTCGCCCGGCATGACCCTGCTCGGCCTGCGGATCGTGCGCGCGGACGGCAGCGAGCTCGACAAGCGCCACGCGCTGATCAGGCTCGTCGCCTTCCCGCTCGGGTTCCTCACGCTGGGGCTCGGGTTCCTGGGCATCATCTTCGGGCGAACGCACCAGGCGATCTACGACCGGATCGCGGACACCGCGGTCGTGTACGGGTGGGACGCCGAGTCGGCGAAGCTGCGCGCGATCGCACGCGAGCGTCAGGAGGCGACTATCCCGAAGGCTCCGACAGGCTCCTGAACCGCACGACGCCGCCGTCCTCGGCGTCCTCGGCGACCAGGCCGTCGTTGAGGAGCAGGTCGACGTGCCCGAGGACCTCGCTGAGCGTCAGGTACGCCTGGGTCACCGCGACGTTCCCCCACATGGCCTGGGCGATCTCGAAGGCGGTCCGCGGCTCCTCGGCGATCAGCCGGTGGATGCGCCCGGCCCGCCGCAGATGCAGGCGGGTGCGCTCGTCGATCAGCGCGACGTGGTCGGTGACGGCCTGGCCGTGACCGGGCAGGACGAGGCGCACGTCGTCCATCGCGCGCGTCGCGGCGAGCGACTCGAGATAGATGCGCAGCGACTGCGGTCGCTCCAGCCCGCGGGCGACGGCGACGTCGTCCAGCGGCGCGTCGAGCGGACGCGCGATCAGCGGGTTCGACGAGATGTGCTTGATCAGGTGGTCGGCGGCGAGCAGCGTGCCGCGGGCGGCGTCGTGGAACACGGTGTCCGACGGGGAGTGACCGGGACGGTGGTGCACGCGGAGCGTGCGGTCGCGCAGGGTGATGTCCTCGCCGGGGGTCAGGCTGCGGGTCACGTCGGCGCGCGCACCCCAGCCGCGGAACGCATGCGACACCGCGCGCAGCGCGAGGCGCGTGTCCTCGGGGATGCCGTTGCGGGCCATGACCGCGCCGGCGAACGCGTCGTCGGCATCCTGGAACTCGCCGTAGCGCGCGAGCCACGGCGCGAGCAGGTCGAGCGCCGCGACGTCCGCGCCCGAGCGCCGCGCGAGGATGTCGACGAGCCCGACATGGTCCATGTGCTGGTGGCTGACGAGGATCAGGCCGAGGTCCTCGACCCGGTGCCCGCGCGCGTTCAGCGCCCGCTCGAGATCGTCGAGCGCGCGGCCGGAGTTCGGACCCGAGTCCAGCAGCGTCAGCGGGTCGTCCTCGATGAGGTACGCGTTGACCCGGCCGACCGCGAACGGCGTGGGGATCGGCAGGCAGTGGATGCCCTGGGCGACCGTCTCGGCGGCCGCGGGGCTCGCCGGGTCCCACAGCGACGCCGGGAGGGCGGTCGGGGCGTCGCCGGTCACGAGCGGATGAGCGCGAGCACCTCGTCGCGCCGCCGCTCCATGTCCTCGGGCGACACCAGCGACTCCAGGCAGAGCCGCAGGAGCGGCTCGGTGTTCGACGGGCGCACGTTGAAGTGCCAGTCCTCGAAGTCGACGCTGACGCCGTCGAGGCCGCTGATCGTCGCACCCCGCTCCTCGTAGACCGCGGCGATCTCGGCCATCTTGGCCTCCGCGTCGTCGACCGTCGAGTTGATCTCGCCGGAGATGAAGTACGTCGACCGGTAGGGCTCCAGGAGCTCGCTCAGGCGCTTGCCGGTCTTCGAGAGCAGCTCGAGCATGAGGAGCGCGGGAATCGTGCCGGAGTCGGCGCAGTAGAAGTCCCGGAAGTAGTAGTGCCCGCTCACCTCGCCGCCGAAGATCGCGTCCTCGTCACGCATGCGGGTCTTGAAGAAGGCGTGGCCGACGCGGTTGGGCAGCGCGCTGCCGCCGAGCCGCTCGACGGTGCGAGGCACGCCCCACGAGGCGCGCACGTCGTAGAGGATCGTCGAGCCGGGCACCTTCGCCAGCAGGGACTCCGCGAGCAGGGCGGTCAGGAAGTCGCCGTCGACGAACGTCCCGGTGTCGTCGATGAAGAAGCAGCGGTCGGCGTCGCCGTCCCAGGCGATCCCGAGCTCGGCGCCCTCGCTGACCACCTTGTCCATGATGAACTGCCGGTTCTCGGGCAGCAGCGGGTTGGGCTCGTGCCCGGGGAAGTTGCCGTCCGGGGTGAAGTACGTCTCGACGAGGTCGAGCTTCAGGTGCCGCAGGAGCGGCCCGACCATCGGCCCGGCCATGCCGTTCCCGCCGTCGACGACGACCTTCAGCGGCTTGACCGCGGCGGGCTCGATGAACGCGAGGGCGGCGTTCTGGAACTTCGACCAGATGTCGACGATCTCGCTCGTGCCGCCGCCGGGCGCCTTCGGCATCCCGGCCTCGATCTGCCGGCGGATGTCCTGGATGCCGGCATCGCCGGACAGGGCGATCGCGCCCTTCTTGACGAGCTTGGCGCCGGTGTACGCCTTCGGGTTGTGCGAGGCGGTGCACATCAGCCCGCCGTCGAGCTCGCGCGAGCCCACGAGCCAATAGAGCATCTCGGTCCCGACCTGCCCGGCGTCGATCACGTGGACGCCCTCGGCGATCAGGCCGGCCTTGTAGCGCTCGCTGAAATCGGCGGCCTCGAGCCGCATGTCGCGGCCGAGGCCCACGCCGAGCTCGTTGGTCGGGCGGCCGGACAGGTCGCCCAGGACGCGCGCGAAGGCCCGTCCGATCAGCTCGGCGGTGTCACCGTCGATCTGCTCGCCGTGGAGGCCACGGATGTCGTAGGCCTTGAAGATCTCCGCAGGAACGCTCATGTCGGCGCCGATCCTAGTGACCGCGACGCGCGGCCCGATCGTGGAAAACCCGCCGTCCGACGCGGGCCCGCGCGCCCTGCGAGCATCCGCGGACCGATGGCGCACCCGCAAGACACCGCTGTCGGAGCCCCGTACGGCGTGCGCTTCGCCGGCCGGACCGTGCTGGTGACGGGCGCCTACGGGCTGCTCGGCTCGCGGCTCTCCGCGGCGCTCGTCGATCGCGGTGCCCGCGTGCTGGTGGTCCGCCGGCGCCCGCGCCCGACCAGCGCGCTGGTGCTCGAGGGCACCGAGGGACGCTGCACGGTGCTCGAGGGCGACCTGCTCGACGAGGCGTTCGTGGAACGGGCCGTCGCCGCGCACGGCGTCGACACGGTGCTGCACCTTGCGGCCCAGCCGATCGTCGATGTCGCCGACCGCTCGCCGCGGGCGACGCTGGAGTCCAACGTGGCCGGGACCTGGAACGTCCTGGAGGCCTGCCGTCTGGCCGGCGTCGCGCGCACGGTCGTCGCGGCGTCCGTTCAGGCCTACGGGCCGAGCGACGTCGTGCCGTACACGGAGGACCTGCCGCTGCGGGCGACCCACCCGTACGACGTCTCGAAGGCCGCTGCCGACCTCATCGCGCGCTCATACTGGACGACCTACGGCCTGCCGGTCGCGGTGACGCGGTTCGCCAGTGTCTACGGCGGCGGCGATCAGCACACGTCGCGCCTGGTCCCCGGTGCGATCGCCGCGGTGCTGGCGGGGAGGGCGCCGGCGCTGCGCTCCGACGGCTCACCGGAGCGTGACCTGCTGTACGTCGAGGACGCGGTGGACGCCTACCTGGCGATCTGCGACCTGCTCGACGTCACGGACGGCCCGCCCGGTCGCGGCGAGGCCTTCGTGGCCGGCGGCGGGACCCCGCATCGGGTCGTCGACGTGGTCCGGCTGATCTGCCGGCTCGCCGGTCGCCCGGACCTCGAGCCGGAGGTCCGCGGGACCGGCCGG
>DAIPYF010000161.1:0-6489 GCA_036782855.1 Solirubrobacteraceae bacterium
AGCGCAGTGCCAGTGCGGCCTCCATCGCGGCGTCGGCGCGGTCCAGCTCGCAGGCGGTGAGCGCTCCCACGAGCATCGGCGTGTCTGCGGTCAGGTTCTCGCGCGCCCGTGAGACGGCCGAGGAGATCGACAAGCCCTCCTTCAGCGCGTCACGCAGTGCGGCGATCTCGCCGTGCGTGTACAGACGGTGCTTTCCCTCGGTCCGCATCGGGGTCGGATAGCCGAAACGGCGCTCCCACGCACGCAGCGTGTTGGGGCTGACGTTCAGGTAGGACGCTGCCTCTGAGGTCTTGAGGGTTCGCACGACAGGAGGTAGAAGACTCCTTGTCGAGGGTGTCCAGACGACGAGCGGACGAGTTGCACAACTTCTTGCGACAAAGTTGTGCAGAAGCCTCCATAGATCGCTAGTCTCCCCCGGGTCGGTCCCGGTTCATAGTTCACATTCAGTTGGAGGCCGCTATGGGTATTGGCAGCCGCTAATGCAGCCGGACAGCACCGTCACGCGGGGGATGTAGCGTCCCCCGCGTGACGGTCGCTTATCGCACGCCGCGGCCAGGCCTCGCCATGGCGCTTGCGGCGCCGCTCGTACTGCTCGGACTGGTGGGCTTCGCGCTCGCCGACAAGAGCTCGCTCTCGGACCCGCTCACGTGGGCGCTCGTCGGCATCGGCTCGGCGTCCGCGCTGATGGCCGCGTTCTTCTCGGGGCCGCTCACCGTCTCGCCGGCGTTCATCTGCGGCATGCTCGCGATCGCCTTCCTCGGACCGGCGGCCGCGTTCCTCGTCACGTTCGTCGCCGAGGTCGTGGCCTGGCTCTACGAGCGCTACCGCTGGCGCGCGTTCGTCATGAACCTCGCCGGCATCCCGCTCCCGGCGCTGATCGTCGCCTACGGCTTCCAGGCGATCGGCCCGACGGAGGAGACGACCGCCTTCTTCGTGCTGCTCGCGCTCGCGACGGCGTTCGACCTCGCGCTCAACGCGGCGATCGTCCTGCCGATCGGCGCGATCCTCGACGGCCGCACCGTGCGCAGCAGCCTCGGCGCGCTCGTCGCGCTGCTGCCGACGTTCGGGATCAGCATGGTGCTGACCCTCGCGATCGCCGAGGGCTACATCTCCAACGGGCTCGCGGCGCTCGCCCTCCTGCTCGTCGTGATCGCGGTCATCGCGTACATGTCACGCCTCGTGACCCACTCTCGTGCGCAGGCGCGGGAGTACGCGAACCTGTCGTGGGGCATCCTCTCGAGCCTCGTGCGCACGCTCGACGAGCGCGACCACCGGGCCGCGCGGCACTGCGCCGCGGTCGCGCGCTTCGCCCGCGACATCGCCGCGCTCGCGAAGCTGCCGGTCCGCGACCAGGAGCTCGCGCACACCGCCGGGCTGCTGCACGACATCGGCAAGTTCGCGCTCTCCGACCGCGTGATGGAGCGCGGCGCCGAGCTGAGCGACGCGGACTGGCGCGGCATCCGCCGGCACCCCGACATCGGCGCGGACCTGCTGCGCGACATCGGCGTGTTCGGGCCGGTGGGCGAGATCGTCCGCTGCCACCACGAGCGCCTCGACGGCCGCGGCTACCCGCGCGGGCTCACCGGCGAGGACATCCCCGAGGTGGCGAAGATCGTCGCCGTCGCCGAGGTGTACGACACGCTCACGGCGCCGGACACCTACCGGACGCCGATGAACTCGTTCGAGGCCCTCAACGAGCTGCGGCGGGTCTCCGGCACCCAGCTCGAAGGCCGCTACGTGGAGATGCTCGCGGACCTCCTGTCGGGCACCGGCACCGAGTACCGCCACCAGGACGAGGCGAGCTTCGACCGCGAGCTCAGCATGGAGCGGCGGATGAGCGAGGCGGCGGCGCCGAACTGACGCGCCGCCGGCGTCCCTAGCCCTTGGGGCGCAGCGACTCCATGAACGCCTCGAGCTGCTCCGGGGTGAAGCGCCGCTGCCCACCGGGCGTGCGATAGCTCTGCAGATGGCCCGCATTCGACCAGCGCCTCACCGTCGCGATGGAGACGCCGAGCTCGGCGGCCGCCTGCGAGACGGTGAGCGCGAGGCGCGGGCCGGAGTCGGTTGTGGCCATGGGCACGACAACGGCCGACGGGGCGGTCTTCCGGACCCCGGGTGCAGCTTTGCGCAGGTTCGCGCCCGCGCCGCTGCCGGGTAGGGTCCGTCTCGTGGGCCGACTCGACGATGTGGACCTGACGCAGAGCCTCGGCACGAAGGAGTACGAGCGGCTCCTGGAGGCTCGCAGCTGGCGCCTGGCGCAACTGCGGCTCGCGCTCGGGGGCAAGCTCGCCGACCGCGGCGTCGGACCCGGGCTGCTCGTCCTGTTCGAGGGCTGGGACTCGTCCGGGAAGGGCGGCGCGATCAAGCGGCTCGTCGCGCCGCTCGACGCGCGGCATGTGCGCGTCGTGCAGTACGCGGCGCCCACGGCCGACGAGAAGCGCCACTTCTACCTCAGCCGCTTCGTCCAGCATCTCCCGGGGCACGGCGGCATGGCCGTCTTCGACCGCACGTGGTACGGCCGCGTCCTCGTCGAGCGCGTCGAGCGGTTCGCGAGCGTGGAGCAGTGGCAGCGCGCGTACGCGGAGATCGTCGACTTCGAGCGCTCGCTGTTCCTCGAGGGGATCATCGTCGTGAAGTTCTGGATCCACATCTCCCGCGACGAGCAGCTGCGCCGGTTCAAGGCCCGCGAGGCGGACCCGCTGAAACAGTGGAAGCTCACCGAGGAGGACTGGCGCAACCGCGAGCGCTGGGACGACTACGCCGCCGCCGTCGAGGACATGCTCGAGCGCACCGACACCAGCTGGGCGGGGTGGCACGTGATCCCCGGCGACAACAAGAAGTTCGCGCGGATCGCCGTGATGGACGCGGTGATCGGCGAGATCGAGCGCGGCTGCCTGCAGGCGGGGTTCCCGCTGCCCGACGGGCAGCCGGGCCCCCAGGGCTAGCCCTCATTCGGTGCCGGCGACGCGCGCGCCGACGAGCGCCCAGCGCCGGCCGGCGCAGCGGGCGGCCGTCGTCGCGAGCCGCACCGCCATGAGCGCCGCCATCGCCGCCCAGATGCCGGCGATGCCCCAGTCGAGGGCCAGCGTCAGCAGCTCGAGCGCGACGGCCACCGCGGCGGCCGCGGCCATCGCCCCGGCCAGGTAGCGCGTGTCGCCCGCGCCGATGAGGATCCCGTCGAGGGCGAAGACGATCGCCGCGAACGGCAGCAGCGCCGCGAAGACCGGCCAGGCGATCGCGATCTGGTCGAGCACGTCCTGATCGCTCGTGAACGCGCGCGGCAGCACGCCCGACAGCGCGAGCAGGACGACCGTCATGAGGAGGCCGGCGGCGAACGCCAGCTCGCACAGGCGCCGGCCCATCACCCGGGCCTGGGCGGCGTCGGAGCCGCCGAGCGCACGGCCGACGAGCACCTGGCCGGCGATCGCGAGCGCGTCGAGCACGAGCGCGAGGAACACGAAGAGCTGGAACACCACCTGGTTGGCGGCGAGGGCGGCGTCGCTCGTGCGCGCGAGGACCGCGCTCGCGACGCCGAACGCCAGCAGCAGCGAGCCGGTGCGCACGACGATCTGCGCGCCCATCCGCGTCATCGGCCGGATCAGCTCCCAGACGGGGCGCCGGGTCGCCGCGGGCGCGCGCAGCAGCAGCCAGGCGAACGCGGCGCCCATGCCGAGCTGGGCGATCACGGTGCCCCAGGCGGAGCCGTCGAGCCCGAGGTCGAGGCCGTAGACGAGGACCACCTCGAGGACGATGTTCACGATGCTCGCGATGACCACGACGATCAGCGGTGAGCGCAGGTCGCCGACGCCGCGCAGCCAGCCCTGCCCGGCGAGGGCGAAGAGGGCGCACGGGAGGCCGAGCGCGGCGATCCGCAGATACCGCGCGGCCGCGTCCGCCACGGCGCCGTCGCCGCCGAGCAGGTCGACGATCGGCGCCGCGAGCGCGACCGTGAGCGCCGTGAGCGCGAGGCCGACCGCGAGCGCGAGCCACAGCGCCTGCGCGCCGAGGTCGCCCGCGGCCGTCGTCTCGCCCGCACCGTGGAGCCGCGCGACCTGGGCGGTCGTGCCGTACGCGAGGAAGTTGCAGAGCGCCACGAGTGACGTCAGCACGGTCGCCGCGAGCGCGAGCGCGGCGAGCTCGGTCGTCCCGAGATGCCCGACGATCGCGGTGTCCGCGAGCAGGTACAGGGGCTCGGCCGCGAGCGCCCCCAGCGCCGGCAGAGCGATCAGGACGATCTCGCGGTCGTGGACGCTGCGGCGCACGACGGTCATCCTAGGTCGGGCATGAAGCTCCGCCTGTACCACCATCCCGACGGCGCCCGGGTCGCCTACCGCGAGCAGGGCACCGGACCGGCCCTGATCCTGTGGCACTCCGAGCTGCTGAGCCACCGCGAGCTGACGCCGCTCGTGGAGGGCCTCGAGCACCGCCATCGCGTCGTGCTCCCGGACCTCCCGCTGCACGGCGACTCCGAGGACCGCCCGCGGCACCCCTACACGGCGGACTGGCTCGCGGAGGTCGTGGCGCGGTTCTGCACGGACGTCGGCGGGCCGCGGCCGTTCGTCGGCGGGCACGGGCTCGGCGGTGAGCTCGTCCTGCGCGCGGTCGAGCAGCGGCGCATGCGCCCGTCCCGCATGATCCTCATGTCCACGCGGCTGCACCGGCCGTCCGCCGAGGACCGCACGTGGACGCGCTGGCGCCGCGTCGCGCGCATCGGCGCGGCCCCCGGGCTCGACCGCGCGCTCATGCACGGCGCGCGCGTGGCGCTGCGCCCGGGACGCGGCGTGCGGCTCAGCGCCCGCTCCAACCCGGCCGCCGCAGACGTCGTCCGCCACGCGCTCGCAGACGTCGGCGGGAACGCGAACCTCGCGCGCTCGTGGGCGAAGCTCGCCCGGCGCTGGCCGCGCGACGCCCGCCGGGAGCTGCTCGACGCCTACCCGGGGATCGACATCCCCGTGCTGCTCCTCTGGGCCGACGAGGATCCCCGGCACCCGGTGCAGACCGCCGAGGAGGCGCTGGACCTGCTGCCCGACGGCCTGCTGCGCGTCGTGCCGCGCACCGGCTACCTGATGGCGTACGACGACCCGGTGTCCGTCGCCCGCGAGATCGCGGCGTTCTGCCGTTGAGGACTAGGGTTCCCGCCACACCCCGAATCCCCTCAGGAGTCCCCCACATGGCCAGGAAGCTGTACGGCGGCGAGACCGCCAAGGCGGTCGCGAACTTCAAGATCTCCGGCGAGCCCGTCCCCGCCGAGGTCATCCACTGGCTCGGCCGCATCAAGGGCGCCGCCGCCGAGGTCAACGGCGACCTGGGCCTGCTCGACCGGAAGGTCGCGAAGGCGATCTCCGCCGCCGCCGCCGAGGTCGCCTCGGGCGCGCACGACGCGCAGTTCCCGATCGACGTCTTCCAGACCGGCTCGGGCACCTCGTCGAACATGAACGCCAACGAGGTCATCGCGAACCTCGCCGGCGACGCCGCACACCCGAACGACCACGTGAACATGGGCCAGTCGTCGAACGACGTCTTCCCGTCGGCCGTCCACCTCGCCGCGCTCGACGTCGCGGTGAACGAGACGCTCCCGGCGCTGAAGCTGCTGGAGAAGTCGTTCGCGAAGAAGGCCTCGCAGTTCAAGAACGTCGTCAAGGCCGGCCGCACGCACCTGATGGACGCCGTGCCGGTGACGCTCGGCCAGGAGTTCGCCGGCTACGCCGCGCAGATCCGCCTCGGGCAGGAGCGCATCGAGTCGGCGCTCGTCCACGTCGGGCAGATCCCGCTCGGCGGGACGGCCACCCGCACGGGGCTGAACGCGCACCCGAAGCTCGCCGCCGGCATCCGCCGCAAGCTCATCGCCGACACCAGGCTGCGCCAGATCGCGGCACCGCTCGACCGCTTCGAGGCGCAGGCCAATCGCGACGCGCTCGTCGAGCTGTCGGGCGCGCTGAAGGTCGTCGCCGTCTCGCTGACGAAGATCGCGGGCGACCTGGCGCTGCTGGGCTCGGGCCCGCGCGCGGGCATCGGCGAGATCTTCCTGCCGGAGCTGCAGAAGGGCTCGTCGATCATGCCGGGCAAGGTCAACCCGGTCATCCCCGAGGTCGTGCTGCAGGTGAGCGCGCAGGTGATCGGCAACGACACCGCGATCACGATCGGCGGCATGCAGGGGCAGTTCGAGCTGAACGTGCGCATCCCGCTGATCGCGCGCAACCTGCTGCAGTCGCTGCACCTGCTCGCCGCGACGAGCACGGCGCTGCGCGAGAAGTGCGTGGACGGCATCGTCGCCAACAAGGACGGCGCGAAGAAGTCCGCGGGTGCGACGCTCGCCACGGCGACCGCACTGAACAGCGCGATCGGCTACGACAAGGCGGCGGAGATCGTGAAGGAGGCCGCCGCATCCGGACGGCCGCTGCGCGACGTCGCGCTCGAGCAGGGCGTGGACGCGAAGCTCTACGACGCGACGATCGACCTGCGGAAGATCGCGGCGGGGAACGAGTAGGC
>DAIPYF010000162.1:0-6472 GCA_036782855.1 Solirubrobacteraceae bacterium
TGCCCGCCGTCGTCGCGGCGATCGCGCGGGCCAGAGCCAGGGGTCTCGACGTCGGCGGGCTGATCCTCGGCGACGGCCCCGAACGGCCGGCCGTACTGGAGCAGATCTCGATGCACCGGCTCCAGGACGTCGTGACGGCGCCGGGGTTCGTCGCATCGGACCTGGTCGACGATGCGCTGCGCTCCGCGCTGTGCCTGCTCAACCCCTCCTCGCGTGAGGGCTACGGGCTCGTGGTCGTCGAGGCGGCGGCGCACGGAACGCCGGCGATCGTCGTCGCAGGGGCCGACAACGCCGCCGTCGAACTCGTCGAGCCCGGCGTCAACGGATTCGTGGCCACGTCGGCCGGCGCGGATCAGCTGGCCGACGCGATAGCGGCCGTGCACGACGCGGGGATGGGCCTGCGCGAGCGCACGTGTGCGTGGTTCGGCGAGAACGCCGAACGCCTGTCGCTCGCCCACTCGCTGAGCGTCGTCGCCGGCGCCTACGGCGAGGACGACGACTGACCTATGCTGGGGTCGATGGGGTACCTGGAGCGGATCTTCCGCGACTCCGAGGAGGAGAACCGGCGCGCGATCCTCGGACTCGTGGAGGGCGTCGCGCGCGGCGGCAGGATGCTCGACCTCGGCTGCGCGGACGGCAGCGTCACGGTGCGCGTCGCGGATGCCGCGGGTGCCGCGGAGGTGCATGGGGTCGAGTTCGTGGACGCCTGGGCGGCGGGTGCGCGCGAGCGTGGGATCGACGTGCTCGTCGCCGACCTCGGGAAGCCGCTCCCCTATGACGACGCCTCGTTCGACCTGATCCACTCCAACCAGGTGATCGAGCACTTGCAGCGGACCGACCTGTTCCTGATGGAGATCCGGCGCCTGCTCGCTCCCGGCGGGCACGCCGTGATCTCGACGAACAACCTGTCGAGCTGGCACAACGTCGCGTCACTGGCGATGGGCTGGCAGCCGTTCCCCTCACATGTCAGCGACTACGTGGTGACGGGGAATCCGGTGAACACCTACGAGGGGTTCGAGCAGGATACGACCGGCCAGCAGCACCTGCGCGTCTTCACCGGCCGCGCCCTGGCCGAGCTCGCGGCCTACCACGGCCTCGTGCTCGACGCGGATGCCAGCAACGGCTACTACCCCCTCGGCGGCGCGCTGGCCCGGGCGGCCGCGCGGATCGACCACCGGCACACCGCGTACCTCGCACACCGCTACGTGCCGGGCGAGCCCCGGCGCAGGCACGTGCCGACGGGCGTGACCGTCACCGCGAGCTGAACTCGAGCGTGCGGCCGTAGCTGGCGGCGGTGAGCTCGGCCGTCCGCTCCCAGGAGAACCCGGCGGCGCGGGCGCGGCCGGCGGCGGCCAGGCGCTCGCGCTCGGCGGGGTCGCCGAGCAGGCGGCCCAGCGCCTGTGCGACGGCGGCGGCGTCGTCCGGATCCACGAGCACCGCGGCATCGCCGGCGACCTCCGGGAGCGACGAGCGATCCGAGGTGACGACCGGGACCCCGCGGACCATCGCGTCGAGCACGGGCAGCCCGAAGCCCTCGTAGCGCGAGACGAACACGACGACCGTCGCCAGCGCGTAGAGGCCCTCGAGGTCCGGTGCATCCAGCCACTCCGGCATCACGAGGTCGGCGGCGACGCCGAGCGTCGCAGCCTGGGCGCGCAGGTCGTCCTCGTAGGGCGTGCGGTACCCCGTCGCCACGAGGACCGGGCGGTCGGCGGGGGCCATGCGGGCGAGCGCCTCCAACACGGTCCCGAGGTTCTTGTGCGGGCGTTTGGAGCCGGGGCTCAGGACCACGGCGCGCGTGCCGAGCCCGAGCCGCGCGCGCAGCTCGTCCGCCGGTGTCGCGGCGCCGATCGGCTGCGCGGCGAGCGGCACGACGTCGACGACGGCCCGATCGACGTGCAGGTGGCGCCGCAGATCCTCACGCGTCGAGGCGGCGTCCACGATGATGCGCTGCGAGCGCCGCGCCGCGCCGCGCACCAGGACGCGCACCCCGCGGGCACGCACACCGAAGTGCGCCTCCGGGACGAGCAGGGCGTTGAGGTCGTGGATCGTCGTCACGCGCGGGACGCGTCCCCACAGCGGCGCCGTGTTCCCCAGCGAGTGCACGAGGTCGGCGCCGATCCGCGCAGCGATCCGCGGAACGTGCTGCTGCTCACCGCGCACCCACTCGACCCGGCTGCGCGCATGCACGGGGACGACCTCCATCGCGCACAGCTCGCCCCAGGGGCCACCGCCGGCCGCGGCCGCCTCGCGGTTCACCAGGCACGTGACGCGCAGGTCCGCGCGCCCCGCCAACCGCGGGATCAGCTCGCGGGCGTACGTTTCCATGCCACCCGTCTCCCCCGGCACGAGATACACGAGGTTGAGCGCGACGTGCATCAGCCGGCGCGCTCCGTGCGCCATGGCGCACGCCCGCCGCGCACGAGGTCGCGCAGCCAGACCGGCAGCCGCCGGACGTGCCGCAGCCCATAGCCCGCGAGCGTCACGGCCGCGCGGGCCAGCCCCGGCAGCTCGGCGAGCCGCGGCCGCCCACGCGCCATGACGGTCTCGACGACCTCGATCGCCGTGTAGAACCGCAGCATCCTGCGCGCGAGTCGCCGCTGCGAACCGTCAAGATTCCCGCGCTCGAGCGCACGGCGGTAGGTCACCTGCGAGGTGCGCGCCATCCCGATCAGGCTCGACGAGACGCTGCCCTCGCTCTCGCGGTAGCGCGCAAGCCGCCGGGGATCGACGACCACCTCGTAGCCGCGCTCGGCGATGCGGATCCAGAGGTCGTGATCCTCTGACCCCCAGGTCTCCGTCGAGAACACGCCGACGTCGTCGAGGACCGCGCGCGGCACGACGGCGCTGACGAAGATCGGATTGACCTCGAGCAGGCGCCTGAGGTCCACCCTTCCCACCTGACCGCCGGCGTCGAGGTAGCCGCCGAGCTCGAGGTACCCCCCGCGCGGGCTCCCGTCAGCGCCGATCACCTCCGCGTCGCACGCGACGATGCCGACGCGCCGGCCGGCCTCGACCGCCGCATCCAGATTGGCGACCTGGCGCTCGAGGAAGTCGGGCATCCAGAGATCGTCGGCGTCGAGAAAGGCGAGCAGCTCGCCGCTCGCATGCTCGATCGCGAGGTTGCGCGCCGCCGCGGGACCGCCGTTGCGCTCGGCCGTGACGGCGATGACCCGCGGATCGATCGCGCGGGCGAGCTGGGCGGTGTCGTCGGTCGAGGCGTCGTCGCCGACGACGACCTCCCAGTCCTGGAAGGTCTGTGCGACCACCGAGCCGATCGTCGCGGCCATGGTCGCGCCCGCGTTGAACGCTGGAATGATCACGCTCACCCGCGGCACGGATGCAACGCTAGTGGCTGCGGCCGCGGCATAGACTCCGGCCGATGGCCGACCCGGCTCAGAGCGCCCATGCGGAGGACCGCTACACCGGCGGCTCCTACCTCGAGACCCACCCCGACTGGCATGTCGAGGACTCAGCGTGGAAGGCCGAGCAGGTGGAGGCCATGCTCGTGCGTCATGGACTCACCCCGCACAGCATCTGCGAGGTCGGCTGCGGTGCCGGCGAGGTTCTGCGCGCGCTGCGCGAGCGGCTCGACGCGGCGACGACGTTCGTCGGCTACGAGATCTCACCGCAGGCCCACGAACTCGCATCGACGCGGACCGGCGATCGGCTGCGGTTCGTGCTCGGCGATCTGGCCGCCGAGCCGGACGACGTCGTCTTCGACCTGCTGCTGGTGCTCGACGTCATCGAGCACCTCGAGGATCCGTTCGCCTTCCTGCGCGCGATGCGCCCGCGCGCCGGGCGGGCGCTCCTGCACATCCCGCTCGACCTGACGGTGCAGGCGATCGCGAGGAACCTGCTGATCTCCAGTGCCCGCGAGCCGCTCGGCCACCTGCAGTACTTCCAGAAGGAGACCGCGCTCGCGACGCTCGTCGAGAGCGGGTACGAGATCGTCGACTGGGTCTATACGCCCTCGACGTTCGTGCACCCGCCCGCGAATCCCCGGGCGCGCGCGATCCAGGCGCTGCGCAGGGCCATGTTCAGCGCTTCGCCCGACGTCACCCAGCGCCTGATCGGCGGCTGGTCGCTGCTGGTGCTCGCGCGCTGAGCTTCGCGACGAGCGCGGCGAGTCGCTGCCCGTATGTCGCGTCGTCGAAGTACAGCCAGGGCAGGACCTGCGCGCGGACGGAGGCGGACGGCGGCGCCTCCAGCATCGCGGTGAAGGCCGGCCCGAGCTCCTCGAGGCGATCGACCCGTTCGAACCCGTCGATCGCATCGATGCCGTCGAAGTGGTCGAACTGCGCGATCACGTTCGGCGGCAGATCGTGCACGCGGTCGTCATAGGCGAGCAGGAGCACGCGGCGCTCGAGGATCGCCGACTCCACGACCATCGTCGACAGCGGGCACACGACGAACTCGGCGCTGCCGACGAGGCTCGGGTAGTAGTCCAGCGCGGGCAGGAACTCGCCCGGCCCGACGGGGTCACTGCGGCCGGTCGCCGCGAGGTACTGCTCGCGGACCTGGCCATCGATCGTCACGTGCTGGAAGTCCTCCTCGCGCACGGCATCGTCGACGGCACGCGGTTGGCGCCACGGATGCGGCCGGTAGACCACGCGGACATCGTCGATGCCCCGCTCGGTCAGTGCGCGATCCAGCACCTGCAGCGCCGTGCGCTCGTCGAACGGGACCGCGCAGCCCGCGAACAGGACGTAGCGGAACGGATACGGCGACGACGCGCCGGCCCGGTCGAAGTCGAAGTAGGGCTGGAACGTGGGAACGCCGAGCGGGAAGACGCGCTCGCGCTCGAACCCATGGATCCGCACGGCGTGCTCGACGCTCTGCTCCCCCCAGGCGCCGATGTAGTCGGGCAGCATCGTGAACGTCGTCTTGCTCGCGAGGTTGTCCCAGCCGTTGACGAGCAGCAGGCTCGGAATGCCGAGGCTTCGCGACTCGCGCACGAGGTCGAAGATCAGCGCACCGGTCCCGGCGAACGGGGCGACGACGAGGTCCGGGGCGGTGCGCTCCAGCAGTCCGCGCAGCTCGGTGTTGGGGCCGATGCGCCGCAACGCGTGTCCGATCACCAGCCGGCGGACGCCCGGCAGCGCGAGCAGCCAGGTCTTCAGCCAGTCCCACCGCGGCATGTTCCCGATCCGGATCGCCATCGCCCGCGAGCGGCGGCGGTAGGCCATCATCAGGATCGCGCGGATCCAGTCGTAGGCCTGCTCGCGCGCCGGGTCGGTGGGGAGCGTCTCCGCAATCCCCGGCTGGCGCTGCACCTGATCGACGTTCGTGAGGTCCCGGTCGGCGACCCAGATCAGCTCGTGCTCGGCTGCCAGCGCGTCGAACGCGCCGGTCGACACGAAGCTGCGCACGTACAGGTCCGAGGCGATCAGGACGAGGATGCGCATCGTCTCGTCAGCTCCCGGTGACGATCGGCTCGAGCGCGCCCTCGCCGCGCTCGAACATGCGCTCCGCGATCAGCCAGTCGTCCTCGTAGTCGATCGCGAACCCCTCGGCGGGCTCGGTGAAGAACGGCCCGATCCGCGTCCCGCAGTGCGTGCCGGTCTCGGCGACGACACGCGTCCACGCGATCTCGAGGCTGCTGTTCTGGACGAACACCTCGGGAAGCGCCTGGTACTGGCTGGCGTGCCACGGGACCTCGAGCTGCGACTGATCCAGCAGCGGGCGCATCAGGCGGTCCTCCAGCACCCACATCTTCCCCGGGTGCTGACGGCAGCGTTCGACCGCGCGGATCGAGTCGATGTCGTCGAGCGTGCTCAGCTCGAGGAAGCGCGCGTGGGCACGCCCGATCGTCGCCGCCGTGCGAAACGGGCTCGTCGGGCGAACGATCGCGTAGGCGTCCTCGACCGGGTCGAGGTGCTCGAGCGCGTGGCGCACCCACTCCACGTCGGGCGAGGTGGCGGTCGCCAGCTCCGGGGGCCGCAGGTACGGCACCTCGGCGCCGTAGCGCCGTGCGATCGCGGCGATCTCCTCGGAGTCCGTGCTGACGACGACGCGTGTGACCGCGGGAGCCGCGATCGCGGCGGCGATCGAGTACGCGATCAGCGGATGACCCGCCAGCGGGCGGATGTTCTTCCCCGGGGACCTGAGCGAGCCCCCGCGAGCCGGAACCAGCGCGAGCACACCGCCGGTCATGCTCGCGCCGGATCGTCGAGGCCGAGCGACGACACGAACTGCTCGGGCGCCGGAAGCGCGTCGAGCACGAGCCAGGGATCGTGCTCGCGCAGCTCGTCGGGGGTGAAGGTGAACGCCACGGCGACGGTCCGTGCGCCGATCTCCCGCCCGGCCGCGATGTCGTGCCCGGTGTCGCCGATCACGAACGTCCGGCGCAGGTCGACGTCCCCGGCAAGCTGATCGGCCGCCACGCCGAGCGCTCGACGGGCGATCTCGGCGCGCCCGCCCCCGTCGACGCAGAAGCCGCCGCCGAGCGCGAAGTACCCGTCGAGGCCGT
>DAIPYF010000163.1:0-6452 GCA_036782855.1 Solirubrobacteraceae bacterium
ACGGCTACACGCTCGCCCGCCGCGTGCTCGTCGAGGACGGGCCGGGGCTCGACGCGCGCCCCGAGGAGCTCGGCGGCGCGAGCATCGCGGACGCGCTGCTGGAGCCGACCGTCATCTACGTGCGCGCCGCGCTCGACCTGCTCCGCTCGGGCGTCCCGGTCCACGGACTCGCCCACATCACCGGCGGCGGGCTGAAGAACCTGCTGCGCCTGGGCTCCGGCATCGGCTACGCGATCGAGGACCCGCTCCCCGTCCCGGCCGTCTGCAGGCTCGTCGGAACGCTCGGCGACGTGCCCGAGACCGAGCTGTGGGAGGTCTTCAACATGGGCTGCGGCTTCGCGGCGATCGTGCCGGAGCCCCACGCCGACACCACGGCCGCGATCCTCGCGGCACGCCACCCGGGCGCGCGGCGGATCGGCACCGTGACCGACAGCGCCGGCGTCGCGAGCGCGCCGGGCGGCATCGCGCTGCGCGCCTGACGCCGGGCAGTGCGGTCGTGGGCAGCCTGACCGACCGCCGGCTCATGGTTGCCGCCGGCCTGCGCGGCCGCCGCCGCTGGCGCGACCCGGCCGAGCGGGACCGCGCGCGACGCGCGATGGACGCCGTCGCGGGACCGGCGGCCGACCTCGACCGGCTCGCGCGCCGGCATCTCGCGCGCGACGAGCAGCGCGAGTCGTTCATCGCCCGGCCCGCGCTCATCCCCGGCATGCCCGCCGACGGCGCCGAACACCTGCGCGCGGCGCACGAGCACCGTCGGGGGGTGATCGCGAGCTTCTGCCACCACGGGCCGTTCCCCGGGGTCGGCATCAGCGTCGCCGAGCAGACCGGCGCACCGGTCCACCCGGTCGCGGGCGCCTGGCTCGCGGGGCCCATGTCCGCCGACCTGCCCGAGCGCATCCGCGTCTGGCGCGCGGCGTACGCGGCGGCGGGGATCACCCCCGTGGACGCGACCGGCAGCTTCTCGCGCCTGCGAACGATCCTGGAGGACGGCGAGATCATCACGCTGGCGTTCGACTGGCCCGGGACCATGCCGACGACGTTCCTCGGACGCCCGGTGCTGATGGCCACCGGCACGGCGCGGCTCGCGCATCGCACCGGCGCCCTGGTCGTCCCCACACGGCGGTCGCTGCGCCGGTGGCGTCCGCGAACGGTGTTCGCACCCGCCCTCGACCCGCGCGCGCACGACGACTGGGAGGGCCTGCACCGGGCACTCGCCGCCGTGCACGAGGAGTGGATCCTCGAGGACCCGGCGGCGCTCGAGGACCCGCGGCGCACCGGCGCCTGGGGAGCGGGCGCCGTCGCAGAGGGCTGGTCCGCGGAGGGCGCGGGCCTGGGATCCGCCGTGCAGGCGCAGCCGAACCCCGATGCCACGTAGGTGACGGCGCCCCTCCGGCGAAGACCAGCAGCATCAGCGCACCGCCGTCCCGGCAGGTACGCGACATGAATCCCGTCCTCGCCCCCACAATACGGAGCATGACCGCCACCGCCGGCACCCTCCTGAGTGGGCGCTACCGCCTCGAGGAGCAGATCGGGCGCGGCGGGATGTCGACGGTCTGGCGGGCGTTCGACACGACGCTCGAGCGTCCCGTCGCGATCAAGATGCTGCACCGCGACGTGGCACGCGACAGCGACCAGCTGGAGCGCTTCCGCCGCGAGGCGAAGGCCGTCGCCAAGGTGTCCTCCCCGTACGTCGTCGGCGTGATCGACGCCGGCGAGGAGGACCACACGCCGTTCATCATCCTCGAGTTCGTCGACGGCGAGACGCTGAAGGAGCGCATCCGCCGGCTGAAGCGCCTCGACGTCGCCGAGGCCGTCGCCTACGCGATCGAGATCGCCCGCGGCCTGCAGGCCGCGCACGACCGCGGCATCGTCCATCGCGACGTCAAGCCGCAGAACGTCCTGCTCGACGAGGACGGCGCCGCACGCGTCACGGACTTCGGGATCGCCCGCAGCCTCGCCGACGAGGGCCTGACCGCCGACGGACGCGTGCTCGGGACGACCGACTACGTGAGCCCCGAGCAGGCGCTCGGGCACGCCGTCACGCCGCAGTCCGACGTCTACTCGCTCGGCGTGGTGCTGTTCGAGATGCTCACGGGGGACGTGCCGTTCCACGGCGAGAACCAGGTCGCCGTCGCGATGCGGCACGTGCGCGAGGAGCTCCCGGACGTGCAGTCGGGGCGCCCGGAGGTCTCCAGCGCGCTCGCCGCGGTCGTCGACCGCGCCACGGCGAAGGACCTGGAGGTCCGGTACCCGACCGCCGCGGACTTCATCGCCGACCTCGAGGACGCGCTCGCGATCGAGACCGCCCGCAGCGGCCACATCACGGGCGAGGCCACGACCGTCTTCCAGTCCCTCCCCGAGCAGAAGCGCCGCCGCGTCCCCGGCGGGGTCCTGCATCCCGTGCGCTGGCTGCTGGGCATCGCGCTGGTCGCCGTCGCGGTCGTCGCCGCGTTCGCGCTGCTGGCCAACCGCGCCGAGCGCGGGACCGGCACACAGGGCGCCGAGCCGCCGCCGACCCTGCGCGCGTTCTCCCTCGGCCAGAGCCGCGCGAAGGACTACGACCCGCTCGGCGACCAGAAGGAGCACCCGGAGACGGCGGCGCTCGTCCTGGACCGCGATCCCGCGACCGTGTGGGACACCGAGAGCTACCTGAACGGGAACCTCGCCAAGGACGGCGTCGGCCTGGCGATCGACGCGAAGCCGGGCGTCGCCGCGCGCCAGCTCGAGCTCCGCACCGCCACGCCCGGCTGGAGCGGCCGCGTGCTCGCCGCGGACACCGAGACGATCCCCGCGTCGGTCGACGACCCGGCCTGGACCCCCGTCGGCACGATCACGAAGGCGACGCGCGTCACGCGCGCCGACATCGACACGGCCGGCAAGCGCCAGCGCTGGTACCTCATCTGGATCGAGAAGTTCGCTCCCGGGCAGGAGCAGGTCGAGATCTCCGAGGTGTACCTGTATCGCTGAGAGCGTGGCGGCGGGACGGGAGATCGCATCCGGCGTGCGCTCCGCGCCCGCCGGCCCTTTCGAGGGCGATGTCTCCTAGAACCGGTACCCGCGCTCGGCGGCGTGCCGTTCGACCGCCACCGTCACGAGCCTGTCGCACAGCTCGGGGTAGGGCACCCCGGTCGCCTCCCAGAGCTTCCCGTAGACGCTCGTCTCGGTGAAGCCCGGCATCGTGTTCAGCTCGTTGAGGAGCACGTCCTCACCGTCGACGAAGAAGTCCGCCCGCGCCAGGCCGCTGCAGCCACTCTCGCGGAACGCCCGGACCGCCAGCTCGCGCACCCGGTCCCGGGCCGCCGCGCCGATCCGCGCGGGAACCACGAGCTCCATGCCCCCGGGCGTGTACTTCGCCTCGTAGTCGTACCAGCCGCCGGGCGACGCGCTGCGCAGCACGACGATCTCACCGGGCTCGCTCGCCGCCGCGGACGTCGTGTGACCGGCGACGGAGCACTCGATCTCCAGGCCCGGCGCCGCGGCCTCGACGATCGCCCGCGGATCGTGGCGGAACGCCTGGTCGAGCGCCGCCGCGAGGTCGCCCGGGTCCGCGACGCGGACGATGCCGACGGACGACCCCAGCCGCGCCGGCTTGACGAAGACGGGCAGGCCGAGCCCCGCGACCTCCCCGGTCACGGCCTCGCGGTCCTCGCGCCAGCGCGCGTCGTCCACCCCGACATAGGCGACCTGGGGCAGCCCGGCGTGCGCCATCAGGTCCTTGAAGACGACCTTGTCCATGCACGCCGCCGACGCGAGAACGCCGGAGCCGACGTAGGCGACGTCGAGCAGCTCCAGGAGCCCCTGCACCGTCCCGTCCTCGCCGAACGGCCCGTGGAGCGCCGGGAAGACGGCGTCGGCGTCGAGCAGCCCGCGGCCGGGGTGCAGTGCGAGCTCGGCGCCGTCGTGGCGCCAGGTGCCGTCCCGGTCGAGCTCCACCCACAGCACCTCGTGCCCGGCGCGCAGCAGGCCCTCGCGCACCGACGCGCCGCTCGCGAGCGACACGTCGTGCTCCGAGGACCGCCCGCCGGCGAGCACGGCGACCCTCACGGCGTGCCCCCCGGGACGGCCCCGCCGGGGTCGGTCGTCGTCGTCGGCGTGGTCGGCTCGGTCGGCGGGGTGAAGCTGCCGACGCCGATCGTGACGGTCGAGCCGGGCTTGGCCTTCCCGCCGCTCGGGTCCTGCTGGACGACGGTGCCGTCATCGCCCTCGTCGGTGACGTTCACGCGCTGCTCGCTGACCTTGAACCCGGCGTTCGTCAGCGCGTCGATCGCGGACGCCTCGTCCTGGCCGACGACGTTCGGGACGGTCACCTCCGCCGGCTGCCGGGCGACCACGATCGTCACCGACGAGCCCTTGTCCGCCTGGGCCCCGGACGCGGGGCTCTGGCTGAGGACGGTCCCGGGCGTCGCCTTCGCATCCTCCTGCTGGGTCACGGTCACCGTGAACCCGGCGCCGGTGAGCGTCGAGCGCGCGCTGTCCTCGGTCGCGCCGACGACGTTCGGCACGGCGACCTTCTTCGGCCCGGCGGAGACCACGAGGATCACCGTCGATCCGCGCTCGGCCTGCGTGTTCTCACCGGGCTGCGTCTCGATCACCTCGCCCTTGGGGACCGTGTCCGACGATCGCTCGCGCACCCGCACCTTGAAGCCCGCCGCCTTCAGGCGCCGCTCGGCGTCCGCCTCGCTCTGTCCCTCCACACCGGGGACGGTCGCGGTGCCCGGCCCATCGGAGACCGTGAGCGT
Source organism: Solirubrobacteraceae bacterium (assembly GCA_036782855.1). Taxonomy (GTDB): domain Bacteria; phylum Actinomycetota; class Thermoleophilia; order Solirubrobacterales; family Solirubrobacteraceae; genus F1-60-MAGs163. Next base: position 4,740 of record DAIPYF010000163.1, read on the forward strand.
GACGACCGAGCCCTCGTCGGCCTTCGCGCCCGGCTCGGGATCCTGTCCGAGCACCTGGCCCTTCGGGAGCGCGGAGGTCTTGGCGACCGTGTCGACGGAGAAGCCGGCGCGCTGCAGCGCGGCCTGCGCCGTCGCGAGGTCCCCGCCGACGACGTTCGGGACGACGACCTGGTCCTTGCGCAGCAGCAGGAGCGCCGCGAGCAGGACCCCGACGGCGACGACCGCGATCAGCGCGAAGATCCACCAGCGGCGGCCCGGGCCCTCGTCGTCGCCCTCCTCCGGAGGCGGAGGCGGGTGCCCGTAGGCCGTGGGCGGGGGGGCGGCGGCCGGCGCGGCGGCCCAGGCCTCGCCGGGGCCCGCGAGGATCGTCGCGTCCGTCGGCGGCCCGGCCGCGGCGTGCGCGAGGAGGCCGGAGCGCGCGGCGGCGAGCGCGTCGATGAACGCTTCGGCGTCGGCGTAGCGCGCGACCGGGTCCTTCTCGAGCGCGCGCAGCACGACCTGTTCGAGCCCGGGGCTGACGGCCGCGTTGTAGGCGCTCGGCGGCACGGGCGCCTCACCGACCTGCTTGAGCGCGATCGCCACCGCGCTGTCGCCGTCGAACGGGACCTGGCCGGCGAGCATCTCGTAGAGGACGACGCCGATCGAGTACAGGTCGGACTGCTGGCTCACCGCGTGCCCCTGCGCCTGCTCGGGCGAGAGGTACTGCGCGGTCCCCATGATCGACCCGGTCTGCGTCATGTCCGACGCGCCGGCGCGGGCGATGCCGAAGTCCGTGACGGTGAGGACGCCCTCGTCGTCGACGATGACGTTGTGCGGCTTGAGATCGCGGTGGATGACGCCGCGACGGTGGGCGAACCGCGCGGCCTTGAGGATCTGCGTCGCGTAGTCGATCGCCACCTCCGGGTCCAGCGGCGCCTCCTGCGCGATCAGCGCCTTGAGCGAGCGGCCCTGCAGGTACTCCATCGCGATGTAGTACGTGCCCTCCCACTCACCGCGGTCGTAGACCGAGACGACGTGCTGATGCTGCAGTCCCGCCGCGGCGGACGCCTCCCGCCGGAACCGCTCGACGAACTCCGGGTCCTCGGAGAACCGCCGGTAGAGGACCTTCAGGGCGATCCGTCGGCCGAGCTGCAGGTCGGTCGCGAGGTACACGTCGGCCATGCCGCCGGAGCCCAGCCGACGCTCGACCTTGTAGCGGCCGTCGACGATGGTGTCGGTGTCGAGGCGGTCGCTCATCGCAGGAGGGAGTCCATCACGGCCCTGGCGATCGGTGCGGCCTCGGTGCCGCCGAAGCCGCCCACGCTGCGCTCGATCGTGACGGCGACGGCGACCTGCGGGTCCTCCGCCGGCGCGAACCCGATGAACCACGGGGTGGTGACGTCCTCCGCGACCACGCGCTCCGCGGTGCCGGTCTTCCCCGCGACGTCGATGCCCTGCAGCGCGGCCGCCGTGCCGCTCCCCTCCTGGACAACGCGCGTCATCATCGCCGTGATCTTGCCCGCCGTGGCGGGCGACATGACGCGGGCGAACTCCTCGGGCTCGTTCTCGAGGGTCGTGCGCCCCTCCGGGTCGACGGCACGGGTCGCCAGGAACGGCCGCATCAGCGACCCGCGGTTGGCGACCGCGGCCGCCACCATCGCCATCTGGAGCGGCGTCGTCTGGAGCTTGTCCTGGCCGATCGCCATGCGGCCGACGTCGACGCAGCGGTTCGTC
>DAIPYF010000164.1:0-6419 GCA_036782855.1 Solirubrobacteraceae bacterium
GCGCGCGTCGGCGACTCCCCGATCCACGTGTCGCGCGCGCCGGTGCGCAGCTTCCTGCGCGTCGCGTCGAAGACCTCCTCGTACTCCCAGTAGCCGGCGATGTCCTTCTTCGACACGCCGAGCTCCTCGAGGCTCGCCTGCGTCCTGGCGTCGTCGAGCCACTGGGCGAAGGCGGTCCCGTCCGCGAACGGCACCCACAGGTTCGGGTCGGCGATGTAGCACTCGTAGCCGCGGGCCCGCAGTCCCAGCTCGTTGATGACGAGCTCGTCGAGCAGGCCGACGACGTACGCGCACGGGCTGATCACGTACTCCCCGTCGAACGGGCGCTCCAGCGTGCACGCGCCGCCGAGTCGCTCACGCGCCTCGAGGACGAGCACGCTCTTGCCGGCCTTCGCGAGGTAGGCCGCGGCGGTGAGGCCGTTGTGCCCGCCGCCGACGACGATCGCGTCCCACTCGCGCGCGGCGAGCTCCGTGACCGGGGCCGGCAGGCCGACCTCTCCGAGCTGGGCGGCGATCTGATTCATCTGGTGCCTCCTGAGGCGACGGGGGTGAGGGACGGTGCGACGGTCGGGGGCGCCGGCTCGCAGGCCAGCGCGTCGACGGCGACGGCGCCGGTGACGCCGACGATCACGGGGTTCAGCTCCAGCAGCTCCAGCCCGGCGTCCAGCAGCAGGTCGCCGGCGCGCGCGGCCAGCTCGGCGGCGGCGCCGATCGCGAGCGCGGGCCGCCCGCGGTGGCCGGTCAGCAGGGGCGCGCCGCGCAGGCCGCGCAGCGCCGCCTCGACGCGCGCGGGGCTCGCCGGCAGCGGGATGACGGCGACATCGGACAGCGCCTCGGTCCACACCCCGCCGAGGCCGACGACGAGCGCGGGGACGACGGCGTCGGCGCGCGCGGAGACGAGCAGCTCGGCGCCGGGCGCGGCCATCCGCTCGACGAGGACGTCGGCGCCCGCGACGGCGTCGAGCGTGCGCAGCCGCGCGTACGCCGCGCGCGCGGCCTCCGGCGTGTCGACGCCGAGCTCGAAGGCCCCGAGCTCGCTCTTGTGCCGCAGGTCGGGGCTGGTGAGCTTGATCGCGACGGGGCCGCCGAGCTCGGCCTGGCAGACGGCCGCCTCCTCGGCGGAGTGCACGATGCGCCCCTCCGGGACCGGGATGCCGACGGAGGTGAGCAGCGCCTTCGCGTCGTGCTCGGAGCGCCAGACGCGCGCCGCACCCGGCGCGAGGCGCACGGCCCGCGCCGCGGCCCCGCGCATGGCGGCGATCCGGCCCGTATCCGGCTGGAGGGCGTTCAGCGCGCCCATGACGCGCACCCCCTCGCGCAGTCCTGCGACGGCGACCAGGCCGTCGGCGAGCAGCATCGTCGCGATCCGGTCGGGCAGCAGCTCCGGGAGCGTCGACGCCACCGCCACCGGTGCGTCGATGTCCCGGGCCGCGCCGCGCACGACGTCGAGCACCGCGCCCCACGTGTCGGCCGCCGCGCCCTCGAGCGCGTCGGGCTCGTCGTAGAGCACGAGCAGTCTGCCGATCAGCGGGTCCTCCGCGAGGCCGCGCACCAGCGCGGCGAGCAGGTCGGGCTCGTCCCACAGCAGGGAGGTGTAGTCGAGCGGGTTGCCCGCGGTCGCCGCCCCCGGCAGCACCTCGCGCAGGCGTTCGATCGTGCGGGGGTCCAGGGCCGGCAGCGGGACGCCGAGCTCGTCCGCGAGGTCCGCGGCGACGCTCGAATCCCCGCCCGAGCACGTCATCACGCCGACGCCCGCGGCACGCCCCGGGCCGCTGCGCGCGCCCGGCACGGCCAGCGCCTTCGCCAGTTCCAGCAGCTCGTGGGGGTCGCTCGCCCACGCCGCGCCCGCCTCCTCCGCGAGCGCACGGAACACACGCTGGTCGCCGGCGATCGCGCCCGTATGGGCCTGCGCGGCCGCGGCGCCGGCCGCCGAGGACCCGGCCTTCAGCAGCGCCACGCCGATGCCCGCCCGCGCGCAGCGCTCCAGCGCCGCGCACCAGCGCTCGCCGACGCCGTCGGCCTCGAGGTACAGCGCCACCGACCGCACCCCCTCGAGCTCGGCGACGGCGTCCAGCCAGTCCGCCGCCTCCAGCACCGCCTGGTTGCCGCACGAGACGACCGTGTGCAGGCGCAGGCCGCGCCGCGAGGCGAGTGCGTTGACCGCGACGTTGCCCGACTGCGAGATCAGCGCGACCGGCCCCGCCTCCCGCGGGGCGACCATGTCCCCCCACAGCGCCATGCGCGCCGGCAGCGAGACGATCCCGTTGCCGTTCGGCCCGCAGACCGGGAGGTCGTGGGCGCCGGCAGCGGTCACGAGGGCGTCCTGCAGCGCGCCGCCCGCGGCGGACTCCGCGAAGCCGGCCGCGAACACGACGGCCCCGCCGCACCCGCGCGCGCCGATCGCCTCCACGGCCTCCGGCGCCGCCACGGCCGGGATCGCCACCACGACGGCGTCCACCGCCTCGGGGAGGTCCGCGACGCGCGGCACGCACGGGAACCCGTGCACCTCCGTGCGCCCCGGGTTCACCCCGTACACGCTCCCGCCGAACCGCAGACGCCGCAGGTTCAGCAGCGCCTCGCCCCCGTAGGAGCCGGCGCGCTCGGTCGCGCCGACGACGGCGATCGACCGCGGGTGGAGGAGTCGTCCGAGGTCCATCGGCGGCCTAGTGCAGCACCCGCTCCACGCCGCGCCGCTCCAGCGACCGCGTGATGATGAGCCGCTGGATCTCGCTCGTGCCCTCCCAGATGCGGTCGACGCGCAGCTCGCGCCAGAAGCGCTCGGCGACGTTGACCCGCGTGTAGCCGCGGCCACCGAAGATCTGCAGGCAGCGATCGGCGCAGCGGTTCGCCGCCTCGCTCATGAAGAGCTTGGCGATCGAGGCCTTCGCGTGGATGACCTTGGGGTCGGCCCCGGCGTCGTACAGCCGCGCGACCTCCAGGCCGAGCAGCCGCCCGACGGTCGCGTCCGCCGCGCTGTCGGCGATCGGGAACGACACGCCCTGGTGGTCGAGGATGCGCGAGCCGCCCTGCTCGCGGTGGGCGGCCCACTCGAGCGTCTCGTCGAGGAGCCGCCACATCGCGCCGCCGCAGCGCGCGGCGATGCCCAGGCGCTCCTCGGCGAACCACGCGCGCTGCAGGTCGTCGCCGCCGCCGAGCCCCCCGATCACGGCGTCCTCGCCGACCTCGACGTCGAAGCGGATCGTCGGATGGCCGTGCGGGTAGCTGTGGGTGAACGGCGGGTCATCGATGACCGTGATCCCCGGCGTCTCGCGATCGACGAGGAAGAGCGTGGGGAGGACCGCGCCGTCGACGAGCGCGTTCGCCATGACGATGTAGACGGCCGCGACGTCGCCGTAGGTCACGAACCACTTGTCGCCCCGGATCCTCCAGCCCGCGGCGGTGCGCTCGGCAGTCGTCCGGATGCCGGTCGGGTCGGAGCCCGCGTGCTCCTCGGTCACCGCGTACGCGTCATGCGACTCGCCGCGCAGCCCGGGTCGCAGGTACCGGTCGATCTGGTCCGGCGAGCCGTGCGCGAGCACGTTGTAGCCCGTCGGCACGTGCCAGGAGATGGCGTTCGTCGAGCGGCCGAACTGCTCCTCGACGAGGAACCACTCCACATGCGTCCAGCTCTGCCCGCCGTGCTCGGCACGGTGCAGGCCGCCGCTGAGCCGGCGGTCGAGCGACTCCTTCTTGACGTGCGCGATCGCGTCGGCGGGCAGGCGGCCGTGCGCGCGCTCGGCCTCCTCCTCGAGCGGGATCAGCACCTCGTCGACGAAGGCGCGGGCGCGGGCCTGCACCTCGGCCTCGGCGGGCGAGAGGCCGTCGGCGGACGCGGGGGTGGGCGTGGTGGTCATGGGTACCTCGGCTCCTGCGGGGACGTAGGGTGGAAGGCGTGTCGAGCGCCCGTGAACGGATCCTGGACGCCGCCGTCCGGCGGATCGCCCGTGAGGGGATCGACGACGCGCGCATCGCGCGGATCGCGACCGACGCGGGCGTCTCCTCGGCGGCGGTCCACTACCACTTCGCCTCGCGCGAGGCGCTGCTGGCCGAGGCGCTCGAGCACTCCTACGAGCGTGCCGGCGACGTGCGCATGCTCACCGGCGAGGACGCCCCGGCGTCGGCGACGGCGCGGCTGCGCCTGATGATCGACCAGTGCCTGCCCGCCCCGGGATCGCTGCGCGACGACTTCATCCTCTGGGCGGAGCTGTGGCTGCGGGCGGCGCGCACGCCCGAGCTGCGGGACACGAGCGCGCGGCTCTACCAGCGCATGTGCGCGTGGTTCGCCGAGGCGCTCGCGGACGGCGAGGCGCGCGGCGAGTTCACGGTGCCCGACATGGAGCGCGCCCCGGACCGCATCCTCGCGCTCTGCGACGGCTACGGGATCCGCGTGCTGTGCGAGGACCCCGCGATGCCGCGCGAGCGCGCCCGCGACGAGGTGTGGGCCGCGGTGGCGCAGCTGCTCGGGATCGACCCCGCCGCCGGAGGCTGAGCGGCGTCTCATCGGCTCAGGGCCTCACGCTCGGCCGGGGTCAGGGTGCGCGGGCGGCGGGTCTGCGGATCGACCGCGACGAGCGTGGCGTCGGCCCGCACCACCAGCTCGCCGGCCGCGGTGGTGATCGTCTCGTCGGTGCCGATGCTCGAGCGTCCCGCGCGGCGCAGCGCGCAACTGACGACGACCTCGCCGTCCGCGGGCCGCAGCGCGCCGCGGAAGTCCATCGCCACGCGCGCGAGCAGCGGGCGCTCGGCCCCGGCGAGCCGCTCGTCGAGCCAGGCCCCGCGCGCCTCCTCGAGGAACGCGAGCTGGACGGCGGGGTGGACGGTGCCGCCCGCGTCGAGGTCGCGGCCGCGGATCGGCATGCGCAGCTCGAACGTCGTGCGCTCGGGTGCCGGCGTGCGCGGGGCGGGCCGCTCGGGCAGCGCGACTCCGAGCTCGAGCGACGCCACGCGGCGCGCCCAGGCCGACGCGCGCTCCGGCGGGACCTCGCGCGGGTGGACGATGGCCTGCAGCCCGATCCCGTCGATGACGGCGACCAGGCGCGCCGCGGTCTCGTCGGGGTCGGCGCAGGTCCACTCGCCGGCGCCGGCGCCGTCGGCGAGGACATCGGCGAGGGCGGCGCGCCAGCCCTGCGCGTAGCGGGCCAGCGTCGCCTGCAGCGCGTCCAGCCGCGGCGCGCCGCCCCACGCGTCGATCCACATCGCCCAGCTCTCGCGGCCGCCCCAGTCGGAGGCGTCGAGGTAGGCGACGAGGCGCTCGGCGGCGGGCTCGGGCCGGCGGGCGATCTCCTCGAGCTCGGCGAGCTCGCCGAGCGCGATCTCCGCGAACGCCTGGGCGACGATCTCGTCCTTGGACCCGAAGTGGTAGTTCAGGAGCCCGAGGCTCGCGCCCGCCTCGCTCGTGATCTCGCCGACGGTGGCGCCCGCGAAGCCCTCACGCTGGATGACGCGCCGCGCCGCCGCGAGCAGTTCGGCGCGCGTGTCCGGCCGCGGCCGGGTGGCGCCCCGGCTCACGCGGGCTCCGAGGGCTCCACCGCGGCGAACTCGTCCGTCGCGGCGCTCGAGGGCACGGATGCGTCCTCGGCGAGGACGCGCAGGTTCGTCGCGCGCAGGTGCACGGCGACCGCGTCGCCCTGCTCGTACTCGACGGCGTCACCGTCGTTGGGGACGTCGGCGCGCAGCAGCGTCCCGGTCGCCAGGCGCACGCGCACGTCCTGATGGAAGCCGAGGTAGACGACCTCCTCGACCATGCCGGGGACGCGGTTCTCGCCCTCCGTGCCGTGCGGCTCCAGGCGCACGTACTCCGGGCGGATCATCGCCATGGCCGCGCCGTCGGCGTGGCCGGAGCCCGCGCTGCGCAGCATGAACGAGCCGAGCGTCAGCGCCGTGTCGTCCCCGTCCGCGCGCGCCTGCACGGGAATGAGGTTCGCGGCGCCGAGGAAGTTCGCGACGAACGCGGTCGCGGGCTCCTCGTAGAGCTCCTGCGGCGTGGCGCACTGGTCGATCCGCCCGTCGCGCATGACGGCGACGCGGTCGGACATCGTCAGCGCCTCGTCCTGGTCGTGCGTGACGTAGATGAACGTGATGCCGAGCTGCTCCTGGATGCGCTTGAGCTCGACCTGCAGGTCGATGCGCAGCCGCGCGTCGAGCGCGCCGAGCGGCTCGTCGAGCAGCAGGACCGGCGGCTCGAGCACCAGCGCACGGGCGAGCGCGACGCGCTGCTGCTGGCCGCCGGAGAGCTGCGCGGGCTTGCGCGCGCCGAGGCCGGCGAGGCGCACGAGGTCCATCGCCTCCTGCACGCGCCGCCTGGCGTCGTCGCGCCCGAGCTTCTTGTAGCGCAGCCCGAACGCGATGTTGTCCTCGACGGTCTTGTGCGGGAACAGGGCGTAGCTCTGGAAGACGGTGTTGACGTTGCGCTTGTGCGG
>DAIPYF010000165.1:0-6397 GCA_036782855.1 Solirubrobacteraceae bacterium
CCAGACCTTCTGCCCGGTCACGACCCAGTCGTCCCCGTCCTTCACGGCGCGCGTTTTCAGCGCGGCGAGGTCGGAGCCGGCCTCGGGCTCGCTGAAGCCCTGGCACCAGATCTCCTCGCCGGAGAGGATCGGCTCGAGGAACCGCTCCTTCTGCTCATCGGTGCCCCAGACCATGAGCGTCGGACCGCCCATGAGGATGCCGAGCGCGTTGGCGGGCAGCGGCGCGCGGGCGCGCGCCAGCTCCTCGTAGAAGATCGCCGACTCGGTGACGCCGGCGTCGCGGCCGCCGTACTCCTTCGGCCAGTGGACGGCGGCCCAGCCGCCCTCGTGCAGGCGCCCCTGCCAGTCACGGCGCCAGTGATAGCTCGCGGTGTCGTCGGTCGGCTCGGCACCGGGATCGTTGGCCTCGAGCCACGCCCGCAGTTCGTCGCGGAAGGCGGTCTCGCGCTCGTTGAAGGTCAGGTCCATGGCGGCACCGTATCCCTCCCGCGAGCGTGTGGGCGCGCGCCCCGATCCGCGAGCGTCAACGCGCCAGCCCGGATCATCAGTTGTTTCCCGCAGGGAAATCAGCAGCTGACGCTGATGCCTCCGGAGCCCCCCGCGCCGATGCTTCTCCCCATGCGGACGCATCGGGTGGAGAGCGAGGGCGGGTCCCGGCACAGCCTCCGGGTGCCGCGCGCCCCAGGGAGGACGGATGTTCCCCCGACACAGGGCGGCGGCGCGGTCCGGCACAGGACCAACGCGGAGTCGGTGACCGAAACCCCTCACCGGCTCGCCCAGCTCGTAGCCCACATGATGCGCGCCGCACCGGCCGGGAGGCGGTAGGAGCCTCGGCGGGTTCTCCGCCGCCGCCCGCAGTGACGCCAATGACCGCGTCTCGCACCTCGCGAGGCGCGGTCGGCGTCGCACCGGACTGACACGCCGCGCCCAAAGCCGACTTCGACGGTTGGGTTTATGCCATACTGCCGCGCCGCAGCATTAGGCAACCCTAATTCGACCGAAAGCGACGCTCCACGTGCGTGTCCCACCCCTCCTCGCGCTGCTCATGGCGCTCACCTTCCTCCTCGCGGCCTGCGGCGACGACGACACGAGCGGCTCGACGACCGCCGCGACCGGCGACGGCGAACGCCTCACCATCTACTCCGGGCGCGACGAGGAGTACGTCGCACCGCTGATCGACCGCTTCAAGCAGGCCAACCCGGACGTCGACGTCCAGGTCCGCTACGGCGACAGCGCCGAGCTCGCGGCGACGATCCGCGAGGAGGGCGACCGCAGCCCGGCCGACCTGTTCTTCAGCCAGGACGCCGGAGCGCTCGGGGCGCTGCAGGACGAGGGGGTCCTGGCGGCGCTCCCGTCCGCCACGCTCGACGAGGTGGCCCCCGCCTACCGCTCGACCGCGGGCGACTGGGTCGGCATCACCGGCCGCGCCCGCGTGCTGGGCTACGACAGCCGCGCCGTCAAGGAGAGCGACCTGCCGGACTCCGTCTTCGACCTGACGCAGCCGCGCTGGAAGGGCAAGGTCGGCTGGGCGCCGACGAACGCCTCGTTCCAGTCCTTCGTCACCGCGATGCGCAAGACGGCGGGCGAGGAGAAGACGCGGCAGTGGCTCGAGGACATGCAGGCCAACGACGTCCAGTCCTACGAGAAGAACTCGATCATCCGTGACGCCGTCGCCGACGGCGAGATCGAGGTCGGGCTCATCAACCACTACTACATCCTCGAGGGCATCCGCGAGGGTGAGGTCGACGGCGAGAACTACCCGGTCAAGCTCCACTTCTTCCCGGGCGGCGACGTCGGCTCGCTCGTGAACGTCGCGGGCATCGGCGTCCTGAAGAGCGCCGAACAGGGCGCCAACGCCCAGAAGTTCACCGACTTCCTGCTCGAGAAGCCCCAACAGGAGTACTTCGCCGAGGACGTCGGCGAGTACCCGCTCGTCGCCGGCGTCGCGCAGGACCCGTCACTGCCGCCGCTGGAGGACATCCAGACCCCCGACGTGGATCTCGCCGACCTGGCGGACCTCCAGGGAACGCTCGAGCTCCTGCAGGAGACCGGCGCCATCTAGTGGCCGTCGCGGTCGACAGCCCGCGACGGCAGCGCATCCGGGGCGGAGGCGCGAGCGCCTCCGCCCCGCTGCGCCTGGTCACGGCGATCGTCGCGCTCGGCTGCGCGCTGCCGATCGGCTACCTGTTCGTCGTGGTCGTCGATGAGCCCGCGGCCGCCTGGGACGCGATCTGGCGCCCCGAGACCCTCGCGCTGCTCCTGCGCAGCGCGGCGTTCGCCGTCGCCGTCGGGGCCGGCGCAGCGGCCATCGCGGTCCCCCTCGCCTGGCTGACGGCGCGCACCGACCTGCCGGGACGACGGACGTGGACCGTCATCACGGCGCTGCCGCTCGTCATCCCGAGCTACATCGGCGCCTACCTGCTCGTGTCCGCGCTCGGCCCGCGCGGCGAGCTGCAGGGCGTCCTCTCCCCGCTGGGAATCGACGAGCTGCCGAGCATCTACGGGTTCGGCGGCGCCTGGCTCGTCGTCACGCTGTTCACCTACCCGCTCGTGCTGCTTCCGGTGCGCGCCGCGCTGCTGCGGCTCGACCCGGCCCTCGAGGACGCCGCGCGCGGGATGGGCCGCTCGAACTGGTCGGTCGCACGCACCGTGATCCTGCCGCAGCTGATCCCGGCGATCGGCGCAGGCGCCCTGCTCGCCGCGCTGTACGCCCTGTCGGACTTCGGCGCCGTCTCGATCCTGCGCTTCGACTCCTTCACCCGCGTGATCTACCAGTCCTATCGTGCGAGCTTCGACCGCACCGGGGCCGCGGCGCTCGCGGCCCTGCTCGTCCTCGTCATGGTCGGCCTGCTCGCCCTCGAGGCGCGCGTACGGCGCGGACGCACCTACCACCGGACCGCACCGGGCAGCGCGCGCGGCGTCCCGGTCGTGCGCCTGGGCGGCTGGCGCTGGCCGTCGCTGGCGTTCTGCACCGCCGTCGCGCTGCTCGCGTTCGTCCTGCCGGTCGCGATGCTCGTCTACTGGTCGGCGCAGAGCGTCGCCGGCGACGTCGACTGGGGCGTCGTGACGACCGCCGCCGGCAACTCGCTGCTGCTCGCGGGCCTCGCGGCCTGCGTGACCACGCTCGTCGCGTTCCCCGTCGCGTGGCTCGGGGCCCGGTTCCCGGGGCGCTGGTCGAGCATCGTGGACACCGCGACGACCACCGGCTACGCGCTGCCGGGGATCGTCGTCGCGCTGGCGCTCGTCTTCTTCGGGATCCGCGCGGTGCCGGTGCTGTACCAGTCACTGGCGATGCTCGTTCTGGCGATGGTCGTGCTGTTCCTCCCGCTCGCGGTCGGGTCCGCCCGCGCCGCGCTGCTGCAGGTCCCGCCGCGGCTGGAGGAGGCCGCGCGCGTCTCGGGCCGCTCCCCGCTGCAGGTCGCGTGGTCGATCACCGTGCCGCTCGCACGCGGAGGCGTGCTCGCCGGCGCCGCGCTCGTGTTCCTGGCGACGATCAAGGAGCTCCCGGCGGTCGTGCTGCTCTCCCCGATCGGCTTCGAGACGCTCCCGCTGGTGATCTGGCAGGAGACCACCCGGTCGTTCTTCGAGAGCGGAGCGGTGCCCGCCCTGGTGCTGCTCGCGGTCTCCGCGCCGCCGCTGTGGCTGCTCGTCGGGCGCACGCGATGACGACCACCGCGCGCGAAGTTGCGACCATGTCGGATGTGGACTCCGTGGCGGCACATGTGGCGGCCTGCCCGCTCGCCGGCGACGGCGAGGCGCCGGTGGTCGTCGCCTGTGTCGGCCTGCACCGCCACTTCGGCCCCGTCCGTGCGGTCGACGGCCTGGACCTCGTCCTGCGATCCGGGGAGATCGCGGCGCTGCTCGGTCCCAGCGGCTGCGGCAAGACGACGCTCCTGCGCCTGCTGGCGGGCTTCGAGCGCCCCGACGCCGGCTCGATCGCCCTGGGCGGCGTCGTCGTCGCCGGCGGCCGCGGGTTCACGCCGCCGGAGCGCCGGCGGATCGGCATGGTCTTCCAGGACTACGCGCTGTTCCCCCACCTCGACGTCGCGGCGAACGTGGGCTACGCGCTGGGGCGCCGCCCGGACCGGGCCCGCGTCGCGGAGGTGCTCGACCTCGTCGGCCTCGGCGGTCTCGGGGACCGCCGCCCGGACGAGCTGTCCGGCGGCCAGCAGCAGCGCGTCGCGCTCGCCCGCGCGCTGGCGCCGACCCCGCAGATGATCCTGCTCGACGAGCCGTTCTCGAACCTCGACGCCGCGCTGCGCGACCGCGTGCGCACCGAGGTGCGCGACATCCTGCGGGCCGCCGGTGTGACGACGCTGCTCGTCACCCACGACCAGGAGGAGGCGCTGAGCCTCGCCGACACCGTCTCGGTCATGCGCGAGGGGCGCGTCGAGCAGACCGGCCGCCCCGAGGAGGTCTACGGCAGCCCGGCGACGCGCTGGGTCGGCGAGTTCCTCGGCGAGATCGACGTCCTCCCGGGCGAGGCCGCCGACGGTGCCGCGACCTGCGCGCTCGGCCGCGTCCCCGTGCCGCAGGGCGTGACCGGTCCCGTCGAGGTCCTCGTGCGCCCCGAGTCCCTGAGCCTCGGGACCCACCGCGAGCACGGCGAGCACGAGGCGGTCGTCGTCGACCGCACGTTCTACGGCCACGACCAGCTCGTCACGGTCGAGCTCAGCGGCGGGCTGCGCGTGCGGAGCCGTAGCATCGGCTTTCCCGCCTGGCACCCCGGCGACCGGCTTCGCGTCGGCCTGACCGGGCCCGTCACCGTCATCCCAAGGAGCACGGCATCATGAGCGCACCATCCCTCCCCGCCCGCGTGGGCGTCCTCGGCAGCGGGCAGGTCGGCCGCGTCCTGGCGGCCGGGTTCCAGAGCCACGGCATCGACGCGGTCCTCGGCACGCGACGCACCGGTGACGCCGAGCTGACCGCCTGGTCGCAGGCCAGCGCCGTCCCGGTCGTCTCGTTCGAGGATGCGACGGCGTTCGGCGACACGGTCGTGATCGCCGTGCGCGGCGCCGCCGAGGCCGTCGGCGGGCTCATCGACGGCGCCGGCGGTCCGGAGGCGTTCGCCGGGAAGACGGTCATCGACGCGACGAACCCGCTCGTCTTCGGCGACGCGGGCCCGTCGCTGGAGGAGGCCGAAGGCTCCGGTGGCGAGCGCCTCCAGCGCCGGCTGCCGGACGCGCACGTCGTGAAGGCCTTCAACACGGTCGGGAACACCCTGATGGTGGACCCGGACCTGCCGGGCGGCCCGCCGGTGATGTTCATCGCGGGGAACGACGAGGACGCCGTCGGCGTGACCGGCGCGATCCTCGAGGCCTTCGGCTGGCGCTGGCTGAACGTCGGGGGAATCGAGCGTTCGCGCGAGCTCGAGGAGCTCTGCATCCTGTGGGTGGCGATCGGCACGCGCAGCGGCTCATGGGGCCACGCGTTCACGCTCCTGCAACCCTGATCAGTCGAGGTCCATGCCGTCCATGACGACGGTCGCGTCCCCGTAGACCTCCGGCGGGACGCGCAGGGCGATGTCGCCGCGGCCGAACTCGTCGAGCGGCCAGTCGCTCGTCAGCACGCAGGTGATGCCCATTCCGGACAGGTGCCCGGCGAACGCCTTCGCGGTCTCCAGCTCCGCGTAGTCCCCCACGACCTCCCAGTCGTCGAAGCGCGGATCGCCGACGCGCAGGTCGGTCGCGCGCGGCTTGCGGCTGAAGAGGCCCATGATCCGGGACGCTATCGTGGACGTCGATGATTGCACGCGCAACCATCTGCTATCGTCCTCGCCATGGAACTCGGCCTCGCGACCTTCGGCGACGTCCACCCCGGCACCACGCCCGAGCGGCGGATGCGCGAGCTCCTCGAGGAGATCGTGCTCGCCGACCAGCTCGGGCTCGACGTGTTCGCCGTGGGTGAGCACCACCGGCCCGACTACGCGGTCTCCGCGCCCGCCATCGTCCTGGGAGCCGCCGCGGCGCGCACCGAGCGGATCCGCCTCTCGAGCGCCGTGACGGTCCTCAGCTCCGACGACCCCGTCCGGGTCTTCCAGCAGTTCGCCACGATCGACCTGCTGTCCGGCGGCCGCGCCGAGATCATGGCCGGACGCGGATCGTTCACCGAGTCGTTCCCGCTCTTCGGCCAGGACCTCAAGGACTACGACGAGCTCTACGCCGAGAAGCTCGATCTGCTGCTGCGGATCCGCGAGGACGTCCACGTCACGTGGTCCGGGCGGCACCGTCCCGCGCTCGACGGTCAGGGCGTCTACCCGCGGCCGGTGCAGGACCCGCTTCCCGTCTGGATCGCCGTCGGCGGCTCGCCGGAGTCGGTCATCCGGGCCGGCACGCTCGGCCTGCCGCTGACGATCGCGATCATCGGCGGGCAGCCGGAGCGCTTCGTGCCGCTCGTC
>DAIPYF010000166.1:0-6347 GCA_036782855.1 Solirubrobacteraceae bacterium
GCCGATCGGCTTGCGCTTGAGCTTCATCGTCGGCGTCAGCTCGTCCCCGCCGGGCTGCCACTCGCCGTCGAGGATCGTGAACTTCTTGATCTGCTCGACGCGGCTGAGCTGGCTGTTGGCGAGCTCGACCGCCTGCTCGATCAGCGCACGCGTCTCCGGGCTGGTCGGGTCGTGCCCGGCGGCGCCGTCGGGATCGAGCGCGATGAGCGCCACGTTGTACGGCCGCGCATCCCCGATGCAGACCGCCTGGCCGATCAGCGGCGACGCGGCCTTGATGCGCGCCTCGATGTTCGCGGGCGACATGTTCTTGCCGGCCGCGTTGATGATCAGCTCCTTCTTGCGGTCGACGATCTTCACGAAGCCGTCCGCGTCGATCTCGGCGACGTCGCCGGTGGCGAGCCAGCCGTCGGCGGACAGGCACTCGGCGGTCTTCTCCGGCTGCCCGCGGTAGCCCTTCATGATGTTCGGGCCCTTGACGAACAGCTCGCCGTCATCCGCCAGGCGCACCTCGACGCCGGGGATCGGCCTGCCGACCGTCCCCAGGCGCATCGCGTCCGGCGTGTTCATCGTCGAGATGGCCGACGTCTCGCTCATGCCCCACACCTCACACGGCGGCAGGCCGATCGCAGCGAAGAACTCGAGCACCTCGAGCGGTGTCGGCGCGGCGCCCACGACGCTCCACTGAACGTTCTCGAGCCCGAGCGCGGCCCGCAGCGGCGCGAAGAGCTGCTCGTCGGCCTGCGCCACGCCGGCGGCCAGCTCGGCGGGCACGGCCTCGCCCGCCTGCTCCAGGCGCACCTTCTGGATCGCGGCCTGGATCGCGCCCTCCATCTTGGCCTTCACCGCCGGGTCCTCCTGGCCGGCGACCATCGCCTCCAGCCCCGCCTTGAGCTTCTCCCAGATCCGCGGGACGGCGCCGAAGAACGTCGGCTTCACCTGCCCGACGACCTGCATGACGGCCTTCGGGTCCGCGCACGCGGTGATCGTGTAGCCGTACGTCATGAGCGCCGCGTAGTGGAAGCCCCAGCGGTCGGCGATGTGGGCGGACGGCAGGAACGAGACGCCGCTGCCCTCCTGCGGCCACGCGTACGCCCGGTGCATCCCGCCGATCATGCCGAGGAGGTTCGCGTGCGTGAGCATCACGCCCTTGGGCGGACCTGTGGTGCCGGACGTGTAGATGAGCGTGAGGACGTCGTCGGGCTCGATGGCCGCGACGGACGCCTCGAGGTCGAACGCCGGGTCTGCCGCCGCCTCCGCGTCCGCGAGCGAGATCACCCCGTTCGGGAGCTGCTCGCCCGGCTCGGCGTCGAGCAGGATGATCGTCTCGAGCTTCGTGCCGGCGTCGCGAGCGGCGAGCAGGCGCTCGATGAACTGCCGCTCGGTCAGTGCGATCGTGGTCCCCGCGTCGCCGAACAGGTACTCGATCTGCTCGGGGGCCGACGTGTTGTAGATCGAGAACGGCGTGGCACCGACGTGCAGCGCCGCCAGGTCCACGACGTGGAACTCGGGACGGTTCACGAGCATGATCCCGAACGTGTCACCGCGCCGCAGGCCCAGGCCGTACAGCCCGGCCGCCAGCCGCTCGGCCCGCTCGCGCACCTCGGCAAAGGTGTACGAGACGGAGTCGTCCGGCGTGCGCGCCGCAACCCGGTCCGGATGCGCATCGGCCGTGAGACGGAACGCCTCGATCATCGTCCGTGCGGCGAGCGCAGGAACGGCGGGCGTCTTCTCGGTCATCGTCATGGTCGCAGTCTGCCTCTCCTGAGCATGTCTTTGCATTCCGGAAACCGACAGCAGGCTACCCAGGGTCCTAAACGCGCCCTAACAGGCGAGAGCGCCCACAGGCGCCCTCGACCAACGTCACTCGAGCGAGGTATCGCAGATGCCTGACGACGCACGCGGCCGAGGTGCTGTGCTGGAGGCACAGCCCTCGGCGCGCGGGTGGCGTCAGGCGCTGCGAGATCCGCGAACGATCATCCCGATCAAGTGATGATCGGGATGATCAGGATCGCGACGATGTTGGCGACCTTGATCATCGGGTTGATCGCGGGGCCGGCGGTGTCCTTGAACGGGTCGCCGACGGTGTCGCCGGTGACCGATGCGGCGTGGGCCTCGGACCCCTTGCCGCCGAATGCGCCGTCCTCGATCAGCTTCTTCGCGTTGTCCCAGGCGCCGCCGCCGGCGGTCATCATGACGGCGAAGAAGAAGCCGACGACGATGACGCCGATGAGCAGGCCGCCGAGGGCCTCGATCGAGATGAGCCCGACGATCGTGGTCAGCACGATCGGGATCAGCGACGGGATGATCATCTCGCGCTGCGCCGACTTCGTGACGATGTCCACGCACGCGGCGTAGTCCGGCTCGTCGGTGCCCTCCATGATCCCCGGCTTCTCGCGGAACTGGCGGCGCACCTCCTCGACGACGGCGCCGCCGGCGCGGCCGACGGCCTCCATCGAGAGGGCGGCGAACAGCGTCACCATCATGCCGCCGATCAGGAGGCCCATGAGGACGGCCGGGTCGTCGATCGGGAAGACCGCGAGGACGTCCTCCTGCTTCAGCTCGGCCTTGAAGCCCGCGAAGAGCACGACCGCGGCGAGCACGGCGGAACCGATCGCGTAGCCCTTGGTCACGGCCTTCGTCGTGTTGCCGACCGCGTCGAGCGGGTCGGTGACGTTGCGCACCTCTTCGGGCATGTCCGCCATCTCGGCGATGCCGCCCGCGTTGTCGGTGATCGGGCCGAATGCGTCGAGCGCGACGATCAGGCCGGTCAGCGAGAGCTGACCCATGACCGCGACGCCGATGCCGTAGATGCCCTGCTCGCCACCTCCGGCGAGCTTCCAGGCGCACAGGATGCCGAGCACCAGGACGAGCGCGGGGAGCGCCGTCGCCTGCAGGCCCTGCGCGAGGCCGGAGATGATGTTCGTCGCGTGACCGGTCTGCGAGGCCTCGGCGGTCTTGCGGACCGGGCCGAACCGCGTCGAGGTGTAGTAGTCGGTGATCACGAACAGCGCGGCGGTGACCGCGATGCCGACGAGCGAGCAGAGGTAGAGATCCATCACGCTCGGCGCCTCGATCCGCCCGTCGGTCGTGATGAACGTCAGGTCGCCCATCATCCACTCGGTGATCGGGTAGAACGCGATCGCCGCGATGACGCCGGAGACGATGAGGCCCTGGTACAGGGCGCGCTCGACGTTGCCGGTCGTCGTGCGGACGGCGAACGTGCCGATGATCGACGCGACGATCGCGGCGCCGCCCAGGACGAGCGGGTAGAGCGCGACGGCCGTCTGCTCCTGGAACGTGAGGACGCCGAGCAGCATGACGGCCACGGCGGTGACCGCGTACGTCTCGAAGAGGTCGGCGGCCATGCCGGCGCAGTCCCCGACGTTGTCGCCGACGTTGTCGGCGATCACGGCCGGGTTGCGCGGGTCGTCCTCGGGGATGCCCGCCTCGACCTTGCCGACGAGGTCGGCGCCGACGTCGGCGGCCTTCGTGAAGATGCCGCCGCCCAGTCGGGCGAAGACGGAGATGAGCGAACCGCCGAAGCCGAGGCCGATCAGGGCATCGACGGCGTCCTTCTGGGACTTGTCGAAGAACGCGGTGAGGATCCCGTAGTAGGCGGCGACGCCGAACAGCGCCAGGCCGACCACGAGCATGCCGGTGATGGCACCTCCGCGGAACGCGACCTTCAGCGCCGGGCTGATGCCACCGCGAGCGGATTCGGCGACGCGGGCGTTGGCCCGGACCGACACGTTCATGCCGATGTAGCCGGCGGCTCCGGACAGCAGGCCGCCGATGAGGAAGCCGATCGCGACGGAGGCGTCCTGAATGAAGAACAGGGCCACGAACAGGACGACGCCGACTGCGGCGATGACCGTGTACTGGCGGTTGAGGTAGGCCCGCGCGCCTTCTTGAACGGCACCGGAGATGCGCTGCATCTCGTCGTTGCCGGGCGAGAGCGCGAGCAGCTGGGTCGTCGTCAGGACGCCGTACGCGACGGCGATCAGGGCGCAGACCACGGCCACGATGACCCCGTGGTCGGTCAGGAACTCAGTCAAGGGGATGATCCTCCGAAATCAGGTGGCGTATCGCGGCTGGGGGGCTACGCGACACGGAACGGGGCGTACGGACACGCACGCCCCGGCCAGAAGCGCGCCGGATGGTACCGGGAACGGCCCCGGAACGACGTCCGGGGGATCTACTGACCCGGGACCCACAGGCGGCCGGAGCTCTCCGCGGGCCCGGGACCCTCGTCGCCGGGCTCGGGCGGGGCGTCCCCGGGTGCGGCCGCGCCGGGTGCGCCGGCGGGCCCTCCGGCGCCCGCCAGCTGCGTGTAGGCGAGCTGGAGCTGGGACAGCGCGTCACGCAGCGGGCCGGCGTTCGGGCCCAGGTCGGGCTCGATCACGGGCAGGAGCGCACGAGCGCCCTCGATGGCCTTGCGGACCTGCTCCAGATCCCGTTCGCCCTCGCTGCCGGGGATGAGCCCGGCCTTGCGGGCGCCGAGGTTCAGCAGCGAGACGACCGTCTGGATGAGGACCTCCTCGATCCGCAGCTGCGCGAGCTCGGCCTCGTAGGCGGCGCGCATCTCCTCCTCGGTCGGCGGGGGGCCCTCGGGATCGGGCGTCATCGGCTGGTCGGTCATGTCGTGGACACCTCGGGGTCGGTTGCGGGTGCGTACGTGCGGGCCGTCGCGGCGACGGACGCCGCGAACGCCTCGTGCAGGGTGGCGCCGCCAGCGAGCGCGGCGCGCTGGCGCTGGGCGCCGCTCAGTTCCGGGAGGCGGGGCTCGACGCCGAGCTCGGCGCGCACGGGCCCGGTCCAGGCCAGGAGCCCCTCGATCGCGGCGGCCGTCGGCTGCTCCTCGAGCCGCTCGAGGTCGATCATGCGGCCCTCGCGGCCCCACCGGATCGCCCGCCAGAGGTTCTCCTCGACGAGCCGGCGCTCCGGATCGCGGAACGGGACGCCGTCGGCGACGTCGCGCGCCGCCTGCAGGACGCAGGCGACGATCAGCTCCGCCAGCGCCTCGGACTCGCCGGCGGTCTCCTGGGCGTCGCAGATGCGGACCTCGACGGTGCCGAACGCCAGGTGCGGGCGCACCGACCACCAGACCTGGGTGCTCTCCACGATCGAGCCGGTCGCGACGAGCAGCTCGAGGTATGCGCGGTAGGCCGCCCAGTCGCCGTAGGCGTCGGGAACCCCGCAGCGCGGGAAGGACTTCGTGAACGTCTGCGTCCGCACCGAGTGCAGCCCGCTGTCGTGCCCCTCGAGGAACGGCGAGTTCGCGCTCGCGGCGAGCAGGACGGGCAGCACCCCGCGCAGGCGATCGCAGGTGCGCACCGCGCGATCGGCGCCCTCGACGCCGACGTGCACGTGCAGCGAGAAGGTGTTGTTGCGGCGTGCGACGTACTGCAGCCCGTCGACGACCCGGCGATAGTGCTCGGTGTCGATGTTGCGCTGCTCGCGGTAGTCGGCCCACGGATGGGTGCCCGTCGAGCCGAGCGCGACGCCGTGGACGGCCGCGTGGGCGAACAGGCGGGCGCGCACCTCGCGCTGACTGCCGAGCGCGTCGTGGACGTCGCGCCCGGGCGCGCTGCGGATCTCGATCTCCGAGGAGATGAGCTCCCCCGCGATCGACCCGGTGAGGATCTCGTCCTCGTGCGCGTTGTCGCGCAGCTCCTCGAAGCGCGGAACGAGGTCGAGCGTCGCCGGATCGAGGACGGAGAACTCCTCCTCGATCCCGACCGTCCCGTCCGTCGAGGCGGCGAACGCCGCCTCGGCGCCATCCAGGTCCAGGCTCATCAGGACAGGTAGAAGTAGAGGGCGTGCAGCAGGTCGACCGCCGGGCTCGACGTGTGCACCGTCACGTCGGGCGGCACCTGCAGCAGCGCGTCGGAGTAGTTGAAGAGGATCCGCACCCCGGCCCCGACGAGCTCGTCGGCGAGCGGCTGGGCCGCGACCGTCGGGACCGCGAGCACGCCGACGACGATCCCCTCGTCCTCCACGACCTGCGGCAGGTCGGCGATGTCACGGACCTTCTGCCCGCCGACGCTCGACCCGACCTTGCGCGTGTCCGCGTCGAAGATCGCGACGACGTTGAACCCGTGGTCGGCGAAGATGTCGGATGAGGCGATCGCCTTGCCGAGGTGCCCCGCGCCGAACAGCGCGATGTTGTGCTGGCCGCCGGTCTGCAGGATCCGCCGGATCTGCGTGACGAGCGAGTCGACGTTGTACCCGACCCCCCGCTTGCCGAACTTGCCGAAGCCCGACAGGTCGCGCCGGATCTGCGTCGAGTTGACGTGCGTGTAATCGGAGAGCTCCTTGGAGGAGATCGTCTCCCGGCCCATCTTCTT
>DAIPYF010000167.1:0-6333 GCA_036782855.1 Solirubrobacteraceae bacterium
CGGTCGCTTCGTCGGGCCCGAGCGCTTGGGTGGTCGCTCCGCCCGTGAAGGGGTCGCGCGCACACAGGAGCGAGACGTCGGCGCGTTCGTGGTCCGCGGCCAGGGCGGCCCAGTCCGTCGTCGTCCCCTGCCTCGACGGGACCGAGCGGCCCTACCTGTCGCTCGACGCCGGGGCCTCCACGGGGGCCCTGCCGTCGGTGGCGGCGCGGGTGCAGGAGTTCCTGCCGTGGTACTCGAGCGTTCACCGGGGCGCGGGCCACAAGTCGCAGCTGTCGACCACCGCGTATGAGGATGCGCGCGAGGCGATCATGCGCTTCGCCGGCCGCGAGGGACGCGACGACGTCGCGATCATCTGCCGCAACACGACCGAGGCGATCAACCACCTCGCCTACCGCATGGGGCTCGCGCCGGATGACGTGGTGGTCTCGACCGTGGTCGAGCATCACGCGAACCTGCTCCCGTGGCGGCGCCAGGCGTCGCTGCGATTCGTCGAGTGCGGCGCTGAGGGCACCTTCGACGCCGACGCGGTGCGGCGCGCGCTCGACGCGCAGCCGCACCCCAAGCTGCTCGCGGTGACGGGGGCGTCGAACATCACCGGCTGGCTCCCCCCGCTCGCGGACATCATCCGGGACGCGCACGAGCGCGACATCCCCGTGCTCGTCGATGCCGCGCAACTGGCCCCCCACCGTCCGCTCCCCGCCGACGCGGACTTCGTCGCGTTCAGCGGCCACAAGATGTACGCGCCGTTCGGCGCCGGAGCGCTCGTCGGCCCGCGCTCGCAGTTCACGCACGGCGACCCGTTCCTGGCCGGCGGCGGCGCCGTCGATCTCGTCGACCTCGACGAGGTCGTATGGACCGCACCTCCCGATCGCGAGGAGGCCGGCTCCCCGAATGTGGTCGGCGCCGTCGCCCTGGGCGCCGCGATCGGCGAGCTCGAGCGGATCGGCTCGCCCGCCATCGAGGCCCACGACCGCGCACTGTCGCGCCGGCTGCACGCCGGCCTGCGCGCGATCCCCGGGGTGAACGTGCTCGGCCCGGGCGCCGAGCACGACCTGCTCCCGCTCGCCGCGTTCGCGGTCGACGGGCTCTCGCACGCACTGGTCGCCGCCCGGCTCAGCGCGGAGTTCGCGATCGGCGTACGCCACGGCTGCTTCTGCGCCCACCCCTACCTCATCCGGCTGCTCGGACTCGGGCACGACGACCTCGAGCTGTTCCGGGCGGCGGCGCGCCACCACGACCGGCGGTCGCTGCCCGGCGCGGTGCGCGCCTCGGCAGGCCTCTCGACCAGCGCCCGCGAGGTCGACCGGTTCCTCGCCGCCGTCCAGACGCTCGTGACGACGGACCCGCCCGTCCCGTACCGCCTCGATCCGGTGACCGGCGACTACCGGCCCGAAGGGCACGACGGCCCCGGACCGGCATCAGGCCGCTCGGCGGCCTGCACTCCGGGCTGACAGGGCTCATCGTGATGGGAGGTCACGCACGGGGCCCGTCGCGTCGAGGTCGGCGCGCCACGCGGTGACGGTCTCGTGCAGCGTCTGCAGGGTGTCGTGCTGCGGGCGCCAGCGCAGCTCGCTGCGGGCGCGCGTGGTGTCCATGAGCACCGGGTGACGCAGCGCCTGGATCCACGTCGCCTCGTCCGGGAGGAACGGCAGGCGGGCGACGATCTCGGCGGTCGCGTCGACGGTCAGGTCGGGCACCGGGATGCTGTACCAGCCGAGCTCGTGCGCAAGGTCGGAGAACGTGAACGTTCCCTCCGCGGCGAGGTTGTAGACGCCGGGCGTGCCGGTGCCGAGAACGCCTGCGCAGAGGGCGGCCGCGACATCGTCGTGATGGACGAGCTGGAACGGCGTGCCCGGGTCCGGGAGCACCGGCTTCAGCACGCTCACCTGGTCGAACAGCTCGCGCACCGCACCCGGCAGGCGCTCCCCGAGATGGATGAAGGGGATCGCGTTGACGAGCACCGGGGCGTCCGGCCCGGCGACGATGCACGGACGAAACACATAGGCCGCGGTGGACGACCCGGCCAGCGCGTCACGCAGCTCGCGCTCGACCTCGGCCTTCTGCGCGGAGTAGGGGTGACGCTCGAACCCGAGCGCCGGGGTGTCCTCGGTGAGCAGCTCGGGCAGATCGTCGGAGAACCCGTACGCGGCGACGGACGAGGTGTAGACCAGCCGCCGCGCCTTCGCGGCCGCCGCGGCCTCGAACACGTTGCGCGACCCCTCGAGGTTGATGCCGCGGCTGGACTCGCCGGCCGCCAGGACGATGAACGCCAGGTGCACGACGACGTCCGCGCCCGCGACGAGATGCTCCACCGCCGCACGGTCGAGAATGTCGCCCTGGTGGTAGTCGACCTTCGTCCAGCCGTGAGCGGCGGTGTCGAACGGCGACCGGGCCATGCCCCGGATCGAGGCGACCTGCGGGCTGCGGTCCAGCAGCGAGACGAACGACCGCCCGATCTCGCCGGTCGGCCCCGTCACCGCCACGACCAGGCCGCGCGCCGACGTGCGGCGGGCGGCCCGGGCGGAGGATTTCTTCGCTGGGGGCATAGCCGAACGCTACGCCGGACGGTCAGTCGCCGCTGTCGTACTTGAACGAGATGTTCAGGCGCACGCGGAAGGCGCTGATCGTCCCGTCCTCGATCGTCACGTCCTCACGCACGACCTCCGCCACGCGCAGGTCGCGAACCGACTTCGCCGCGGTCTCCACCGCGCTCCTGGCGGCGGCCTCCCACGACTCGCTGCTCACCCCGATCACTTCAGTGACCCTGTACACGCTGTCGGCCATGAACGCGTCTCCCTCGGATTGAGTTTCTCCGGAGTGCAGACCATCCCAGAATGCCGGCGAGCTGTCAGGCGACGTGCGAGCGCAGGCATCAGAACGGGAACCCCTCGTCATCCTCGTCGTCGTCGAGCTCCGCCGGCGACCACACCGGCCGCTCCATTCCCGCCCCGAGGAAGCCGATCGCGAACCGGCGCCCGAGCTCCGTCCGTGCGCGCTTCCACACGGCCGTCGCCCGGTCGTTGAGCACGGAGCGCTCGATCGACACGTCGATGCGGTCGAAACCGCGCGCCTCGCCCGCGCCGTCGGCCAGCTCCTCGTAGGACGCGCGGAGCCCCTCCAGGTCACGCCGCAGCTCAGCGGACATCGGCAGCGCGTCGGCGGCGATCGGACCGGTCGACGCCGACGGGTCCCACCACCGCACGTCCCCGCGGCCGTCGGCGACGAGCACGAGGCGCGGGCGCGAGCGCCGCGCCGGGCGCTCGAAGCTCGCCGCGGCGCTCACGTCGATCGCCACGAATCCGGCGTGGAACACGACGAGGTCCAGGCCGTTGCGACGGTCGTCGTCGACCGAGCGGTCCTCGGTCAGGACGATCGCCGACTGCTCGAGGCCGCAGTCGATCGCGGCCGCGACGACCTCAGCGGCGCGGTCGATCAGGCGGCCGCCGAGACGCAGCTCGTCCGCGTCCCACACGCCGACCTCCGCGTCCCCGTCGTCTCCCACGGCCGGGACGAGACGGACGACGGAGCCCGGGTCGAAGGCCGCGTCCTGCAGCGGCTCGTCATCGTCGGCGTGGATCGCGACGGTGACCACGCGCGCGCCGTAGGCGGCGAGCAGCGGATCGGCACGATCGATGAGTGGGCCATCGGGGAGGCGGAGCTGAAAGCCGTACTCGAACCAGCCCCCGCCGTTGGGCGTGCGGGTCGGCAGGAGCGGCTCGAGGGAGAGGTGCAGCGGGGTGGGCGGGGACACGGTCGTGAGTCGCTTCGCCGGCCGGCGATCTGACGGTGGACTACGCCGATTCGTCCTGCAGATCGAGCAGCGTCCGCCACACGCGCCCGTACGTTCCGGCGCGACCCGATCCCTGCCGCTCCGCCACCGCGTCCTTGAAGTTCGGGTAGTCGATCTCCTCGGCGAGAGCGGCAACCACCGACTCCCACACCTCACGCGGGACCGACGCGCGGAACCGGTAGTCACGCTCCGGCGTCTCCTCCACCTCGAGTCCGGGAATCAGGTCGGCGAGCGACTCGAGGTCCTCACGCACGCGCGCGCGCACGAGGACGTTCCCGTCCTCGTAGTGATCCGCGACGACCGAATAGAAACCGCGTGTCGTGATGAGCCACATCAGGCGGCCTCCTCGAGTCGGATCGTCAGGGCGTGCAGCAGGTCGGCGGCGTCGGTCGGCTCGTCGTCGGATTCGATCGCGATCGCGCGGCGGTAGGCGGTCTGCGCCTCGCCGTACTCGCCGATCGCCTCGGCGGCCTTCCCGTACCAGCACCAGTTCCACGGCCCCGCGGGCGCGAGCTCGGCGTAGTAGCGCAGGTGGCGGTAGGCCTCGTGGTGGCGGCCGAGGTCGTAGAGCGTGTAGCCGAGCGCGAAGTGCGCCATGCAGTCGCCGGCCTCCAGGCACGCGAGCCAGATGTCGAGCGCGCGGTCGGCGCCGGCGTTGATGCCGCGGTTGAAGAGGACGCGATTGATCGTCGGCTCCTCGCCGAACAGCGCGCGCGACGCGAGCACGATCTCGCCGACCGTCGCGGCGCCGAGCCCGAGCTGCGGGACATGGAACCGCGGGCCGTTCCAGACCTCGTCGACCTCGCGCGTCTCCTCGTCGAACACGGCGAGCTCGGTGATCTTGAAGCCGACCTCGCGCCCGCCCGGCGCGTCGAGCAGGAAGCCCAGGTGCTCGGTCACGCCGCGCCAGTTCGGCTTCGGCTGCCCGTCGTCGACGCGCCCGAACTCGAGCGCGATCAGCCAGTCGTACTCCGGCAGGTGGTTGAGGTAGAGGCGGATGTCACTCACACCCCTGGGTCGCGCGACCCGCCGCGGATCTGACGCCGCGACCGCGTCACCGGGCATCCTCCACCCATGTCCGACGCCGGCCTCCTCCTCATCGGCCTGGCGATCCTCGCCGGGATCGTGGGCATCCTCGTGCCGGTCCTCCCCGGCTCGCTGCTCGTGCTCGGAGCGATCCTGGTGTGGGCGCTCGTCGTCTCCTCGGCGACGGGCTGGGCGGTGCTGGCGGGCGCCACGGTGCTGATCGGCGTCGCGCAGATCGTGAAGTACCTCGTCCCCGGGCGCCGCATGCGCGACGCCGGCGTGCCCAACCGCACCATCGCCGCGGGCGCCGTCGTGGGCATCGTCGGCTTCTTCGTCATCCCCATCGTCGGGCTCTTCCTCGGCTTCCCCGCCGGGGTCTACCTGGCCGAGCGCCATCGCCTGGGACCCCACCACCACGCGTGGGAGTCGACGAAGCACGCGCTGAAGGCCCTGGGCCTCTCGATCCTCATCGAGCTCACGGCCGCGCTGCTCGTCGCCGGGGTGTGGCTGACGGTCGTGCTCGCCTGAGGGCGCGGGGTCACTCGCCGCGAGGCCGCTCCTCTTCGTGCTCGCGCAGCAGGCGCTCGGCGTGCTCGTCGTCGATGACGAGCGCTCCGTCGAGCACGTCGCCGAGCCGCTTCTGGAGGTCCGCGAGCTGCAGGTGGTGTGCCAGCGCGCGGCGACTCCGGTCTGCGGGCGGCTCGGTGAGCGCGTCGTCCACCGCAGAGCGCACAGCCGCGACGAGCTCGGCGAGCGCCTCGTCGTGCGTGAAGCCGAAGGCCCTCACCGAGAGCTCGTCGACCACGAACGTCCAACCATCGGGACCGCTGTTCCGTCGCGCGCGAACGACGAGCGGCGGCGCGGAGCCCAAGGCCCCCGGCCCGCCCTCCAGGGCGATGTCCGTCCGCAGCGCGCGGAGCGGGTCGTACAGGCTCGAGTCGGCGATCCGGCACACGCTGTGGCGGAGCTCCGCGAGATCGTCCTCGACCTCGCGCAGCCGGCGTCGCAGGTCGGCGGCGAGCCGCTCGTCCGGAACGTCGTCGATCGCGCGCTCAACGGGGTCGAGCTGCGCGACGATCCGCTCCTCGACCTGCTCGACCTCGCGGATCCGGAGCTCGAGCGCGGCGTCCATGACGACGATCGCGCGCTCGAGCCCCTCGATGATCTCGCGGACCTCCATGGCCGCGGCTACCGCAGCCGCCTCCGCGACGGACGCGCCACAGCACCGTCCTCGCCGCCACGGGACGCCGAGCTCGGGAACGCGCAGAGCGTTACAAGCTCGTCCTCGT
This sequence comes from Solirubrobacteraceae bacterium, assembly GCA_036782855.1. Classification (GTDB taxonomy): domain Bacteria; phylum Actinomycetota; class Thermoleophilia; order Solirubrobacterales; family Solirubrobacteraceae; genus F1-60-MAGs163. The sequence continues at coordinate 6,106 of DAIPYF010000167.1, forward strand.
GCGTGAGGCTCCCGCCGACGATCCGGTCACCGACGAGCGTGTGCGCCGCACCCAGCCCGGGTGTCGCGGCGGGCCGGCGCGAGGCGTCGAGCACCCGCGCGAGGAACGCGGCGGCGAGTGTTGCGTCCGCCGGATCGCGGTCCAGTCGCGACCGCTCCGAGAGCGCGTCGAGCGAGTCCCCGCGCACGAGCCGATCGTGCAGCGCCGCGAACACCTCCGGCCGTCCGA
>DAIPYF010000168.1:0-6245 GCA_036782855.1 Solirubrobacteraceae bacterium
GGTCAGGCCTCGGTGAGCGTCGCGACGCCCTGCGCGGCGAAGCCCTCCTCGCGGCCGACGAACCCCATGCCCTCGCCGGTCGTGGCCTTCACGTTGACGGCCGTGTGCGCGATGCCGAGCGCCCCGGCGAGGTTGTCGCGCATCTCGTGTTTGCGCGGCCCGGCCTTCGGGCGCTCCATGACGAGCGTCGTGTCGAGGTGCTCGACCGTCATGCCGCGCTCGGCCAGCATGGCGGCCACCGCCCGCAGCAGCGCGAGCGAGTCCGCGCCGCGCCAGCGCTCGTCGGTGTCCGGGAAGTGCGTGCCGATGTCGTCGAGGCCCGCCGCGCCGAGCAGCGCGTCGATCACGGCGTGCGTGAGGACGTCGGCGTCGGAGTGCCCGGCGAGGCCGAGCAGCTCGGGATGCTCGAGGCGCACGCCGCCGAGGATCAGCGGGCGACCCGGCTCGAGCCGGTGCGAGTCCCATCCGATGCCGGTGCGCACGCGCGTCACGTCGCCCATCATCCCTGCCGGCGCGGTCAGGAGGGTCCGATGGGCTGCAGGCGCCGCTCGCGGCCCTCGAACACGGCGAGCTCGGTGACGCCGGCGTCGGCGAGCAGCGCGAGCGCGGTGTCGTACCCGTAGCCGAGGTGCTCGGCGTGGTGCGCGTCGCTCGACAGCGCGACCGGGCAGCCGGCGTCCAGGCACATCTCGAGGAACGCGCGGTCGGGGTAGAGCTCCCCGACCGGCTTGCGCAGGCCGGCGGTCGAGACCTCGATCGCGATCCCGGATTCGGCGATCCCGTCCATCGCCAGGTCGTAGAAGCGGCGCAGATCGCCCTCGGGCATCGGGCGCTGGCCGCCCCAGTGCTTCACGAGGTCCGGGTGGGCGAGGATGTCGTACATCCCGGTGCGGGCCATCTCGCCGAGCCAGGTGAAGTACGTGGACCAGACCTTGTCGACGCCGACGCCCATGCCCCAGATGTCGTAGTCCTCGTGGTCGAGCGCACCGTCGCCGACGAAGTGGATCGAGCCGACGACGTAGTCCCACTCGCGCGCGTCCAGGAACGCCTCGACGCGGTCCTCCCGCCCGGGGATGTAGTCGGCCTCGATCCCGAGCCGCAGGTCGGTCTCCTCACGGACGAACGCGCAGTAGGCGTCAACGTCGTCGTGGGCGAACTCGCGCCAGAGGCCGTTGTCCCAGATCTTCAGCGCCTCGCTGAAGCGGTAGATGTGCTCGCTGACGCCGAGCTCCGTGATGCCGCGCTCGGCGGCGGCGGCGCGGTAGGCCTCGGCGTTGGCGACGGTGAAGAAGTCGGCGGGCGGCGTGTCCGGGCCGTCCGGCCGCAGATGCACGTGGTAGTCGGTCAGCATGCGTGTGTCAGTGTAGGAACGGCATGGCGCACCTCCTGGACCACGTCTCGATCACGGTCAGCGACCTGGACCGCGCGGGCGGCTTCTATGACGCGGTGCTCGGAGCGCTGGGCGTCACCCGGGCCTGGCGCCGCGACGACCGCATCCGGTACGGGGAGCGCGGAGCTCCGGGGGCGACCTTCGTCTCCATCGTCGGCGCGCCGGGCGTCCCGGCGGGCGGTCCGCGCCACTGGGCGTTCCGCGCGCCGACGCGCGCGGCGGTGGACGCGTTCCACGCGGCCGGCCTCGCACACGGTGGAACCGACGACGGCGCGCCGGGGCTGCGCCCCGCCTACCACGAGCACTACTACGGGGCGTTCCTGCTCGATCCCGACGGCAACCGCGTGGAAGCCGTCTGTCACGAGGCGTAGCGCTCGGCGAGCAGCAGCTCCGCGAGCCGCAGGTCCACGGGGGTCGTCACCTTCAGGTTCTCCGTCGGCGCGGTGACGACGCGCACGCGGCCCCCGTCGCGCTCCACGAGCATCGCGTCGTCGGTGGCGAGCGCCAGCTCCGTGTCGGACCGCGCGAGTGCCCGCTCCAGGGCGGCCCGCCGGAAGACCTGCGGCGTCTGCACCGCCCACAGCTCCGAGCGCACGAGGGTCTCGCTGACCCGCACGCCGTCGGCCGCCCGCTTGACCGTGTCGGTGACCGGCGCGGCGGCGATCGCGGCGTCCCAGGGGCCACCGTCCTCGTCCAGCGCGGCCAGGCAGCGCTCGGCGAGATCCGCCGTCAGCAGCGGTCGCGCGGCGTCGTGCACGAGCACGACGCCGGCGTCGACCGGCGCCGCGGCCAGTGCCGCGCGCACCGAGTGTGAGCGCTCGGCGCCGCCCGCGACGACCGCGCACCCCGCGGGCGCCGCGCCGAGGGCATCGGGCGGCAGCGCGACGACGATCGCGCCGACACCGGGAGCGGCACGGAGCGCCGCGACGCTCCACTCGAGCATCGGGCGCCCCGAAAGCGCGACGAGCGCCTTGGGGCCCGAAGACCCCAGGCGCTCGCCACGCCCGGCGGCCACGATCAGCGCGACCGCCGTCAAAGTGCTGCTCCCCGCTCCCGGATCAGACCTTCGCGCCGGCCGACTCGGCAAGCAGGTCGTCGAGGTACTGCTCAGCCTCGTCCTCGTCCTTCTCGAGCGCGTACATCAGCTCGGAGGCGAGGATCTTCTTCGCCCGGGTGAACATCTGCTTCTCGCCGGTCGAGAGCCCCTTCTCGTGCTCCCGGATCGCGAGATTGCGCACGACCTCGGCCAGCTCGTAGATGTCGCCGGTCTTGATCTTGTCGCGGTTGTGCTTGAACCGGCGGTTCCAGTTCTTGGGCATCTCCGAGATCTCGTCCCGGAGCACCGCAAGCACCTTCTCGACCGTCTCCTCGTCGATGACGCGCCGGAGGCCGACCTGGGTCGCCTTCTCCGACGGGACCATCACCGTCATGTCGTTGTGCAGGATCTTGATGGTCAGGTAGATGCGCTCCTGACCGAGCAGAACCTTCGCTTCCTTCTTGAGGACCTTGCCGGCCCCGTGGTGTGGATACACCACGCTGTCGCCGCACTCGAACTCGATGTGCTCGACGACAACGGCCTCGAGATCCTCCGTCATGAGGTCGTCCTTCTCCTCCGGAATGGTGTCCTCCTTGGTGATCACGTCTGCAGGTACCGGTCCACGAGATTGATCTCCTGCAGGCGCCGAAGCCCCTCGCGGATGTCCTTGGCGCGGATCTCTCCGACGCCCTCGATGCCCTCGAGCTCCCCGTCGCCGGCGCCGAGGAGCTCGTCGAGCCCTCCGGTCACCTGGACGATGTTCGCCACGACGATCTTCGGCAGGCGCGGAATGCGCCCGAGGATCCGATAGCCGCGAGGCGAGACGGGGTAGTCGAGGGTGTTGAGCTTGCGGTCGTACCCGAGCAGCTCGGCGAGCCGCCCGAAGTCGAGCAGGTCCTGGTGCGGCAGGCGGCCGAGCTGGTCGAGCGCCTGCGCAAAGCCTTCGTCGGTGTCCTCGACGAGATAGTCGTGGACGAGCGCCGCCTTGTCGGCGGCGGTGCCGACCATCGTCTCCTCGAGCTGCATCTCGATCAGCCGGCCCTCGGTGCCGAGCTCGACGATGTAGCGCTCGATCTCGACGGCCATCCGCGTCACGAGCTCCGAGCGCTGGAGGACGGTGAGCACGTCGTGGAGCGTCGCGCCGCCTTCGAACTCCAGCGCCGTCAGCCGCGTCGAGACCTGATCGAGGCGCACGCGGTACTTGTCGAGGGTCGCGAGCGCCTGGTTGGCCTTCGCGAGAACCGTCGGGATGTCCTCGAGGATGTACTTCGCGCCGTCGACGTAGAGCGAGACGACGTCGCGGCGGGCGGAGATCGCGATCACGAGCGCGTCGGTCTGCTTGCTGACGCGCTCGGCGGTGCGGTGGCGCGTGCCCGTCTCCAGCGACAGGATCGTCGGATCCGGCATCAGCTGGACGTTCGCGGCCGTGATCTTCGTCGCGTTCGTGTTCAGGACGATCGCACCGTCCATCTTCGCCACCTGGTAGAGGAACGCGGGCGAGTAGTCGATGTCGAGCTTGATCCCGCCGGAGAAGAGGAAGCTCAGCTCCTCCGGATCGCCGCTCAGCAGGAGCGCGCCGGTCTTCGCGTGGACGATGTTGTCGATCCCCTCGCGCAGCGCCGTACCGGGCGCGACCATCTCGAGGGACTTGACGAGCCGAGGCTCCTGGCGACTCTCCAGATCGGTCAACTCATCCCCGCTCCGGTGCGCCATCACGCATGATTCTACCAGAGCTTGAGGGTTTGACGCGGTGTCAGGCAGCGCGCTGCGAGGACCCCCGTGCCGACCCGAACGCGAGCCGCACGGCGTCGCGCAGCGTGGGCGCCGTCTCCGGCGTCACGAGCGTCGTCAGGCCGAACTTCGCGGCCTCCTCGGCGCGGCGGTCGTGATGGGCGACCGAGCGCAGCTCGCCGGTCAGCCCGATCTCGCCGAACGCGGCGACCGGGACGCGCGCGTCCTCGCCGCCGGCGACGACCCCGCGCGCCGCGCCGGCGACCGCGAGCGCGACCGCCAGGTCGGCCCCCGGCTCGTCGACGCGCACGCCGCCCACGACGTTGACGAAGACGTCCGCGCTGCCGACGCCGACGCCCGCGTGGCGGGAGAGCACGGCGAGGACGAGCGCCAGGCGGTTGCGATCGATGCCGGTCACGACGCGCCGCGGCGGGACGAGCTCGCTCGGGGAGACGAGCGCCTGCACCTCGACGAGCAGCGGGCGCGAGCCCTCCATGGCCGCGAGGACGACGCTGCCGGGCGCGCGCGTGGCCTCGGCGACGAAGCGGGCGCTCGCGTCGAGCACCTCCACGAGGCCGCTGTCGCGCATCTCGAAGACCCCGACGTCGTTCGTCGAGCCGAATCGGTTCTTGAGCGCGCGCAGCGTGCGGTAGGTGCGCTCCTTCTCGCCCTCGAACTGCAGGACGCAGTCGACGAGGTGCTCGAGCACGCGCGGGCCGGCGAGCGAGCCCTCCTTCGTGACGTGGCCGACGAGCAGGACGGCGGTGCCGTTGCGCTTGGCGACGGCCATGATCCGCGTCGCGACCTCGCGCACCTGGCCGACGGTGCCGGCGGCCCCGGTCATGTCGCTCGCCCCGAGTGTCTGCACCGAGTCGATGACGCACACGTCAGGGCGCTCCGCCGCGATCGTGGCGACGACCGCGTCGAGATCGGTCTCGGCGAGCACCGGCACGTCGAGCGCGCCCGGCGCGGCGCCGGCCTCCAGGCGCTCGGCGCGCAGGCGGATCTGCGACGGCGACTCCTCGCCGGAGACGTAGAGCGTCGACCGTCCGGCCCCCTGCAGGAGGCCGAGGGCCATGGTGGTGAGGGTCGACTTGCCGATGCCCGGCGAGCCGCCGAGCAGCACGAGCGACCCGGGGACGAGCCCGCCGCCGAGCAGGCGGTCGAGCTCGCCGATGCCCGTCGGCAGGCGCGGAGCGCGGTCGGCCGAGACCTCACGCAGCGGGACGGGACGCGCGGCGCCCGCGCCGCCGGAGCGCAGCGACCGGCCACCGGACGCGCCCGCCCGGGGCGCCGGCGCGCGCTCCTCGACGAGCGTGTTCCACGTCTCGCAGCCCGGGCACTGGCCGTGCCATTTCGCCGCCACGTGGCCACAGGACGAACAGACGAAGACGGTCGAGGAGCGGGCCATGGGGACGACGGACCATAGGCGCCGGGGCCGACGGCTCACCCCCGGCGCAGGCGGCCGAGCCCGGGGAGTTTCAGCGCGCCAACACGCTGTCGGCGCGTCAACCGGGGCCGCGGCGCGGCGCGTAGGTCGTCCCAGTTCAACCGACCACCCCCTTGGAGGACCCCCATCCCATGAAGCGCATCGCACTCCTCGCCACCGCCGCCGTCGCGTCCGTCGCCGTCGCCGTCCCCGCGGCGTCGGCCGGCGGCTCCCCGTCCGCGTCCGCGAGCGCGGACAAGAACATCGTCCAGGTCGCCGCGGGCGACAAGCAGTTCTCGACCCTCGTCAGCCTCGTGAAGAAGGCCGGCCTCGTGAAGACCCTCTCGGGCGGCGAATGGACCGTCTTCGCGCCGACGAACAAGGCGTTCGCGAAGCTCCCGAAGGCCACGCTGAAGAAGGTCCAGAGCGACAAGAAGCTCCTGACCTCGATCCTCACCTACCACGTCGTCAAGGGCGAGGTCCCGGCGTCGACCGTCGTCACCCTGAACGGCAAGTCCGTGAAGACCGTGAACGGCAAGAAGGTCAAGGTCACCGTCAACGGCGCGAAGGTGAAGGTCAACAAGTCGAACGTCACCAAGACGGACGTGATGGCCTCCAACGGCGTCATTCACGTGATCGACACGGTCCTCATCCCATAG
>DAIPYF010000169.1:0-6178 GCA_036782855.1 Solirubrobacteraceae bacterium
GTCATCGAGATGGACGCCGCGTCGCACAACTCGGTGGACGACATCCGCGAACTGCGCGACAAGGTCGCCTTCGCCCCGGTCTCCGGGCGCTCGAAGGTGTACATCCTCGACGAGGCGCACATGCTCACCCCGCAGGCGTGGAACGCGTTCCTCAAGACGCTCGAGGAGCCGCCGCCCGGGACGATCTTCGTGCTCGCCACGACCGAGGCGCAGAAGGTGCTGCCGACCGTCGTCGACCGCTGCCACCGCTTCGACTTCGGGCGCCCGACGGTGGAGCAGCTGGCGTCGGTGCTGCAGCGCGTGTCGGCGCAGGAGGGCATCGAGATCGCGCCCGACGCGCTCGCCCTGCTCGCGCGCCACGCGACCGGCTCGTTCCGCGACGCCCTCGGCACGCTCGAGCAGCTCGTCACCTACTCGGGGACGTCGATCTCCGTCGGCGACGTGCTCGCCGTCCTCGGCGCCGTCGACGACGACCTGCTCTTCGGGGCACTGGACGCCGTCGCCGGGCACGACGCCCCCGGCTCGCTGCGCGTCGCGGCCGGGCTGGCGGGGACGGGAGGCGACCTCGTGTCGGCGATGCGCGACATCGAGGTCCACACGCGCGAGCTGCTCGTCGTGCGAACGCTCGGCGCCGTCCCGCCCGATCTGCGCGTGACCCCCGAGCGCGACGCGCGGCTGTCCGAGCAGGCCCAGCGGGTCGCCGGCGGCGACCTCGTCCGGCTGCTGGAGCTGCTGGCGATCGCGCTGCGCGCCGTGAAGGACGGGGCGGACCCGCGGACCCGGCTCGAGCTGGCGCTCGTGCAGGCCGCGACCCCGGAGGTCGACGCCTCGACCAAGGCGCTGCTCACGCGCATCGCACGGCTGGAGGCCCAGCTGCAGGGCGCGCCCGCGCCGGCCCCGGCTCCGGCTCCGCTCGCATCGGTCCCCCAGCCCGCGCCGAGCCCGCCGCCGGCCGCGGCGCCCCCGGAGCCGGAGCCCGCTCCCGCCCAGCCGTCCGCCGTCGCCGCGGTGCCCGACCCGGGTCCCGCCGAGCCGCACGAGGAGCCGCCCGCGGAGCCCGTCGCCGCGATCCCGCCGCCCGTCGCCGTCCCGCCGCGCACCGACGTGACGCTCGCCGAGATCCACGACGTGTGGCCCGCGGCGCTCGAGACGATCGGCGCCGACTACGCGCTGCTCGCCGCGGCGCTCGGCAACGCCCGCGCGGTCGACCTCCGCGACGGGACCCTCACGCTGGCCTTCGCGCACGACGACACCTTCAACCGCCGGATGGCGGCCGAGAACCAGGATCACCGCCGCGCCCTCGGCGAGGCGCTGCTCGCGCTGACCGGCGCGCGGCTGCGGCTCGCCTACGAGCTGCAGGACCTCGGCGAGCCGGAGCCCGCGCCGGAGCTCGCCGGTGACGAGCTGGTCGCCCGCATCGTGCAAGAGTTCGATGCCGAGGAGATCGTTCCCGAACCCGAGCCCCAAGGACCCGCCTGATGCCCCAGCCGAACATGAACCAGATGCTCAAGCAGGTCCAGAAGATGCAGGCGGACATGCTCGCCGCGCAGGAGAAGCTCAAGGACGAGGAGGTCGAGGCGTCGGCCGGCGGCGGCATGGTGACCGTCAAGGTCAGCGGCGACCTCGTGGTGAACGCGATCGTGATCGACCCCGAGGCGATCGACCCCGAGGATCCCGAGCTGCTGCAGGACATGGTGCTGGCGGCGACCAACGAGGCGATCCGCGCGGCACAGCAGCTCGCCGCCGACCGGATGGGCGGCATCGCCGGCGGCCTGGGCGGCCCCGGCGGCCTGGGCCTGCCGGGGATGTAGCGGAGCGCGCTCATCCACGCACCGCCGATCCAGCGCCTCATCACCGAGCTCGGCAAGCTGCCGGGCGTCGGTCCGCGCACGGCGCAGCGGCTCGCCTTCGACCTGCTGCGCCGCTCGCCGGAGGACGCGATCGCGCTCGCGGACGCGATCCGCGACGTGAAGGAGAAGGTCGGCTTCTGCGAGGTCTGCTTCAACCTGGCCGAGGGCCCGCGCTGCACGATCTGCCTCGACGAGCGCCGCGACGAGTCGGTCCTCTGCGTCGTCGAGGAGCCCGGCGACGTGATCCCGGTCGAGCGCACACACGAGTTCCGCGGGCGCTACCACGTCCTCGGCGGCGCACTGTCGCCGATCGACGGCGTGGACCCCGAGAACCTGCGGATCGAGGAGCTGTACGCGCGCGTGGTCGGCGGCCCGGTGACCGAGGTGGTGCTGGCCACGAACCCCACGACGACCGGCGAGGCGACCGCCCTGCACATCGCCCGCGGACTGCACGAGCGCTCGGCGGACGTCGCCGTCACCCGCCTGGCGAGCGGCCTGCCGGTCGGCTCGGACCTCGAGTACGCCGACGAGGTCACGCTCGGCCGCGCGATGCTCGGTCGCCGCGCGGTCTGACCCCGCGCCCGCGCCCTCGTATCCTTCACCGCTCGCATGAGCCTGGGCACGATCGTCATGAAGTTCGGAGGCACCTCCGTGGCCGACGCCGAGCGCCTCAAGCGCGCGGCGGGCCGCATCGTCGCCAAGCGCGAGGAGGGCTACCGCGTGGTCGCGGTCCTCAGCGCGCGCGGCCACGAGACCGACCGGCTGATCGCCGACGCCTTCGAGGTCTCCGCGAACCCGGACCCGCGCGAGATGGACATGCTGCTCTCGACCGGCGAGCGCGTGTCGTGCGCGCTCTGCGCCATGGCCATCAACGACCTCGACCACCGCGCGATCTCGCTCACCGGCTCGCAGGCGGGCATCGTCACCGACACCTCGCACACGAAGGCGCGGATCCTCGACGTGCGCGCCGACCGGATCATGGACGCCCTCGACGAGGACGCGATCGTGCTCGTCGCCGGCTTCCAGGGCGTCTCGACGTCGAAGGACGTGACGACGCTCGGGCGCGGGGGGTCGGACACGACCGCCGTGGCGCTCGCCGCCGCCGTCGGCGCCGAGGTCTGCGAGATCTACACCGACGTCCCCGGCGTCTTCAGCGCCGATCCGCGGATCGTCCCCGACGCGCGCAAGCTCGACGTCGTCTCGTTCGAGGAGATGCTCGAGATGAGCTCCTCGGGCGCGGGCGTCCTGCAGCTGCGCAGCGTGGAGTACGCGCGCAACCACGGCGTGAGCATCCACTGCCGGTCCAGCTTTGATGACAGCCCCGGAACGATCGTCGTCTCGGAGAGAGAGACCATGGAACACCCCCTGATCACCGCCGTCACCCACTCCACCGGCGAGGCCCGCGTCACGCTGACGGGGATCCCGGACACGCCGGGCATCGCCGGGCGGATCGCCACGGCGCTCGCGGAGGCGAACGTCAACGTCGACATGATCATCCAGAACGAGCCGGTCTCCGAGGGCGCGCGCGCCGACATGTCGTTCACCGTGCCGCGCGACGACCTGAGGACCGCGCGCGAGGCGCTCGAGGCGCTCGTCGCCGACCTCGGCGAGGGCGGCGTGGAGGCCGACGAGTCGATGGGGAAGGTCTCGATCGTCGGCGCCGGGATGAAGACGCATCCGGGCGTGGCGGCGAAGGTCTTCACCGTGCTCGGCGAGCACGGGATCAACATCGAGATGATCTCGACCTCGCCGATCAAGATCTCGTGCGTCGTCGCCGCCGACCGCGTGCCGGACGCCGTCCGTGCGCTGCACGGCGCGTTCGACCTTCAGGGCGACGACACGATCCGTCCCGAGCAGCCGTTCGGGGAGTTCGCGTCATGAGGGTCGCGGTCGTCGGCGCCACCGGTGCGGTGGGCCAGATCATGCTGCGCACGCTCGAGCGCCGGGGCTTCGAGGCGGAGGCGATCGTGCCGTTCGCCAGCGAGCGCTCCGCCGGGAGGAAGCTCGACGGCTACGGCGTCATCCGGCCGCTGACCGACGAGACCGTGCAGGGGTACCACCTCGCGCTGTTCTCCGCGGGCGGTTCGACGTCGAAGGCGTGGGCCGAGAAGTTCGTCGCCGGGGGCGCCGTGGTCGTGGACAACTCGTCCGCGTGGCGGATGGACCCGGACGTCCCGCTCGTCGTCAGCGAGGTCAACCCGGACGCCATGGACGAGGCCCGCAAGGGCATCATCGCCAACCCGAACTGCACCACGATGGTCGCGATGCTCCCGGCGAAGGCGCTGCACGACGCCTTCGGCATGACCGCGATGGTCGCCACGAGCTACCAGGCCGCGGGCGGCGCCGGGCAGAAGGGCATCGACGAGCTCGCCTTCCAGGTGCCGGTGCTCCACGAGGACATCACCCTGCTCGTGAGCGACGGCCGGCAGGCGGCGTCGCTCGTCGAGTCGAGCGTCCACGCGAACACGCTGGCCTACAACGTCGTGCCGCTGCTCGGGGACCTCGGCGACAACGGCTACACCGACGAGGAGATGAAGCTCCAGAACGAGAGCCGCAAGATCCTCGGGCTGCCGGACCTCGCGGTCTCGCCGACCTGCGTGCGCGTCCCGGTGATGGTCGGGCACGCGATCCAGGTGAAGGCGACGTACGAGAACGACGTGGACCTCGGCGAGGCGCTCGAGGTGCTGCGCGCGTTTCCGAACCTCGTCGTCGAGGACGCGCCGACGCCGCTGGAGGCGGCCGGCCGCGACGAGACGTTCGTCGGTCGCGTGCGCGTGGACCTCGCCGACCCGAAGAGCCTCAACTTCTTCGTCGTCGGCGACAACCTGCTCAAGGGCGCCGCGCTGAACACGGTGCAGCTCGCCGAGCTCGCGGTCGCCCGCGGGCTCGTGGTCGCGCCGGCGTAGCGAGCTGCGGGCCTACCAGCCGGAGCCGCCGCCCGGGCTCACGCCCGCGACGACCGCCTCGGTCCAGTCCACCACGCTCGTCGCCTTGACGACGTGGCGGGTGAGACCGATCTCCTTCGGCGTCAGCCCGAGGGCGAGGCCGACGAGCTGCGGGAGGTGGAGGACGGGCATGTTCAGCTCACGGCCGATCGCCCGCTCGGCGAGCGGCTGCTGCAGGTCGAGGTTCAGGTGGCAGAGCGGGCACGGCGTGACGAGACAGTCCGCCTCGGCGTCCATGGCGTCGCCCAGGTGCGTCCCGGCCTGCTTCAGCGAGGCGTCCTTGTTCATCGTGATGATCGGGAAGCCGCAGCACTTGTGGCTGCCCGCGTAGTCGATGACCGTGCCGCCGAGCGCCTCGATGACCTGTGCGAGATACGTGTCGCGGGGGTTCTCGGCGTCGATGCCGAGGCGGTCCGTGGGGCGCACGATGTAGCAGCCGTAGAAGGGGCCGACCTTGAGGTCGGTGAGCGGCCGCTTGACGAGCGTCTTCAGGTGGTCGAGGCCGATGTCCTCGACGAGCACCCAGAGGAAGTTCTTGTTGATGACGCCCTCGGTGTACTCGAGGCCCTCGGCGGCCTGCAGCGTCTCGTTGACGTGCGCGCGGTAGTCCGCGTTGGCGTCCAGGCGCTCCTGGCACTCGCTCTGCGCGCCCTGGCAGGTCGAGCAGATGTTCATCATCAGGTCGGCGCCCGGCACGGCCTGGGCGAGCGCGAACGTGCGCGCGTTCAGCGTGTCCGCCAGCTCCTGGCTGTGCTCGGCGATGACGCCGGCGCCGCAGCAGTTCGCACGGTCCAGCTCGACGAGCTCGATGTCGAGCAGCGGCGCGACCTGTGCCATCGACCCGTGCAGCTCGGGGGTGAAGCCGCGGCTGACGCAGCCGGGCCAGTAGGCGACCTTCATGTCAGTTCGTCCCTTCCGCGCCGCTGTCCTGCGCCCCGACCGCCGTGGGCTCGGGGGCGTTCTCGGCGTTGTCCTCGTCGGTGCCGGTGATGTAGAGGTTCAGCTCCACCCGCTCATCACGGCCCTCGACGATGTCGTAGATCTTCTTCACGGCGGTGAGGTCCGCCGACGGGAGCTTGTGCGGCTTCAGCGCCCCGGTGATCGTGACCTTGCGGCGCAGCAGCGCGGTCGTGATCGCCGGCAGGGAGCTGACCAGCTCGAGCCCCGCGGACGGCGCGAACTTGCCGAACCACGAGTCGCCGCCGTAGGAGCGCGGAAGCAGCTCGGCCTCCCACAGCAGGCCGTTGTCGCGCACGAGGCTGACGAAGGCCTTCTCATGACGGTGCCCGTTGTTCTTGTCCACGATCCCGTGGTCACTGCCGGCGATGCGGCGCAGGCGCATGATCTGGTTCATCGGCGCGACGCCCTTCGGGCACGCCTCGA
>DAIPYF010000170.1:0-6177 GCA_036782855.1 Solirubrobacteraceae bacterium
CCCCGACCGGCATCACCATGAACTCCTGGAAGTCGACCTTGTTGTCGGCGTGCGCGCCGCCGTTGAGGACGTTCATCATCGGCACGGGCAGGATGTGCGCGCCCTCGCCGCCGAGGTAGCGCCACAGCGGGAGCCCCTCCTCCGCGGCCGCGGCGTGCGCCGCCGCCAGCGAGACGCCGAGGATGGCGTTGGCGCCCAGGCGCGACTTGTTGGGCGTGCCGTCGAGCGCGGCGAGCGCGTCGTCGAGCCCGCGCTGGTCGTCGGCGTCGAGGCCCGTCACGGCGCCGGCGATCTCGTCGTTCACGTTGGCGACCGCGCGCGTGACCGCCTTGCCGCCGTAGGCCTCGCCGCCGTCGCGCAGCTCGGTCGCCTCGAACTCGCCGGTCGATGCACCGGACGGCACGGCGGCGCGACCGGCCGCGCCGGAGCGCAGCACGATCTCCACCTCGACGGTCGGGTTGCCCCGGCTGTCGAGGATCTGGCGGGCGTGGACGCGATCGATCTGGCTCATGAGTCCTCCGGTGTCAGCTGGGCGTGTGCGTAGTAGGTGAGTTGCGCTTCGAAGCCGAGGTCCGACCAACGCTCCCCGCGGGCGGACGCGAGCTGCTCGGCGGCCTCGACGCGGTCGCGGAACCGGGCGGTGGCGCCGCGCAGCGCCAGCTCGGGATCGACGTGGAGCTTGCGGGCGACGTTGACGGCCGCGAACAGGACGTCGCCGACCTCGGCGAACAGCCGCTCCGGCTCGGCTCCGGCGCGCTGGGCGGCCTGCAGCCCCTCCACGCCGGCGTGGAGCGCCTCCAGGGGCATCTCCGCGTCCGGCAGGTCGAAGCCGGCCGACGCGGCGCGGCGCTGGACCTTGCGGGCGAGCAGGGGCGCCGGGAGGTTCTCGGGCACCTCGCCGAAGATCCCGGCCTCCCGACCCGGCTCGACGGCCTTGATCGCGTCCCAGTTGCGCAGGACGTCGCCCGAGGTCCGCGCGTCGCGGAGCCCCGCGGCCTGCATCTCCTCCGGGGAGAAGACGTGCGGGTGACGGCGGACGAGCTTGTCGTGGCAGTGATCGGCGACGCGCGCCAGGTCGCCCGCCCCGCGCTCCTCCATGAGCAGCGACAGGAAGTGGACCTGGAAGAGGACGTCCCCGAGCTCGTCGAGCAGGCCCGCGTCGTCCCCCGCGTTCGCGGCATCCGCGAGCTCGTATGCCTCCTCGACGGTGTGCGGGACGATCGTGCGCTCGTCCTGCTCGCGGTCCCACGGGCAGTCGCGGCGCAGGCGGCGCGTCAGATCGTCCAGGCGGACGAGGGCGTCCTGAATCTCCGCACGGCTCACCGTGCGCACCCTAGACGTGACGGCCTCCCGGCCGCCGTCAGCCGGCGGGCGTGGTCTGCTGCGGCGGCGCGCTCTGCTGAGCCGGTGCCGTCTGCTGAGCCGGTGCCGTCTGCTGCGGGACCGCACCGGGCGGGACCGTCGAGGCGGGCTTGGACTTCGAGTTGCCGCAGTCCGGCACGATGAAGCCCTTCGCACACTCGGTCTCGCCGCGCCACCGGTCCTGGTACTCGTTGCCGAACTCCGTCAGCGCCTCGCGCTGGCGGTCGGAGACGATGATCTGCTTGATCGAGGCCCGGAGCTGGTTGTCGGGCGGCTGGGCCTTCGCGGGAGTGATCCGCGTGACCTGGAAGACGTAGTAGCCCTCGCTCGTCTTGACCGGGCCGTAGACCTTGCCCTTCTCGGCGTCGAACACGGCCTTGTCGAACGCCTTCTCGCCCTGGCCCTGGGTCACGTTGAGCAACTGGCCGCCGTTGGCCTTCGTCGTCGGATCGGTCGAGTACTTCTTGACCGCGTCCGAGAACGGGAGCCCGCCGTCGAGCGCCGCCTTCGCGGCCTTCGCCTGCGCCTCGGTCTTCGTGAGGATCACGAGGACGTCGCGCGTGGCCGGCTGCGTGAACTGCTTGGCCTTGTTCTTGTTGTAGTACTCGGTGACGTCGGCCTGGGTGACCTCGGTCGTGCCCTTCGTGAGCTTCTCGGTGATCTTCTGCTCGATCAGCTGCGTGCGCTGGCGGAAGAGCAGGTCGGCCTCGGTCTGCCCCGACTGCTTGAGGAAGGCCGCGTAGGTCTTCGCCGTCGGGAACGCCTGCTTGCGCGCCTTGTCGAACGATGCCTGGACCTCCTTGTCGGAGACGTTGATGTTCTGGCGCTCGGCCTCGGCCTCGAGCCACGCGGCGCGGACGAGGAACGACATGACCTGGTTCTTGAGCTGTTCGTACTGCTGCTTGCAGGAGGCCTTCAGCTGCGCGTCCGTCGGCTTCGGCTGGCCCTTGACCGGCTTGGGAAGCGTCGCCTTGCGGTCGGCGATGCACTTCGTGAAGTCGGGCGGATCGGGGACGACGATCTTCGCGCCGGTCTGAGCGCCCGCGGACTTGCCCGCGATCTCGAACCAGCGATCGAACGTCGCCTCGGAGGTCGTACGGCCGTCGACGTTGACGACGTCGCCCTCAGGAACCGAGTTGCCGCCGCAAGCGGCGAGCGACAGGGCGAGGGCGAAAAAAACGGCGCCAAGCGCCATGGGAGCACGCAGAGTCTTGTTCATCGCCTGCGGAGTGTAGGGGGATGCGCCCGCCGGCGCGCCACAAGACGCTCAGGCCGCCGCCCGGACGGCGGCCAGCAGGCCGTCCGCGGCGCGCACGACGGCGGGCAGACGCTCCTCCGGGTCCTGCGGCACCTTCAGCGAGACCTGCGAGCGGCCGGGCTCGTACCGGGCGTCGGGCAGCTCCTCGCGCAGGCGCTCCTGATGGGCGTCGTCGAGGTCGACCGGCGTGACCGAGAGGCGTTCCTTCGTGATCGTCACCGCCCGGGCACCCGCCTGACCCAGCTTGATCCGCGCCTGCTGGAGCGAGAGCAGATTCTGCAGCGGCAGCGGGACGGGACCGAACCGGTCCTCCAGCTCGTCGCGCAGCTCGCCGAGGTCCCCGACCTCGCGCGCGGCGGCGATCCGGCGATGCACGTCGATCTTGGCCGCCTCGTAGGGGATGTAGTCGGCGGGCACGTAGGCGTCGACGCTCACGTCGAGCCGCACGGGCTCGCGCTCGTCACCGTCCCCGTCCACCGGGCCCGCGGCGCGCACGGCGTCGTCGAGCATCGCGAGGTAGAGCTCGAACCCGAGCGCGGCCACATGCCCGGACTGCTCGTCCCCGAGCAGGTTCCCGGCGCCGCGGATCTCCAGGTCGCGCATCGCGACCTTGAAGCCGGCGCCGAGCTCGGTGTAGTCGCTCAGCGCGCTGAGGCGCTTCATCGCCTCCTCCGTCAGCGCCGCCGCGCTCGGGTACAGCAGGTAGGCGTAGGCGCGCTCCCGGCTGCGGCCGACCCGTCCGCGGATCTGGTAGAGCTGGCTGAGCCCGAACAGGTCGGCGCGCTCGACGATCAGCGTGTTCGCCTGAGGGATGTCGATGCCGGACTCGATGATGCTCGTGGCGACGAGCACGTCCGCCTCGCCGCGCAGGAAGCTCATCATCCGCTGCTCCAGCTCCTGCTCGTCGAGCTGCCCGTGCGCGACCTCGAAGCGCATGCCCGGGCACAGGCCGCGCAGCCGTTCGGCCGTCTCGTCGATCGACTCCACGCGGTTGTGGAGGAAGAACGCCTGGCCGCCGCGCCCGTGCTCGCGCTCCAGCGCCTGGCGGACGAGCTGCTCGTCGTAGTCGCCCACATACGTCTTGACGGGCCGGCGCCCCTCCGGCGGCGTCTCGATGACGCTGATGTCGCGCATCCCGGCGAGCGACATCTGCAGCGTGCGCGGGATCGGCGTCGCGCTCATCGCGATGACGTCGACCTTGAGCTTCAGCTGCCGGAGCAGCTCCTTCTGCTTGACGCCGAACCGCTGCTCCTCGTCGACGATCAGGAGGCCGAGGTCCTTCGGGCGCATGTCGCGGCCGAGGACGCGGTGCGTGCCGATCAGGATGTCGATCCTCCCCTCGTTGAACGACTGGACGACCTCGCGCTGCTCCTTGGCCGTCCGGAAGCGGCTGACGACGTCGATCGTGAAGGGGTAGTCCTTGAGCCGCTCGGCGAAGGTCCCGTGGTGCTGCTGGGCGAGGATCGTCGTGGGCGCGAGCACGAGCACCTGCTTGCCGTCGTTCGCCGCCTTGAACGCGGCGCGCAGCGCGACCTCGGTCTTGCCGTAGCCGACGTCGCCGCAGATCAGCCGGTCCATCGGCTGCGCGCGCTCCATGTCGGCCTTGACGGCCTCGATCGCCTCGGACTGGTCGGCGGTCTCCGTCCACGGGAAGGCCGCCTCGAAGTCGATCTGCCACGCACTGTCGGGCGGGAACTCGTGACCGGGCCGGCGGCGGCGCTCGCTGTAGAGGTTGAGCAGCTCGCCGGCGAGTTCCTGGGCCGCGCGCCGGGCCCGCGCCTTCAGCGTCTCCCACGACTTGCCGCCGAGCTTCGAGAGCCGGATCCCGTCCTCCCCGGCCGCCGCGGCGCCGACGTAGCGCGTGATCTTCGCGAGCTGGTCGACGGGCATGAAGACCTTGTCCGTCCCCGCGTACTCGAGCTCGAGGTAGTCGCGGGTGATGCCGGCGACGGTCTTCGTCTCGAAGCCCGCGAAGCGCGCGACGCCGTGGTCCTCGTGGACGACGATGTCGCCGGTCCGCAGCTCGGTGAACGAGCCCAGGCGGCCGCGGCGGCGCTGCGCCGACGTCTGCCCGCCCGTCCGTTCGGCGCGGCGGCGGCGGAACAGGCGGTGCTCCGGAATCACCGCGAGGCGCAGGCCGGCGGCGATGAAACCGTCGCGCAGCGTCGTGTTCGCGAAGTGCAGCGAGCCGGCGTCGGGATCCGGGGCGGTTGCGCCGGCGTCCCCGTCCTGCTCGTCCTCGATCCAGGGCGCCCGCAGGCGGGCGAGGTTGTAGGCCGCGCGCTCGCCCTCGCCGCGCCGGGCGAACGTCACGACGGTGCGGTAGCCCGAGCGCACGTGCTGCTCGAGTGCGGGCTCGGCCTCGGCCATCGATCGCGCGCCGACGTCGGCGGCCTGCGCACGGAACTCGAGCGGCTGGCCCGACGACAAGGACGAGAGTCGGATGCGGCAGCGCGCGTCGAGCGCTGCGGCGACCGTGTCGGGCGAGACGTAGAGCTGGTGGGCGTCCGCGTCGTGGAAGGCCGCGCACACGTCCTGCCAGTGATCGGCGAGCGCCGGGGCGATGTCCTCCTCGGCCGCGATCAGCACCGCCGTCTCGGCGGACGCGAGGTCGAGCAGCGCGTGGAACCGGTCGGTCGGCAGCAGCTCGGCGATGTCGGGGCGGTCGTCGGCCTCCGAGAGCGCCGCGATCTCCGCGAGCTCGCGGTGCTCGGGCGAGAGCTCCGCGGCGGGCGCGATCTCGACGGCGTCGAGCTCGCCGAGCGACCGCTGCGTGAACGTCGAGAAGTGCCGCAGCGACTCGACCTCGATGTCGAAGAGGTCGGCACGGACGGCATGGTCCTCGGTCGCCGGGTAGACGTCGACGATGCCGCCGCGAATCGCGAACTGCCCGCGATCCTCCACCTGCTCGGTGCGCTCATAGCCGGCGGCCACGAGGTCGGCGGCGAGCTCGTCGAGGTCGAGCAGGTCGCCGCGACGGATCGTGAACGGCCGCGGGCGCAGTGCGGGGTCGGGGACCTTCTCGCTGAGCGCGACGGCGGACACGACGATGACGGGCGGCTCGGCGTCGGGGGGCGCCGTGCTCGCGTCCCAGCTCGTCAGCGCGTCGAGCGCGGCGACGCGCAGGCCGACGAGGTGCGGCGGGGGCGTCAGGTGCGACTCGTAGGCGACGCCGCGGCTGGGCGAGAACCTGACGGGGCGCGGGTGCAGCCAGGCGCGCAGGTCCGTCGCGAGGTCCTGGGCCTGGCGATCGTCGCCGGCGACGACGATCGCCGGCCGGCCGGCGGCGAGCGCGTCGTCGACGCCGTCCAGGAGCGCTGCGACGAGGTACGGGCGCAGCGCCTGCGAGACGAACGCGCGACCGCCGTCACGGGCGAGCGCGACGCCGGCCGGGTCATGGGCGAGCTGACTGAGGAGCGGGCGCAGAGACACGGGATCGGGCACGGCGAGCCGCCGCGCGGGGGCGCGGACGGACCCGGTCTCGACGATAGCGCCGGGCACCCGCCCCCCATCAGGCCCCCCCGGCGGTGTTCCGCCGCACCTAGCCGATCCTCGGG
>DAIPYF010000171.1:0-6114 GCA_036782855.1 Solirubrobacteraceae bacterium
ACATCATCCACAGCGGCGTCGGCGGCATCAACGAGTCCGACATCATCCTCGCGACGGCCTCCGACGCGGTGGTGCTCGGCTTCAACGTGCGTCCCGTGGGCGACGCCCGCCAGGTGGCAGACCGCGAGGGCGTGGAGATCCGCACCTACGCCGTCATCTACAAGGCCCTCGACGACCTGCGCGACGCCATGTCGGGCATGCTCGAGCCGGAGGAGGTCGAGGACACCCTCGGCAGCGCCGAGGTGCGCGCGACATTCAAGGCATCGAAGATCGGCACGATCGCCGGTTGCCAGGTGACGGACGGCAAGATCGTCCGCGGCGCGAAGATCCGCGTCGTGCGCGACGGCACCGTCGTCTACGACACGACGGTCGACACACTGCGCCGCCACCAGGACGACGTTCGCGAGGTCGCCCAGGGCTTCGAGTGCGGCATCGTGCTCGCGAACTTCCAGGACGTCAAGGAGGGCGACGTGCTGGAGGCGTACACGACGCGCCAGGTCGAGCGCGAGCTCGAGAAGGCCCGTTAGCCCCGCGCCGCCATGAGCGCGTACGTCGCGCTGCTCCTCGTCCATCTGCACTTCCCCGACGCCGGGAGCCTCAAGGCCAAGCGCGCGGAGCTGCAGTCGGTCAAGGCGCAGCTCCACGGCCGGCACGGCCTCACGGTCGCCGAGGTGGATCACCAGGACGTCTGGCAGCGGTCGACGCTGGCGGCGGCGCTCACCGGCGGGTCCGCCGGGCAGCTGGAGGCCGCCGTCGACCGGGTGGTGCGCTGGCTGGAGGCGCGCTTCGCCGAGCAGGTGCGCGTCGAGCGCACGCTGGCCTCGTGGGACGATCTGGAGGCTCTAGGATGAAGAGCGCGCGGATGCGACGTGTCGATGAGGCGGTCCGAGAGGTCCTCGCCGACGCGATCCCCCGCTGTGTCAAGGATCCCCGGGTCGGCTTCGTGACGGTGACGGACGTGAACACCAGCCCCGATCTGCGCCATGCGCAGGTCTTCGTGAGCGTGCTCGGCGACGAGGACGCGCGTTCGGGCTGCCTCGACGGCCTGACGTCCGCGCACGGCGTGCTCCAGCGCGAGGTCGGACGGTCGCTGCGGATGAAGCGCACGCCGACGCTCACCTTCCACGTCGATGAGACCGCCCTGCGCGCCGCGCGGCTGCAGGCCCTGATCGAGCAGCACCCGCCGACCGGTGACGACGACGCGGAGCCGACCGCGTGAGCCCGGCCGGAGCCATCGTGCAGCAGGCGCGCGCGCAGGTCCTCGACGCGCTGCGCACGGGCGAGCGCTTCGTCCTCGTGACGCACGAGCACCCGGACGGTGACGCCCTCGGCTCGCTCGTCGGAATGCACGGGATCCTCACGGCGCTCGGCAAGGATTCGACGATGTTCGTCGGCGCCGACGAGTTCCCGCTGCCGTACGAGTACCGCTGGTTCGACCTCGAGGGCGTGCGCTCCGCGGTCCCGGACGACATCGACGAGCGGACGATCGTGTACCTCGACTGCGGGACGATCGAGCGCAACCCCGTGGAGGCGTTCCGCCGCCCGGAGGGACTCACGCTGAACATCGACCACCATCACGACAACACCCTGTTCGGCGGCGTGAATCTCGTCGTGAAGGAGGCCTCGTGCACCGCCGAGATCGTCTGGGATCTCGGCCGCGCCCTCGGCGTTCCGCTGACCGCGCCCATCGCCGAGGCGCTGTACGTCGGGCTGATCACCGACACGGGCCGCTTCATGTACGAGAACACCGGCCCGAACGCGCACCTGATGGCCGCGGACCTGATCGCGGCCGGGATCGATCACACCGCGATCTACCGCCGGGTGTACGAGGGCTGGCCGGAGTCCAAGCTGCGGCTCTTCGCCCGCGCCCTGTCCCGCGCCGAGCGCCACGCCGGCGGCGCGCTCACGATGACGCTCCTGAGCGCCGAGGACTTCGCCCAGACCGGGGCGGAGGAGAGCTACACCGAGGGCATCGTCGACCGCCTGCGCGCGGTCGAGGGGACGAAGGTCGCCGCGCTCGCTCGCGAGCTCCTCGGAGGCGACGGCCGCTGGAAGGTCTCGCTGCGCTCGAGCGACGGGGACGTCGACGTCTCCGTCATCGCCCGCGCCGCCGGCGGCGGTGGGCACAAGGCCGCGGCCGGGCTGAGCACGGGGATGCAGCCCGACGAGCTCGTCGCCTTCCTGTCCGACCAGGTCGCCGCGCAGCTCTGAGCCGCATCGTGACCGACCCGCTCGACGGCATCGTCCTCGCCGACAAGCCGGCGGGCAAGACGTCGCATGACGTGACGACGCTCGTGCGCCGGACGCTCGGCGTGCGCAAGGCCGGACACGCCGGGACCCTGGACCCGTTCGCCACCGGTCTGCTGATCGTCCTCCTGGGACGCGCCAGGCGCGTGCAGCGCTTCTTCACCGCGCTCCCGAAGGAGTACATCGCCGTGGCGCGCTTCGGCGCCGTGTCGACGACCGGCGACCCCGACGGCGTCGTCACCGAGACCGGGGTCCTGCCGGGGCCGGACCTGCGGCTCCCGACCGGCCTGATCCGCCAGCGCCCCCCGGCCTACAGCGCGATCCGCGTCGGCGGGGTGAAGGCCTATGAGCGCGCTCGCCGCGGCGAGGAGGTGGAGATGCCCGAGCGCGAGGTGTCGATCTACGCGTTCGAGCAGCTCTGGCGCGAAGGTGACCGGGCGGGCTTCCGGATCGCGTGCTCGTCCGGGACGTACGTGCGCAGCCTCATCGCCGACCTCGGGGACGCCTACACCGTCGAGTTGCGGCGCACGCGCATCGGCGCGTTCGACGTCGCCGACGCGGACGCCGCTCGCGTGCTGCCGTTCGCGTCGACGCTCGGGATGTTCCGCTCCGCGGCGCTCGAGGGTGACGACGCCCGCAAGGCCGCCCACGGGGTGGCCGTGCCGGCGGGCGGACCGCTCGTGGAGGCGTCCGCGGAGTGGCGCGTGCCCGTGCCCCCGCAGGAGGTCCTGCTGTACGACGACGACGGTCCGATCGCGCTGGCCGAGCAGCGCGACGACGGACTGCTCAAGCCCGTCGTAGGCTTCCGCGCGTGAGAATCGTCCCGCTTCCCGACGTGGAGCCGCGACCGCGCCGCGTCGCGGTGGGCACCTTCGACGGCGTCCACGTCGGCCATCGCGCCGTGATCGAAGGCGCCGACACGGTCCTGACCTTCGACCCGCACCCCGTCTCGGTGATCTCTCCCGGGAACGAGCCGAAACTGCTCACGACCCTGGAGCGCAAGGGCGAGCTCGTGGGCGCCCTCGGGGTGGGGGAGCTCGTCGTGATCCCGTTCGACCGCGAGTTCGCCGGGCGCAGCGCACGGCAGTTCATCGATGACGTGCTCGTCGCCCGGCTCGGCGCCACGCACGTGAGCGTGGGGGAGAACTTCCACTTCGGCAACCGCGCGCAGGGCGACGCGGAGCTGCTGCGCGCCGACGAGCGGTTCGAGACGCGGGTGGCGCCGCTGCTGGAGGTGGACGGCGAGATCGTCAGCTCCAGCCACATCCGCGGGCTCGTGGCCGGTGGGGCGCTGGAATATGCGGGGACGCTGCTCGGCACGCCGTTCGTCGTCGACGGCCCGGTCGCCCACGGGGACAAGCGCGGCCGCACCCTCGGCTACCCGACCGCGAACCTCGTCCCGCGCGAGGGGTATGCGCGGCCCGGGCACGGGGTGTACGCCTGCCGCGTGCGGACGGCCGACGGGCGCCTGCACGCGGCGGCCACGAACGTCGGGGTGCGCCCGATGTTCGAGTCCGGCCTCGGCGAGCTGATCGAGGCGTTCCTGCTCGACTTCGAGGGCGACCTGTACGACCAGCCGCTGCGTGTCGAGTTCCTGCGGCGCCTGCGCGGGGAGAAGCGGTTCGACAGCGTCGACGCCCTGCTCGAGCAGATGGCGCTCGACGTCGAGGCGACGCGGATGGTCGCCGCGATCCCGTGACCGGCGGGCGCCGCCGGACCCCTGCTACCGTTCCACGCCGCATATGAGCACGCTGACGCCCGAGAAGACCCAAGAGATCGTCACCCGCTTCGGGGAGAACGAGAAGGACACCGGCAACACCCGGGTTCAGATCGCGCTCCTGACCCAGCGGATCAACGACCTGACCGAGCACCTGCGCGACCACAAGAAGGACCACGCGTCGCGCCGTGGCCTGCTCATGCTCGTCGGTCGCCGCCGGCGGTTCCTGAACTACATGCAGAAGACCGATCTCGACGGCTACCGCCAGATCGTCAAGGACCTCGGCCTGCGCAAGTAGTCCGTCCGCGCGGCTCGTCCGTACCGCCGGCATGACGATCATCGCGCCCGGAACGACCGCCCCGGAATTCTCCCTGCAGCGGGAGGACGGCAGCCGGTTCACGAACGCCGATCTCGCCGGCAGGACCGTCGTCCTCGCCTTCTACCCCTTCGCCTTCAGCCCGGTCTGCGCCGACCAGTTCCAGGTGTACCAGGAGGCGCTCGGCGAGATCACGAACGGCGGTGCCGAGATCTTCGGTGTCTCGACGGACGCGCCGACGTCGCAGACGGCGTTCCGCGAGAAGCTCGGCGTCACGATCCCGATGCTGTCGGACTTCGAGCCCAAGGGCGCCGCTGCGCGCTCGCTCGGCGCGTACTTCGAGCCGGGCGGGATGACGAACCGGGCGCTCGTCGTGTTCCGTGACGGCGTCGTCGCCTGGTCGTGGATCGGGGAGAACCCGGGCGTGCTGCCCGGCGTCAATCTCGTGTTCGACGGTCTGGCCGCGGCGCAGGGCTCCTGAGCCCGCGCTCCAGCAGCGGCTCGATCGCCGCGCGCCGGTAGTCGAAGATCGCCTCGACGTCGCGGCGCACGAGCGCCGTGTGGGCCAGCTCGCCCAGCGGCCCGAAGCCGATCGCGTAGCGCACCGTGTCCGTCATCAGCGTCCGCTCGCCGGGGAGCCCGTCGAACGCGTGCGTGTGGTGCCACAGGGCGTAGGGACCGCTCAGCTGCGTGTCGACGAAACGCCGGCTCGGCGACCACTCCTGGATCAGGGTCTTCCAGCCCACGGGCACGCCGCGCAGACGCAGGCGGTACTGGATGAGCGTCCCGGCCCGCATCTCGATCGGCGCCGGGGTGATGACGCGGAAGCGCAGCAGCGGAGGCGTCAGGGCCTCGAGGTTGAAGGCGTCTGCAAAGAACGGGAACACCTCGTCGGGCGTCCCGTCCAGCTCCTGTTCGCGCCGCAGCGTGTGGATCCGCATGCCAGGATGGGTACGCCGCGACGGCCACCCGAGGATGACCACGGATCTCACCAGCGCCCCCGTCCCGCCGCTGCGCGCGGACGACCACGTGCGCGGGCCCGCGCACGCGCCGCTCGTCATCGTCTACGCCGACTTCACCTGCCCGCGCTGCGCGCTGACCGCCGCGCGGCTCGCCGACCGCCCGCTCCGGGTGTGCTTCCGGCACTTCGCGCTGGACAGCCGGGACGCCCGCGCGCTCCCGAGCGCCCGCGCCGCCGAGGCGGCCGCGGCACAGGGGGCCTTCTGGGCCTTTCACGATGCGCTCTACGCCGACCAGGGCCGTCTCGACGACCCGCACCTGTGGGCTCGCTGCGAGGGACTGGGCCTCGACGTCGACCGGTTCGACGCCGATCGCCGCGGCTCGCCGGCGGCCGAGCGGGTCGCCCGCGACGTGCGGGACGCGATGCGCGCCGGCGCCGCCGCGACGCCGGCGCTGGTGCTCCCGGACGGCACGCTGCACCAGGGGGCGCCGAACGAGGCGCTCCTTGCGGGGATTGCGCCCGTCGGGCCCGGCCCGTCCGGCTAGGATGAGCTGGTTCGGATACCGAGAGACGCAAGCGATGACGGGCCGCAGGATCCGAAGGCGGACCCGGAAAGAAGGTTCACAACTTCATGAGTACTGACGCCGTGACCACGGTCTCGGTCGAGATCGCCGGTCAGGAGATCTCGTTCGAGACGGGCAAGATGGCCAAGCAGGCCGGTGGCGCCGTCGTCGTCCGCCAGGGCGACACGATGGTGCTCTGCACCGCAACCGTCGGCAACCTGCGGGACGTCGACTTCCTCCCGCTGACCGTCGATGTCGAGGAGCGCATGTACGCCGCGGGCAAGATCCCCGGCTCGTTCTTCAAGCGCGA
>DAIPYF010000172.1:0-6046 GCA_036782855.1 Solirubrobacteraceae bacterium
TGCGACGTGCGTCGTCCAGGTCGAGCAGCTCGAGGTGGGCGAGGAGCGCGGCGCTGAACGTCTGCTGGCACATGAAGACGGGCTGCAGGGTGACGCGCTGCGGCGCGAAGATCGGGGTGGGGTCCCGCTTGGCCAGGCCGTTCGCCGAGCAGTCGACGAACAGCGTGTCGGGTTCGACGTCGATCGTCCCCTCGTCCAGGCGCAGCTCGTCGCGGCCGACGTGCTGCACGCGGCCGAGGCGCACGATGTCCTGCAGCCGCCGCAGCTCGGCCAGCTCGCGGCGGTCGACGGTCGCACAGCGCCACTTCGTCGGGAAGCTCTCCTCGTCGAGGCGGAAGACGATGCCCTGGCGCTCGAGGTCCAGGAACGCATCCTGGATCCCGGGCGCGTCGGCGATGCTCTGCACCATCGCCACGACGCTGTCGAGCACGAGATCGGGCTGCATCGCGCCGCGGTCCAGCAGCCAGGCGTCGTTGGGCATGATCCACCGGATCCGCTCGGGGGCGACGCCGTTGTCGAGCAGGAACAGGATCGAGTCGATCCCGGTCTTGCCCGCGCCGATGATGACGTAGCGCTCCCACGGCCGCCGGATCCGCGCCAGCTCGTTGGGCGCGACCAGCGTGACCTCCGGGTCGACGCCGTACCGGGGCGGGCAGATCGACGGGACGAGCACGTGGCTGTAGGTGCCGTCCACGATCCGGCGGCGCGCGGTGACGGTGGTGACCTGGTCGGCGTCGACGATCGAGGTGACGCGGCCGTCGCCCTCGTACTCGCTCATCGGGAGGAACGTGACCCGGCCGCTGCGCACGAAGGCGTCCATCGCATCCCGGTAGTAGGCGACGAGGTTCGCCCCGGAGCTCAGGTCCTCGCCGCCGCGCCCGAGGCTCGTGGAGTGCAGGCCGTAGAACGCGGCGGGCTGGTGGAGCCGGACGAACGGGTAGGCGTCGTTCCAGTGGCCCCCCGGGTTGGCGTGCCGGTCGACCATGACGATCCGCGCCGCCGGGTCCTCGGAGAGGATCACGTCGGCGAAGCCCATGCCCATGGCGCCCGCGCCGAGGATGAGGTAGTCGGTCTCCAGGTGCTGCGTCGGCATGCGTCGTCCTCCTCCGGGTTCGCCTACTGCTGCCAGGGGTGGCGGCGCAGGGCCTTCATCGCCTCGTACTTCACCCGGCCGTGCGTGTTGCCCACGTGCCACACGGCGTGCACGGAGATCGGGAGCAGCGAGTTCCAGAATCCGGGCGGCATCGGGTCGCGCGGGCGCGGCTCGGGGGTCGTGTCGACCTCGGCGCAGATCCAGCCCTCCCCGTCCTCGTACGAGAGCCGCCCGAGGACGACCCCGTCGGCATCGCAGATCGTGGTCTCGCCGACGCAGATCGAGGGCCACGGCAGGCCGGGGACCATCATCGTCTCCATGGTGAACGCGCCGACATGCGACGGGTGCACGGCGGGCACGCCGAGCAGCCGCGCCATCCGCGGCGGCGTCTCGCGCGCGTACTGCAGGAGCGCCTGATGGTCGCGATCCCAGAACCAGGGCTTCGTCGCGCGCCAGGAGGGGAACGAGGGGAAGTGCATCCCGCCGGCGAGCAGGCGCACGCGGCCGAGCATCCGGCGGGCGGTGCGCGTGCGGCCCCACTCGAACCCGTTGGCGATCCCGACGGGCCCGAGCGAGGACTCCATCACGCCGTCGTCGTCGCCGCCGGAGTAGTAGTTGTTCTCCCAGAACGACGGCTGATCCTTGTCGTGGAACTGCGCGGTCCCGTCGGGCTCCACCAGCGCGTAGGTGCCGCGCGTGTCGTCGCCGCGGATGGCGAGGTACCCACCGCCCACGACGCAGTCGAACTCGCGCGCCATGCGCCGGAGCATGATCAGCGGTGAGCCGTCCAGCGGACGCGCGACCCCGCGCATGCGCCGGTCGTAGACGTTCTTGGAGGTCATGCTCTCCGGGAGGAAGATCGCGTCCGGCTCGTGCTCGCGCGCGGCCTGCCGGATCAGGTCCTCGAGGTGGGCCAGGTTTCGCTCGACGTCACCGATGGCGACGTCCGGCTGGATCGCGACGACCTTCACGGTGTGCCGCCCGGCGCCGCACGCTCGACGATCGTCCCGACGTCCACTCCCGGCGGCAGCTCACCGAACGTGCGCCCAGGGACGGGTCCGAGCCGCGTCGCGCAGAAGGCGTCGGCGACCGCGTCGGGGGCGTGGCGGACCAGCAGCGAGGCCTGGATCGCGCGGGCGAGCCGGCCGGCGAGCAGGCGGGCCCCGCCCTCGTCCGCCGGGTCGGGGCGTTCCGAACGCAGTGCCGCGAGCTCCGCGTCCAGGATCGGACTCGCGCCCTCGGCCAGCGCGACCTCGCCGAGCACGGCGTCGAGCGCGTCGGGGGAGCGCCCGAGCGCGCGCAGCACGTCGAGGGCCTGGACGTTGCCCGAGCCCTCCCAGACGGACATGAGCGGCGCCTCCCGGTAGGCCCGCGCGAGCCGGGACTCCTCGATGTAGCCGAAGCCGCCCTGGCATTCGAGCGCCTCGCCGAGGTGCTGGGGTGCGCGCTTGCAGGTCCAGTACTTGAGCACCGGCGCGGCAAGCCGCGCGAAGACCGCCTCGTCCGGATCGCCCCGGTGCGCCGCTTCGTTGGCCCGCGCCAGGCGCAGGGCACCGGCCGTCGCGGCCTCGGACTCGAGCGCCAGGTCGGCGAGCACGGCCTGCATCGCGGGCTGGTCGACGAGCCGGCGCCCGAAGGCCACGCGGTTGGCGGCCCAGTGGATGGCCTCCGCCGTCCCCAGGCGCATGACCGCGGTCGAGCCGAGCACGCAGTCCTGACGCGTGCCGCCGATCATGGCCATGATCGCGCGCACGCCGCGCGCCTCGTCGCCGACGAGAACACCGTGGGCATTGTCGAGCTCGACCTCCGCGGTGGGGTTCGAGCGATTGCCGAGCTTCGGCTTGAGCCGGTCGAACCGCAGACCGTTCAGCGAGCCGTCGGGGGCCACGCGCGGGACGAGCAGCAGCGACAGCCCGCCACCCGTCTGCGCCAGGACGAAGAACGCGTCCGACTGCGCAGCGGAGACGAACCACTTGGCCCCGGTGACCCGCCAGCCGTCGGCGCCGTCGCGTTCGGCGCTCGTCGTCGACGTCTGCACGTCGGATCCGCCGGAGCGCTCGGTGAGCGCCATCCCGATCAGCGCGCCGCGCTTGGCGCCGGCGGGCCCCGGGGCCGGGTCGTAGATCCCGGAGGTCACAAGCGACTCCCAGCCGGCCGTCGTCTCGGCGAGCCGCAGCGCCGGCACGCACGAGTAGGTCATCGCCAGCGGGCAGGTGATGCCGGCCTCCGCCTGGGCGATCATGAGGAACTTCACGGCGCGCGCGACGTGCGCACCGGGGCGCGGGTCCGCCCATGGCGCGCCCGTGATCCCGTGCTCCACCGACAGGCCCATGAGCCGGTGCCAGGCGGGGTGGAAGTCGAGCCGGTCGACGCGCTCGCCGTCCGGGTCGTAGCGGACGAGCTCCGGCGGATGGTCGTTGGCCAGGAACCCGTCCCGGATGACGCCGGGCGTGTCGGCGAGCGCTCCGAACGCGCGGCAGTCGTCCTCGAAGCCGGCTGCGCCCTCACGGCGCAGCCCCTCGATCAGCGCGAGGTCCTCGTCGAGGAGGTTCCCGCCGTGGCGGGCCGGGGGCAGCGCCTGCGTTGCCGCGATCGTGGCCATGCGGCCATCCAACACGGTCGCGGCAGCCGCGCCAAGGATGATCCCCCCATCGGGGCGCCATTGCCCCCCGAGTGGGGATGGCGCCCGTCGCGAGCGCCCGTAGCGTGGCCGGCATGCCCGTGGAGACGCGCCGCGTCGTCGCCGTCCAGCTCGCCGCCAGGCCGGGGGAGGTCGAGCGCAACCTGCGGCACATCGCCGACGTCGTCGGGCAGGCGGTTCGCGAGCACCGGCCGGACATGGTGTTCCTGCCCGAGGTCTCCTGCGCGCCCAACCTCGCCCACTCGATGATGGGCGGCTGCGTGCGGCCCGTGGACGGCGGGCCGCTCGCCGCATACCGCTCGCTCGCGCGCGAACACGGGTGCCTGATCGGTGGTGGCGCGCTCACGATCCGCGGTCGTGACGCGCGCAACACGTACTACCTCTGCGAGCCCGACGGGTCGGTGCACCTGCACGACAAGGACCAGCCGAGCATGTGGGAGAACGTGACCTACGCCGCCGGCGAGGACGAGGGGGTGTGCGTCACCCGGGACGGCCCGATCGGCGTGCCGAACGGCTTCGAGTGGATCCGGACGCGCACGGCTGCGCGTCTGCGTGGCCGCGTGCGGCTGGTCGCCGGCGGCATGTGCTTCCCGTCATTCCCGACCTGGCGTGTGACGCGGCCGTACTTCTGGGAGCGCGAACACGGCCTGATGCTCGACCTCGCGAGGGAGTCGCCCGGGCGCCTCGCGCGCGTCGTGGGCGCCCCCGCGGTGCACGCATCGCACGTGGGCGACGTGGTCATGCAGACGCCGCTCGCGCCGCGGATCCCGTGGCCCACGATCCTGGTCGGTGAGACGCAGATCACCGACGAACGCGGCGCGATCCTCGAGCGGCTGACCTATGACGACGGCGAGGGCTACGTCGCCGCGGACGTCGCGTGGCGACCGCCCGAACCCCTCGACCCGGTGCCGGACCGCTTCTGGATGACCACGCTGCCGCTCAGCGTCCAGGCGATCTGGCACGCCGAGAACGCGCGCGGCCGCGCGCTGTACCGGTGGCGGCACCGGCGGGGTGCACACCCGTTCCAGCGGGACGCCGGGTACGGGCTGGATCTCGCCGATCACGTGCCCGCCGCCGGGCTCAGCCGGACGGGCGGGCAGGCGAGCACCGCGGCGCGGCGATGTCCTCCAGGTTGAGCCCGCCGACGACCGTGACGTCGCGCACGACCTCGTCGGACTCGACGCTCATCGCTGGGCGGGCGTCGTCCGGCATCAGGACGAAGCGCCGCTGCGGCCGGTGCGTGCTCGGCCGGACGAGCACGAAGCGCCGCTTCGGCTTGAGGGGTTTCGGGCGGTCGGACATGTCGCGGTTCACCCGGCCGCGGGCGTGATCTTGTTGTCGATGTAGCTGCCGGCGCGTTCGATGTCGACGCCGAGGGTGTACCCGACCTCTGATGCGAGGATCGTTCGGGAGCGGTGGAGCATCCCTCGTTCGGTGGATGACAGATCGCGCCCGGCGGCGCGCCCGGACAGGTCACGGACGATGGTGGCCAGTTCGAGCAGTCCGCCGCTCTCGAGCTTGGCCTGGTAGTGCTTCTGGCGGGGCGACCAGCCGGACGGGACCGGCTCGGGGGCAGCGGCGAGGACGTCGACCACGCGCTGCAGACGACGGCGGCCGATGACCTTGCGCAGGCCGACGGCGGAGGCCGCGTCGCACGGCACGAGGATCCGCATCGAGACATGCTGGAGGTCGATCTCCAGGTAGTCGCGCGTGGTTCCGAGCAGGCGCCGTCGCCGATGACTGACGATCCTGCCGGCACCGTGCCGGGGGTGCACCACGGCGTCGCCGACGTTGAAGCTGGGCTTGGTGCGCGACCTCGTTACGCTGCTCATACCCATATCTTAGTGACTTATAAGATCTAGGATCTTGGTATGATCGTGACTCGCGCCGACCGTTCGGCCGTCTAGCCTCGAACCTCATGGCTCCTCGGCGAAAGCCACCTCGCACGACGCCACCGCCCGACGGCAGCGCTGCGCCCGTGCGCTCGGACCCCGTGTACGTGGTGAAGGCGCAGCTGTTTCGCGTCCTCGGGCATCCGGTCCGCATTCGCATCCTGGAGTTGCTCAGCGGGGGTGAACGGACGGTCGGCGACCTTCAGGCCGAGCTGCAGCTGGATTCGAGTGGCACGTCTCAGCATCTTGCGGCGCTGCGTCAGCAGGGCGTGCTGGAGAGCCGGCGGGTGGGCACGAGCGTCTACTACAGCCTCCGGGATCCGCGAGTGTCCCAGCTGCTGGCGGTCGCTCGCCAGATCCTGAGCTCGGCGTTGTCGGACTCGCAGTCGCTGCTCAGCGAGCTCGCCGACGAGCAGCCCA
>DAIPYF010000173.1:0-6007 GCA_036782855.1 Solirubrobacteraceae bacterium
ACTCGCCGGTCGCGAAGGTCAGCGTCCAGGTCGTGATCGCGCCCTGGACGAGCGACCCGGACGAGCGCGACTTGCCCTGCAGGAGGTCCTCCGCGATCGTCGTCATCGTCGTCGCGTCGCTGACCGGCGTGACGCCGTTGTAGCTCCCGGCGGCGCTCGCGCCGCTCGTGAGCGGCTGCTCGTCGTCGGTCTCGGCGCCGGAGTTGTTGTCGAGGTTCGCCGCCTGGTCGCCGGACGCCGCGGTCGGCCGGCCGTCCGGCCAGCGCGTGTCCGCGTTCTCGCGCAGCGGGACCGCGACGCGGTAGGACCGGCTCACGACCTGGCCGGCGGCCAGCGTCCCGAGGTCCCACTGCAGCCGCGTGTACGTCCCGGTCGGGAGCGGCCCGGCGCCGTCGGGGTCGGTGAGGACGGTGTCGACGCTGCTCGGCGCGACGCAGCCGGCGACGACCGGCACCACGATCGGACCGGATCCCGGGTATTCCTCCGGAGAGCCGGGGTTCGTCGCGGCGTCCGTCGTGTGGTCTGCGCCGGCCCCGCCGCACCCGAGGTACTCGAGACCCGCCGGCAGGTAGTCCGTCAGCACGACCCCCGTCGTCTGGTTGACGAGGTTGTTGCTCGCCGTCGTCGTGTAGGTCGTCTGGTGATCGTGGACGCCGCGCAACAGCGAGCCGCCGCCGGTCTTCGTCACCTTGATCGCGGTGATGCTCTGCGTGCCCGTCGACGTCGCCGACCCGGTGAACGACGCCGGCACCGGGACACCGGTCGTCGCGTTGAACTGGGTGACGTTGCGCGGATCGGTGTTGATCGACGCCTCCCCCGTGATCGCGAAGCTGCCGCCGATCGTGAACGCCGCCTGCGAGTGGTTCACCTGGAAGCTCACGCCGCCCGACGAGTTCGGCGAGAGATCCGAGACGTTGGACCAGATCAGCGTCGTCTGCCCGGCCGCCGGCTGGCCGGCGAGCACGGTCGTCGGAGCCGGGGAGCCCGAGCCCGCGACATACGTGGTGTTCGCGGGGAGGACGGCGCGGAACGACAGGTTGTAGCCGTACGGCTGCGCCGCCGGATTGGACGCGTTCAGCGTGACCGTGGCCGGAGCGCCGAAGAGCACCGACGAACTGGAGGTCGTCGCGCTGATGTTCGGGCTTCCGGCCGCGCGGGCGCCGGGGGGCGCCGCGAGGAGGATCACGCAGCAGAGCAGGGTCAGAAGTGCGGCCGCCGCCGGGGAGCGGCGCCGCAGAGCGGTGTCGGGGGTCACCCGATGCCTATCGGACGGCACCCGCGACTTCGTGAG
This sequence comes from Solirubrobacteraceae bacterium, assembly GCA_036782855.1. Classification (GTDB taxonomy): domain Bacteria; phylum Actinomycetota; class Thermoleophilia; order Solirubrobacterales; family Solirubrobacteraceae; genus F1-60-MAGs163. The sequence continues at coordinate 1,292 of DAIPYF010000173.1, forward strand.
CCCCGAATGCACCGGATCACCCGCTGCGCCGGGCGTGCGGCTCGCCTGGGGACACGGCCAGGTTGACGGGTGCCCGCACGGCAAGTTGAATGGCTCGTTCCCGCCCCCGGGAGGACGACGTGCCCCGCATCCGCTTCCGCACCACGACCACCCTGGCGCTCGCCCTCGCGGCAGCGGCCATCCCCGGCGCGTCACCGGCGCACGCCGGGTTCACCCAGATCGGCACGCTCGGCACCGGATCCGGCGGCGGCGCCGGGCAGATGGACGGCCCCTACCGTGCCGATGTCGGACCGGACGGCTCGGTGTACGTCGTCGACCGCAACAACGTGCGGATCGTGAAGTTCAACCCAGCCGGAGCGTTCGAGCGTGCCTGGGGGAAGAACGTCAGCCCGTCGGGCGGATCGGGCTTCGAGGTCTGCACGGCGACCTGCCAGGCGGGCGTCGACGGCTCCGCCGCGGGGGACATGAACTTCCTCTGGGACGTCGCGGTGTCCCCGGGCGGCGAGTGGGTGTACGTCAGCGACTACTTCAACGCCCGCGTCAACCAGTACGAGTCCGACGGCGACTTCGTCCGCTCGTGGGGCTGGGACGTCGTGCCGGGCGGGGCCACCGGCTTCGAGACGTGCACGACCGGCACCGGCTGCAAGTCCGGGACGTCCGGCGCCGGCGCCGGCCAGCTGGACCGTCCCGGGGGCATCGCCATCGGGCCATCGGGCGACGTCTACGTCCTCGACAACGACAACGAGCGGGTCTCGCAGTTCACGGCGTCCGGCGACGTCGTGCGCTCCTGGGGTTGGAACGTGGACCCGGGCGGCGGGACCGGGCTCGAGACCTGCACCGCGACGTGTCAGGGCGGGCAGGCCGGCAGCGGGGAGGGCCAGCTGAGCAACGCGTTCGCGATCGGCGTCGCCGCGAACGGCGACGTGCTGGCGGCCAGCGACAACGACTACGTCAACCGCTTCTCCGCCACCGGCGCGTACCTTGGCCGCTTCGGCGGGTCCGGCACGCAGCCGGGTCAGCTCGACGACCCCCGGTCGGTCGACGTGGGGCCGTCGGGTGAGGTGGTGCTGACGGCGTCATCGCCCGGGCGGATCGAGCGCTTCGGCTCCGACCTCGGGTTCCTCGAGACGTTCACCTTGGGCTTCTCGGTCCTCGACAACCCCTACGACGCCGCCTTCGCGCCCGACGGGACGGTGTACGTCCCCCAGTTCCAGAGCCTCGCGGACCGCGTCCTGCGGTACGCGCTGAGCCCCGTGAGCGTGCCGCCGGTCGCCCCGCCCGCGTCGACGCCCCCGCCGACGCCGACGCCGCCCGTGCCGGCCGCTCCGGCCCCGCCCGCGGCGCTGCCGAAGGCCGCGTCGGTGATCGTCCTGCCCTCTGCGCGGAGCTGCGTGAGCCGGCGGAACTTCCGCATCCGTCTGAAGCAGCCGAAGGGCTTCAAGCTCAAGCGTGCGACGGTGGCGCTCGACGGCAAGCGCGTCGCGACCCGCAGCGGAGCGCGGGTCACCGCGCCGGTGGACCTGCGCGGCCTGCCGAAGGGCCGCTTCACGGTGAAGATCGCGGTGACGCTCGACGACGGCCGCGTCGTCCGCAGCACCCGCACCTACCGCACCTGCGCGCCGCGGCGGCGCTGACCGGGATCGACGAGGGTCCGCGAATGGCCGATCACTGCATCGTCGGCGCGGGGCCCGGAGGGCTCGCGGCCACGCGCGCGTTCCTCGCGCAGGGACTCGACGTCGACTGCTTCGAGCGCCACGACGACGTGGGCGGGATCTGGGACCAGGACAACCCCGGCTCGCCGATGTACGACTCGGCGCACTTCATCTCGTCGCGTTCGATGTCGGGATTCCACGGCTACCCGATGCCGGACGACCTGCCGGACTACCCCTCCCACCGCCAGGTGCTGACCTACCTGCGCGCCTTCGCCCGCGACCACGACCTGTACCGCGCGATCGAGCTCGGGACCGGCGTCGAGCACGCCGCCCTGGAGGACGGCGGCTGGACGGTCACCCTCTCCACGGGCGAGACGCGCCGCTATCGCACACTCGTGTGCGCGAACGGCACGACGTGGCACCCGAACATGCCGGACCTCCCGGGCGCCGAGACGTTCACCGGCGAGCTGCTGCACTCGCACGACTACCGCAGCAGCGCGCTGTTCGGCGGCCGGCGCGTCCTCGTCGTGGGCGCCGGCAACTCGGGCGTCGACATCGCGTGCGACGCGGCGACCGCCGCCTCCGCCGCCGCGATCAGCGTGCGCCGCGGGTACCACATCGTCCCCAAGTACCTGTTCGGCACGCCGGCCGACGAGTTCGCCGAGAAGGGCCCGCACCTGCCGATGCCGGTCGCCCAGCGCGTCCTCACCTGGGTGCTGCGCGCGCAGATCGGCGACCCGACCAGGCACGGCTGGCCGAAGCCCGACCATCGCCTGTTCGAGACCCACCCGATCGTCAACGACCAGATCCTCCACCACCTGCGCCACGGCGACCTCACGGTGCGGCCCGACGTGACCGGCTTCGACCGCGGGGACGTGCTGTTCCGCGACGGCACACGCGAGCCGTTCGACGTCGTCGTGCTGGCGACCGGGTACCGCTGGCCGATCCCCTACCTCGACCCGTCGCTCCTGCGCTGGCGCGGCGGTCGCGCGGACCTCCACCTGCACCTCTTCAGCCGCGAGCACGACGGCCTCGCCGCGATCGGCTTCACCGAGGGCGACGGCGGCGCGTACGGGCTCTTCGACGAGATGGCCGACCTGATCGCGCGCGCGACGAAGCTCGCGGACACCGACCCGGCGGCGCACGCGCGGTTGCGGCGGATCGTGCAGACCGAGCGCCCGGACCTGTCCGGCGGCGTGCGCCACGTGCAGGCCGACCGGATGGCGAACTACCTGAACATGGTCGCCTACCGCAAGGCGATGGCGGAGCTGCGCGGCCGCTTCGGCTGGCCCGCGGTCGGCGAGGCGACATTCGCGGGCGTCCGCGCGAGCGCGCGTGAGCCGGCGGCCACCGCGTGACCGGCGTGCCCACGCAGACGCTGCGGCTGGCCGCCCTGACGGCCCTCGCCGCCGAGCACGCGGCGGCCGGGGATCGGGATGGGCGCCTGGCCGCGCCCGTCGTCGATGCACTGCGCGACTCCGGGCTGTTCGGCGCGCTCGTCCCGCGCGCTCTCGGGGGCATGGAGGCCGAGCCCCAGTGGTTCCTCGACACGATCCGGACCCTCGCCGGCGGCGACGCGGCCGCCGCGTGGATCGTCGCGGTCTGCGGCACCGGCGGGATGCTCGCCGCCTACCTCGAGCCGGACGCGGCCGCGGAGGTCTACGGCGGCGGGGCGATCGTGGGCGGCGTGTTCGCCCCGCGCGGGCGCGCGCTGCCCGACGGCGATGACCTCCTCGTCAGCGGGCGCTGGTCGTTCGCCAGCGGCAGCGCGCACGCCGACTGGCTGATGGTGGGGTGCCTGGTCGCCGACGGCGAGGACGTCGTGCGCACCGCGGCGGGTGCCCCGGACGTGCGGCTGGTGCTGTTCCCGCGCGCCGCGTTCAAGGTCCTCGACACGTGGGACGTCGCGGGCCTGCGCGCCACCGGGAGCGACGACATCACCCTGAACGGCGCTCGCGCCCCCGCCGCCCGCTCGGCGTCGCTGATCTCACAGGCACCGCTGGCCGAGGCGCCGCTCTACGCCTTCCCCCCGTTCGGCCTGCTCGCGCTCTCGATCGCCTCGGTGACGCTCGGGATCGCCCGCGCCGCGATCGGCGACCTCGTGGAGCTCGCCGGCGGCAAGACCCCGACCGGTTCGACCCGGCCGCTCGCCGCGCGGCCCGACACGCAGGCGCGCGTCGCCCGCGGGCAGGCGGCGCTCGACGCCGCGCAGGCGCTCGTCGCCTCCGCGGTCGCGGACGCGTGGGGCGCCGCACGAGGAGGCGAGGTGATCGGAGCTGACCGGCGCGCCGCGCTGCGCCGCGCCGCCACCCACGCGACGGAGACCGCCGCACGCGTCACGAGCGACATGTACGCCCTCGGCGGCGGAACGTCCGTCTACGCCTCCAGCCCGCTCCAGCGCCGGCACCGCGACGTCCACGTCGCCACACAGCACGCCCTTGTCGGCCCGGCGACGTGGGAGCTCACGGGCCGCCTCGCGCTCGGGCTCGAGACGGACGTCGGTCAGCTGTAGGTCAGCCGCCGGCCGCGCGGTACGCGTCCGCCGCCGCGAGGTGGCGATCCAGCGAGCGCTCGATCGCCTCAGCGTCCCGCGGCGGCAGGTACCAGACGACGCGCGTGACGCCCGCGGCCTCCAGGCGCTCGAGCCGCTCGGGCTCGGTCGGCGCGATCTGCATGGTCGTCGGCAGCGCCCCGCGGCCGTGCTCCTCGCCGAGCGCCCGCAGCTTGCCGAGACGGGCGATCATCTTGTCGTCGTCGCCGAGGAAGTTCGGGTACCAGGCGTCGGCGTAGCGCACGACGCGCTCCAGCACGCGTTTGCCGTTCCCGCCGAGCAGCACCGGCGGCCCGCCCGGCTGGGCGGGCTTCGGCCAGCTCCAGCTCGGGGGGAAGGCGATGTGATCGCCCGCGTAGGACGCCTCGTCCTCGGTCCACAGCGCGCGCATCGCCTCGACGCTCTCGCGCATGCGGCCGAAGCGGCGTGCCGGGTCCACGCCGTGGTCCTCCATCTCGTCCTCGTTCCAGCCCGCGCCGATGCCGAGCAGGACGCGGCCGCCGCTGAGCACGT